>NZ_JCAKRW010000035.1:0-750 GCF_059515185.1 Chryseobacterium sp. CS2K3 | reverse complement strand
AAAAAAACACCAAAATCACAATATGATGTCAGAAAATTCATTACCTCACGATGGTAAATATTTCGTGATCCAAAAAGGAAAAGCTCAGTGTAATCAAGGGGATCAGTTTCCACAGTTTAAAGTAACATCGCACCAGAAACATTATTGGAATAACAAAGAAGGACAAGCAGATTATTTAGCCGTTACGGAAGATGATGTGCAATTCATCCCACCAGGTCCCAGTTTTGGGCAATGCAAGCTAAAACCAAGTTCAGGTGGTTATTTACCTTGTGCATTTGCTCCGGCAGGAAAATGGCAAAAAGCTTATGAGAAAGTAAAGGTTATGAATAAAAGCTGTATTACAGAACTTTCTGAACTCATGTGTACAACAGGAGGAAAAATTACAATAAAAGAACATGGGCAAACTGCGGAGATCACTCAACAGAATGTCAGGAATGCAGATCTAAAACAGCAACAGAATATTAACCCGTTGCTTGACTACAAAGAATTTCAGGATGAACAGGAAGAAAATTTAAATATCTGCGAATAAACACAAACACAAATATGGGAAAATTAACAATCATCGGAAACAACAAGCCTGTAATAGGAAAACAGGAAATGTATTCTGTTTCTACAATAAATGGCTGGCTGAATCCTTTACAGCTTATTAAAAATCCTTTGCAGGTACCCGAAGCACATTGGGAAGTGATGGTACAGACCAAAACAGGATGGAGAAAAGGCGGAAGTGATAAAGAAGGGCAAATGGTGCCA
>NZ_JCAKRW010000034.1:0-750 GCF_059515185.1 Chryseobacterium sp. CS2K3 | reverse complement strand
TAAAAAACACCAAAATCACAATATGATGTCAGAAAATTCATTACCTCACGATGGTAAATATTTCGTGATCCAAAAAGGAAAAGCTCAGTGTAATCAAGGGGATCACTTTCCACAGTTTAAAGTAACATCGCACCAGAAACATTATTGGAATAACAAAGAAGGACAAGCAGGTTATTTAGCCGTTACGGAAGATGATGTGCAATTCACCCCACCAGGTCCCAGTTTTGGGCAATGCAAGCTAAAACCAAGTTCAGGTGGTTATTTACCTTGTGCATTTGCTCCGACAGGAAAATGGCAAAAAGCTTATGAGAAAGTAAAGGTTATGAATAAAAGCTGTATTACAGAACTTTCTGAACTCATGTGTACAACAGGAGGAAAAATAACCATAAAAGAACATGGGCAAACTGCGGAAATCACTCAACAGAATGTCAGGAATGCAGATCCAAAACAGCAACAGAATATTAACCCGTTGCTTGACTACAAAGAATTTCAGGATGAACAGGAAGAAGATTTAAATATCTGCGAATAAACACAAACACAAATATGGGAAAATTAACGATCATCGGAAACAACAAGCCTGTAATAGGAAAACAGGAAATGTATTCTGTCACTACAATAAATGGCTGGCTGAATCCTTTACAGCTTATTAAAAATCCTTTGCAGGTACCCAAAGCACATTGGGAAGTGATGGTACAGACCAAAACAGGATGGAGAAAAGGCGGAAGTGATAAAGAAGGGCAAATAGTTCCT
>NZ_JCAKRW010000033.1:0-769 GCF_059515185.1 Chryseobacterium sp. CS2K3 | reverse complement strand
AGAAGGTGATTATTGGATCATAAAACTTGACAAAAATGGAAAAGTAGAATGGGAAAAGAATTATGGAGGAAAAGAAGACGATCATCTCAGAACGCTTGCTTTAACTTCAAACGGTTACGTCATTGGTGGTGAATCAAGATCCGATAGATCAGGAAACAAAACAGTAGGAATCCAGGAAGGAACAGATCTTTGGCTGATTGCTTTGAACGAAAAAGGCGATGAGCAGTGGCAAAAATCTTACAGCTTTAAAAACCGCGATGTTTTAATGGGAATGAGCATCATTCATTCTGCAGATGATAAATCTTCAAAAGGAATTTTATTAGGAGGTTATACTCAAGCCGAAGGAAGAATAGAAACCGATGATGAGACCTTCTGGATGTTGTATTTAGATGGAAACGGCAATGAACAGTGGCGAAAACATGTGAAGGGAGAATCCAGAAAAAGAGAAGAAAGGCTTTCCGATTTAAAATTAAACCGAGACGGATCTATTATCCTAGCCGGAACCAGTGCCGAGGAATTAGGTAAAGAGAACTGGAAAATTGTAAAACTGGGTGACAAACAGGTAAATGATTTGATTGAAAAATATGACATCAAGATCTATCCGAATCCTGTCACAGACTATGCTTATGTAGAAATCGGCTTTGATTTTAAAGAGGCTGATATTATGCTGTATGATATGGGTGGGAGGCAATTACAAAACCTGAAAACTAAGAACAGAGTGACTAAAATTAACACCCAGGCTTTAGTACAAGGAGCTTATCTGATCACT
>NZ_JCAKRW010000032.1:0-865 GCF_059515185.1 Chryseobacterium sp. CS2K3 | reverse complement strand
CTCCCGTGTGGTATTTACCGGTATAGCCAATATTGGATCACAGTTTGTTAGGCAGCAAGTACAAGGAAGTATTGATTATTATATTGATAACGGAAAACCGGCAACAGAAGGTCGGGATGCAGCAGGTTTTACTTCTGCAGGCATGAGTATAAAATACAGCAATGTAGCCTATCCTGGTGATCATATAGAAAAGGTGTACTCGGTCAACTATTATGATACCTATCCCAATTACGATTTCAATTCTCCTTTTCCATCCAATATTCAGGGAGAAACAACACTTACAGGCTCTCCATCACCAGAGGGAAGAAGTACCAAAGGACTTCCTGTCATGAGCTTTGTTAAGAATATTGAAGATGATAACTGGACCAAGAATTATACTTATTATGATCTGAAAGGCAGAGTTATTGGAACACACTCTATCAATCACTTGGGAGGATATACCCGAACAGAATCTAAACTTGATTTTGCGGGAGTTCCTCAAATTGTTGTTACAAAACACAAAAGGCTGACTACGGATACTGAAAAAGTGATCACCGAGACTTTTACTTATGATCATCAGAACAGGCTCTTGGTTCATAAACACAAGATAGATTCTAATCCTGAAGAAATTCTTGCTCAGAATGATTATAATGAACTCTCACAGCTTACTACTAAAAAAGTGGGCGGAATCAGCCTTGGATCACCATTACAGACGGTTAATTATCAGTATAATATCCGAGGGTGGATGACGCAGATAAATGATCCTTCCAACTTAGGAAGCGATCTGTTTGGGTATAAAATCAACTACAATAAAGTAGAGGGGCAGGAAACACCCAACAATGATTATTCAGATTTAAAAGTAAAACCTAAATACAACGGGAACATT
>NZ_JCAKRW010000031.1:0-1057 GCF_059515185.1 Chryseobacterium sp. CS2K3 | reverse complement strand
GCTATATACTCAAGGGAAGCTAAGTACCCCTAAGAAAATCCGAATCAATCACAAAAGTTGAGCAAGAGGATATTATTTGTATTGTTCCCATTTAAGTTTAACGCAAAGTTTATTTTAAGTACGTTTTATTTTAAGTGAGATAAGAAGAAATCGATTTGCAATCGATTATGATGAAGCTTATGGATATACATTCGCTTCGTTCAATCAACGAAGTTGATTCTATTCTTTGCTCGCTAAAAGTTGGGGAGCAGGAAAATAAATCTTTGCGTTAAATTACATTACATAAATGCAATATTATCCCTCCAGCTTTTGAAACAGGATCGAAAATATGCTAGCTTAAGTTCCGATTATTTATTCCTGAAGAGACATACAGCTCAGAAGAAAGGCATACCTCCAGTTTTTGCTAAAGCCAATGGATTGTCTATTAATCATAAAGCAGGCTAAGTCCGCTGTTATTGAATATGATTTGCAATGTATACTACTTATCTGATCTCAATAATTATGGATATTGTTGTTTGGAGTCCTACATAGTTACAAAAAGAGTAGCGATGGCTGAGTATTTTTCTTTTATTTTATACAGCTCTATTCCTTAGTATCATCTTCTTGTTATTCTATTAACTATTATAATCATATCATGTGAGCATAATATAATTTGAAGCAATACATTGTTTAGCATTAAAAAGATCCTATCCCTATTATCCGAGAAATAAGAACCCATCAATAGAATTGAGCTTTAGCCCAATCAAATGAATTAATCGTCTTTTTTTGCTTCAGCTAAAACTTAGAAAGGTAGTCTCGTATTTTTTATGATAGTACTTATAATGATGTATAATAATTAATATCCACTGTCATATATTATACCTACTAAAGTACTATTATAACATGACCAAAGCTTATCACAGTACTTTCAAAAAAACAATTTCATATTGTGGATAAGTGACGATGAATCAGTAAGTATTAATAAAACAGTTAGTTAAGTTTGAAAGTTATTCACAATTGATATTTTATTATAAACTTTGTATTAACTAAACTTGTGAGGTATTGAAGAAGTTGTTAT
>NZ_JCAKRW010000030.1:0-1147 GCF_059515185.1 Chryseobacterium sp. CS2K3 | reverse complement strand
TAGAAGGTGATAATCCTGTACTCGAAAGGCATATAAAGATGATAAATGAGTAGGGCGGGACACGTGAAATCCTGTCTGAATATGGGGGGACCATCCTCCAAGGCTAAATACTCCTGAAAGACCGATAGTGAACAAGTACTGTGAAGGAAAGGTGAAAAGCACTTCGAATAGAAGGGTGAAATAGAACCTGAAACCGTACGCCTACAAGCGGTCGGAGCAGCTATATGCTGTGACGGCGTGCCTTTTGCATAATGAGCCTACGAGTTAATTTTACTAGCGAGGTTAAGGTATTAAGTACCGGAGCCGGAGCGAAAGCGAGTCTGAATAGGGCGGATAGTTAGTAGGATTAGACGCGAAACCTTGTGATCTACCCATGGGCAGGTTGAAGCTCTGGTAACACAGAGTGGAGGACCGAACCGGTTGACGTTGAAAAGTCTTCGGATGACCTGTGGGTAGGGGTGAAAGGCCAATCAAACTGGGAGATAGCTCGTACTCTCCGAAATGCATTTAGGTGCAGCGTCGTATATAAGTTTATTAGAGGTAGAGCTACTGATTGGATGCGGGGGTTTCATCGCCTACCAATTCCTGACAAACTCCGAATGCTAATAAATGTTCTACGGCAGTGAGGGCATGGGTGCTAAGGTCCATGTCCGAGAGGGAAAGAACCCAGACCAACAGCTAAGGTCCCAAAATATATGTTAAGTTGAAGCAACGCGGTTGGACTGCATTGACAGCTAGGATGTTGGCTTGGAAGCAGCCATTCATTTAAAGAGTGCGTAACAGCTCACTAGTCGAGCGGTCCGGCATGGATAATAATCGGGCATAAACATATTACCGAAGCTATGGATTTGTATTTAAGATACATCTGGTAGGAGAGCATTCTATTTGCGCCGAAGCAGTACTGTGAGGTATTGTGGAGCGGATAGAAAAGAAAATGTAGGCATAAGTAACGATAAAGCAGGCGAGAAACCTGCTCACCGAAAGACCAAGGCTTCCTCAGCCATGCTAATCAGCTGAGGGTTAGTCGGGACCTAACGCGAACCCGAGAGGGGTAGTGGATGGACAATGGGTTAATATTCCCATACTTGCTCACGAATAAAGGGGACGGTTGGATGTAGCTGCTGGAGACTGACGGAATAGTCAAGGC
>NZ_JCAKRW010000029.1:0-1503 GCF_059515185.1 Chryseobacterium sp. CS2K3 | reverse complement strand
GCGTACTGCAGCCATACCAATTTCGATATTCATTCTTCCTTCTAAAATATCCTGAGCAGACATTGTTCTATTTAAACCAACGCTTACATAAAAAGCTTCTTCCGGCTTGCTTCCCGCTAATGCTCCGTCTCTCCATTGCTGATCAAGGAAATTTTCGATCATTGCCTGTACACGAACCCATGTATTGGCTGTATTCGGTTCAAAAACGAAACGTTCTGTAGCTTTTTTCACGGATTCTTCTACCATGTTGAATAAACGTCTTACAGATACATATTTCCATTCATTGCTGTTTCCGTCTAATGTTCTTGCTCCCCAAACTAATGTTCCTTTTCCTGCAAAAGTTCTGATAGCATTGATAGATTTTCCAGCTTCTGCATCAATATTAAGCGCTTTCTGATCCTCGTTAGAGATTTTTTCTGTAGGTGCTACTACATAGCTAAGTCCAACGTTAGCCGGTGCTTTCCATACTCCTGAAGTACTGTCTACTTTAGCGTAAACACCTGCAATGGCTGATGACGGAATCAATACGACTCTCTTAGATTCAATTGCTTTTTTAGCCTGGTTATATAAATCTGAGTTGCTTGATTTTAAATCATACAGGTAAGTTTCACCTTCGTTTCCTCCAGCAAATGATTGAGAGACAGTTTTAACTTTTACCTTTTTATCATTATAATTATAGCTTAAAACAGTTTCTAATTTTGGATGATAAGCAGCTCCGTATTTTAAATGTTCTCCACTTGGTCCAACGCCTACACCTGCTCTAAAGTTTTTAACAGCATTGGCATCGTCACCCACAACATCCATGATAACAAATCTGTCCTTTAATAATTCTGCCTGGCTTAAAGCATCACCGTAAATACTATAAATACCGTTACCTAAAGCTTCTCCGTCCGGGAAAACAATAAGAGTAGGCTCATCTTCTTTTTCTAAAGTAGCAAGACCTGCTTTCAAATCAGACGGACTTACCGTTGATGGAAATCCTGATTCCTGATTTCCAACAGAAACGATATAACATGGTCCACCGCCGTTTGCAAAGTACATTTGCATAGCGTAATACATTTTGAAAGGACTTAATACTACATCTGCTTCTACAGAACCTTCCTCGATGGTAATTTCGAAAGCTTCTTCATTTGCTTTTCCGAAAATTGTTTCATATTCCAACATAGAAGAAATTCTTGTTGGTTGATTTTTAGGACCTTTATCCGAGTAACCAATAAAAGCTGGGATCGCTGTTTCTACTTGTGCTACTGATGGTGGAAATTTTGCGTGTTCCTCTACGTAGACTCCTGGTGTTTTGTAATTCATTTTTTTAAAATTTTAAGTTAATGTTAGTTATTTTCAATAGTTAACCCTTCATGGGCAATTTCTAAGGTTTCCACTGCTACCTCATTCCCTTCAGCTTTCAGATCTGTTGACAATAATTTAACCGGGAATGCATTTTTCACTTTCCATGTTACGGCAGGTTCTCCGTTCTCATCAAGAAGAGAGATGGTAATAGATCTG
>NZ_JCAKRW010000027.1:0-1642 GCF_059515185.1 Chryseobacterium sp. CS2K3 | reverse complement strand
CGTCTAAAGACGCTCTAAAATGAGATGTTCCAGCCGCACCTTCCGGTACGGCTACCTTGTTACGACTTAGCCCTAGTTACCTGTTTTACCCTAGGCAGCTCCTGTTACGGTCACCGACTTCAGGTACCCCAGACTTCCATGGCTTGACGGGCGGTGTGTACAAGGCCCGGGAACGTATTCACCGCGCCATGGCTGATGCGCGATTACTAGCGATTCCAGCTTCATAGAGTCGAGTTGCAGACTCCAATCCGAACTGAGACCGGCTTTCGAGATTTGCATCACATCGCTGTGTAGCTGCCCTCTGTACCGGCCATTGTATTACGTGTGTGGCCCAAGGCGTAAGGGCCGTGATGATTTGACGTCATCCCCACCTTCCTCTCTACTTGCGTAGGCAGTCTCACTAGAGTCCCCAACTTAATGATGGCAACTAGTGACAGGGGTTGCGCTCGTTGCAGGACTTAACCTAACACCTCACGGCACGAGCTGACGACAACCATGCAGCACCTTGAAAAATGTCCGAAGAAAAGTCTATTTCTAAACCTGTCATTTCCCATTTAAGCCTTGGTAAGGTTCCTCGCGTATCATCGAATTAAACCACATAATCCACCGCTTGTGCGGGCCCCCGTCAATTCCTTTGAGTTTCAAACTTGCGTTCGTACTCCCCAGGTGGCTAACTTATCACTTTCGCTTAGTCTCTGAACCCGAAAGCCCAAAAACGAGTTAGCATCGTTTACGGCGTGGACTACCAGGGTATCTAATCCTGTTCGCTCCCCACGCTTTCGTCCATCAGCGTCAGTTGTTGCTTAGTAACCTGCCTTCGCAATTGGTGTTCTAAGTAATATCTATGCATTTCACCGCTACACTACTTATTCCAGCTACTTCAACAACACTCAAGACCTGCAGTATCAATGGCAGTTTCACAGTTAAGCTGTGAGATTTCACCACTGACTTACAGATCCGCCTACGGACCCTTTAAACCCAATAAATCCGGATAACGCTTGCACCCTCCGTATTACCGCGGCTGCTGGCACGGAGTTAGCCGGTGCTTATTCGTATAGTACCTTCAGCTACCCTCACGAGAGTAGGTTTATCCCTATACAAAAGAAGTTTACAACCCATAGGGCCGTCGTCCTTCACGCGGGATGGCTGGATCAGGCTCTCACCCATTGTCCAATATTCCTCACTGCTGCCTCCCGTAGGAGTCTGGTCCGTGTCTCAGTACCAGTGTGGGGGATCACCCTCTCAGGCCCCCTAAGGATCGTTGACTTGGTGAGCCGTTACCTCACCAACTATCTAATCCTGCGCGTGCCCATCTCTATCCACCGGAGTTTTCAATATCCATCGATGCCGACAAATATATTATGGGGTATTAATCTTCCTTTCGAAAGGCTATCCCCCAGATAAAGGCAGGTTGCACACGTGTTCCGCACCCGTGCGCCGCTCTCAAGATTCCGAAGAATCTCTACCGCTCGGCTTGCATGTGTTAGGCCTCCCGCTAGCGTTCATCCTGAGCCAGGATCAAACTCTCCATTGTATGTTTGTCTGACTCACTCAAAGTTTTAACGCTTTAGTTTTTCCTTACTTGGTTGTTATATTGTATGTCAATGATCTTTATATCTTCCGCTTTGTAACGAAGCAATCT
>NZ_JCAKRW010000026.1:0-2041 GCF_059515185.1 Chryseobacterium sp. CS2K3 | reverse complement strand
CATTTACCATTTACCCGTCCATATTTTAAATTCCATTGTTGTGGATTAATTTCCAGCTTGGTACTAAACTGAGAGATACTGCCATTAATGGTTAGTCTTGCCATAATAGATACGTTGCCATTTTTCTTTGGTGCATTTTTTTTAAGGTAAAACAATAACTTAAAAGTTGATCTTTTTGTAGTTTCCATAACTCAATGTTTTAATATTTAAAATTAAATTCAATTGAGTTACGAGGCAACATGAAATACAAAGCAAAATACTGAATTACAACCACTTAAAATTCAGACTCTAAAAACAGTAGGTAACGATTTGGTAACCTGCTTTTCCAATTGGGACTTCTTTAAGTGGCTTTTAAGTGCATCATTTAAATTTTATCATTCCTTTAAAACCCTTTATTAATGCGGGACTTAATCCGCTTTTACAATTTTCTGCGAGTTCAGAACTTTTAATATAAGTAACCTCATAAAATACAAGGTTACTTATTATCCACCACACGATGCAATCGTGCGGGAGAGAGGTTTATAAGTTTGTATTAAATGTTTTTGCGCTCTCAATAAATGTTTGAAGATTTTCAGTTTTTATATTATAAAACAATATTTTATATTTTCCATTTGTGTATAACCTCGATACTCTTCCATTATGTCCTTCATAGAGATAATTTTCGTTATATTTTCTTTTATCCCAATATTCTCCTATATATTTTAAAACTTCATTATAATCAATATTTTTTAATTCCCAATTCTCAGATTCCTGTCCTTCATTTTTATAAGAAGAGTAAATATAAAATATCTGCTTGTCATCATATTCAAAGAAAAAATTATTACTTCTTACATTCCAATTAACAATATTTTTAGGTAACTTTATTGAAAAGTGCGTTGTGTAGTATATGTCGTGATCAGCTGAAGCATTAACTTTATTAATATATTTAAGTTTATTTTCATTGCTACCATAATC
Organism: Chryseobacterium sp. CS2K3; assembly: GCF_059515185.1. NCBI lineage: Bacteria > Pseudomonadati > Bacteroidota > Flavobacteriia > Flavobacteriales > Weeksellaceae > Chryseobacterium > Chryseobacterium sp. CS2K3. Next base: position 1,087 of record NZ_JCAKRW010000026.1, on the reverse strand, counting down.
GAATACCATACTATTACTATTGATACTATTTTTTGGCACATCTATAAAAGATGCACAAGAACTCATCAACAAAACCAATAAAACACAGATTGAATATTTCATAATTATTTATTTACTTTTTCCATTGCTTTTTTAAAGGCTGAATAATCTATTGTAATAATAGAACCTCCTGAATTATAAAATCCTACTGTAGGAGAATATGTATTAGGAGAAGGTGTTCCTCCTATTTGACCTGAAGGCAATGATCCTGGGATTTCCGTCCACCCCAAAACCATAGATGGCTGATTTCCCTGCATATTTTTAGGATCTGTATCTTTGCCTGCTCCCATTGAAGGTGTTGGTTTTCCGTAAGCAACCACATTACCTGCATTGTCATAATCAAGAGGGTGTAAGTGCGCATCAGAAGCAACAGTATCACCTTTGTCTCGCAAATCTTTTTTAGCTTCGGCCCATGCTTTTGGTCCTACTTCTCCAGTCTTTTCACCTGTTACAGTTTTTGATGATTTTCCATTCTGCCCCAAATAAAACCCTTTCTCAGTGCCTGTTTTGTCTGTTTTACCAAAAGCATATATATCATCGATCTGTTTAATCTGGTCATTAGTTATCTGATTAACAACATGACCATTGTTTATTGCAGCATCTGTATCAGCTTCCTTTTTACTAGTAGTTAATACTATTTTCTTATCCGTTTTACCATCTTCAACATGTTTTGTGAGTTGCCCTTTCAAATTATAGTAATCAGTAAAAGGAGCTCTACCATCTGGATCTATAAACCTAATCGGATTATTAAAAGCATAATTATAAGGACTATGACGACGCATTATTTCCGCTAAAGGATCAACCACGCCCCATCTACCGATATCCGGCATATAAAATCTCTCGCCATAATCATACATTCCGGTCTCTTGGAGTTCTTTTCCGTTGTACTTGTATTGATAAGCATTCTGAGTTGTAGCAGTATAATTATATAGCAATCCAAAAGGATAATAATTATTGACTTCGACAATTTCTCCTGGCTTCCATCCATCAATGCAATTAGGGGGATCCATAGGATTCCACGGTCCATCACATTGCTGCCAGTAATATT
>NZ_JCAKRW010000025.1:0-2510 GCF_059515185.1 Chryseobacterium sp. CS2K3 | reverse complement strand
CCTTTTTCAAAAGCATAGTTCATAGTGGTTGTATTAACCTTATTATCAGGGAAGGTTATCGTCTTTCTGGTAAGATTAGAATGTGAATTCCCTTCATAGAATAATTCTGATGTTGTTTTTAGGTTAGCTGCATTGAACATTTCTACAGTTTCCATTTTCTTGGGTACAAACATTCCACCAAACATTTTAAAGAAATACTTTGAACGTAAATTGTCTGTCACATAGGTAACATAATTACCCGGCTTATCCTCTGTAATATCTATAAAATCTGTTGTAGAAACCTGAAGTTTTCTGAAATTCTGATCATAAATCTCCTGCTTAAATAATTTACCTCTTTTATAATTATTGGATCGGTAAGGAAGATTAATGTTTCCAATATTTGGAGGTGAATAATACTTATTATTGATTGATATATCATTTTCAATCTCTTTAAAAAGCGGGCTGTCAGGATGGCTCTTCTGATCCGTAAAATAACTTTTGGTATACCCTTTATTATTGTCTATTTCAGTGACCTCAGAATATAATACAGGAGCAGAGTTCATGGTAGTTTCAATAAAATTATCCGAATAGGCATTTAATTGTTCATAGTTACTATATGCCGTTTGAGTTTTCAAATATGAAATATTCAGATAATAATTAGACAGAATACCGCTGGATTTCGTATTACTGCCATTGGGGGTATAATTGCTTATATATTTAAACTCCTTGGATCCTATCTGATTTCCATTATTGTTGTAGTTAATGATCTTTTGAATACGACCACCACCTACCATACCAACTGATGGAATTACTGTATTTTTAAATTGTGAAGAAGAATTCCTATCTATTTTTTCACTGTAGTTGTGAGGTTCATAAATAAACTCGCTCCTACCACCAGTAGGATAAGTAATTGATTTAAGTAAGGACATGGAAGCCAAAGCAGGATTCGCATCACGCTTGGAATCTGTTATCACCAGATCTCCTGTATTTTTATTGATATTAAAGTTCGGAATCAATTTATATCTTGGAAAAGCATTATAATACCCCCAATAGTCAATCAGACCAGGAGTAATAACCTCTTCAGGCAAAGTCTCTTTATTATAGTAGTCAAAGCTATAATGCTGAAGGTAGTCTGTTGATTGAGCATCTTTTTTAAACATTTTCAGATGGTCTAAAAAGAAAGAATCCTGATTTCTGTAATAACTCATATTTACTTCCTTCAGGATATTCATACCCAAATCATCATAAAAAGTGATGTTCTTAAGTCTCAGTGAAGGTAATGAGCCATCTCGATATCTTTCATATCTTTCAAAATCGAAATTCACCACTTTTTTTCCATTCAAAAGGATTGTTTCCGGCAGGCTTTTCTTGGTAGCATAGGTTTTACTCTGGTCTCCGTCAACATAGGAAGTACCGTTACCCCAATAAATAGTTCCATCAAAAATTACCGTAGGAGAAGCTGTACTGTAGTTAAGGTTTGCGCTCTCTACATACTGCTTATAGACCGTATGCTCATCAAAGAGCAACAGGAAAGGTTCCTCTGTATATGCTGACAGATTGTCTCTTCCCATACAAAACTGTCTATCTGCAAAAGTTGGTTTAATAGAACGGTATTTTATTTCCAGGATATTAGAGTTTGGATACTCAATCTTATAAAGATTCCAGGCTGTTATTGTAAATTTATTCTCATTTGTAGATTCTACTAAATTATAGGATATCTCAAGATTTTCATAATCTCCCCCAAAATAATATTTGATACCTTTGCCATCGGTAATAATTATTTGAGTGTATCTCGTGACACATTTTGAACCATTAGAAAGATTCGCATCAAGCGGCTGTCTTGAAGAAAGCTGGGAAATATCGATTTTAAGGTTTTTATCTTCAGAAACAATGATAGGCTTTAAGTCATTCCCAATAAAAAAATAGCCACTGTGTCCCATGAAATTGAAGCTGAATTTATCAGGTTCAAGCTCAAATGAGCGGTCTCCGCATTTTATCCATACTCCTCCGTTGCCAACCTGAAATGCCGGATAGTTATAGTTATAGATCTCACTGTTAGGTCTTCCGCAGTTTTTCATAGCTTCATGATAACCATAGGGTCCAACAGTCCTTGTCCACTCAGAGAAAAAGTCATCTGCTACACCTCTTACTTCTCTACTAATAGCTCCTCCAATATCAAGAGACCAGTCCAGTCCCACGTAATTTGATTTTTTTGATGGAACAAATCCGTTTCCAAAATACCGTAATCCTATATTATAACCCTCGCCATTATATAGATCTCCATAGTTGAATAGATTGATATCATACGAAACATTTCCTGTGTTTAAACTCACGGGAATATTTCCAAACTTTTCTATACTATATGTTTGAGGGGTTTTAATAACAGGAACGTTCTGACCTAAGTAAAATGATACAGACAGACTCAAAAGTGCTGATGTTGCTATTCTTTGCTTTTTATAAAATTTTGTCTTCTTCATAATTTATTTCTTAATCAGCTTAGCATTCGCTGTTTTGTTATCATTAGTTTTTAT
>NZ_JCAKRW010000024.1:0-2572 GCF_059515185.1 Chryseobacterium sp. CS2K3 | reverse complement strand
GCCGTTGTTCTGCTTACTTCCAGTCTCCAGCTTCCCGCTTCCTGACTGAATAGCACTTCCCGTGATAAGATATTGCTGATCGATAGTTGTGGTCACCTGACTTAAGAAATCCTGAGTAGAGGATTTGATGTCTTTTTGCCAGAGGACTTCCTGAGCATAAGTGCTCAAAAATGGGCATAAAATAAGTACACTCATGTAGAGTTTTTTCATCCGAATTAGTATTATGATTAGTAATTTATTTGAGTAATTAAGATTTGTTTAAAACAAACATTTACTTTCCAAGAATTACTAGGAAAATTTCATTTGTTCCGATAGGATCTTAAGCTACAGAATATAGTTATGAGCTTTTTACGAATTTGTTATCTTTAATTGAAAGATATTTGATAGATGCGTCAAAGTCTGTAAAAACTTCAGAAGTAGTATTTTTTTAATAAGATAGTTGAGTTTACTGGTTATTCTAATAGGTACAAAATTAACAAATATTAGAATTGTACATAGTTCATATTAGTAAACATTCATATGAATTTTATCATATCAATCTAGTAGGAAAATACGGATAAAAGAAGCTCACAAGAATTTATTGTCACAACAAATCTGTTAGCAAGCAAAATTCTTAACTCAACAAAATACACACCAGACTTAAGTTAGCTAGAGAGTCTTAAAATTCACAATCATTACATGTTAGAAGTATCTCCAAGGTTAAAACTTTTTCTCTCTTTTGAATATACGCAACTATTTGTATTTGGCATCACATAGATTGACCGAAAAATAAAACACCTTAAATAATGATACATGACAGAAAAGAACTAAAAATAAGCAGAATTAAAAAATGGAAATAGTTGAACTACACTTTGGTGACTTCACAATTACGACAGATAAATCAAAGATGAATATTATTGCAATTCATGACTTCTTATCAAAATATTCAGGTTGGAAAGACAACATTCCTTTTGACAGAGTAAAAACTTCTGTTGACAACTCGCTAAGTTTCGGACTATTTCATAAAGACAAACAAATTGGGTTTGCAAGAGTTATATCTGATTTTTCGACTATTGCATATTTAGGCGACATTTATATTTTGGACAATTATCGTGGACAAGGGCTTTCAAAAAAACTTATGGATCGCATTATGACACAACCAAATTTGTCAGGACTAAGACGTTGGATTTTATTGACATCAACAGCAGATTGGTTATACGAAAAATATGGATTTGTAAAATACCGAAGCCAGAGATTTACATGGAAAATTACAACCCGAATGTTTACAGTAGAAACACAATAATGCGATAAAATCAAACAACTACCACTAACAAGTCATTACCAAAACCGAGTCTGAAGTTCTTGGATCGAGCATTTTTCCAAAATTCAACTGTAGTAATTATATTGAACTTTTGTACTAAAAATCCCCGCCTTCGGCAAGCTCAAGATAACCTTTAGCTTCGGAAACTCTTAATTCATTATGGGTTTATGGGAACAAGTCCTTGACGTGAACACCTACGCTTCATTCGATAGTAATTTTGCAAAAAATGACATGAAAACAATACGTATAAAGGTTTCACTTATTTTGGAAGCGATATATTCAGAACATTTGGCAATAAAATATATTCTTTGGCCATTACATGCGAAACAGGCAATTTTTCGCCGAACTTTTTTGGAAAAGACTATTTTCATGCTGATTTCACAAAAACGCTAAGGTTCCCCTTTCAGGAGAAATGTCTCTGGAGTGGTACTTAAACAAGAAAAAAGATAATGTACTCTTCATGCCGTTACCAAGAGGACAAGACAGACCAAGCGGCTATCCCTGGTTTTCTTATAAGTGTTTTCTTGTAGCAGCTTACAAAACACTCATGAGCCATCCACGACCTATTACTGCTACTGAATGACAGATTCATTCGTATGTTAAGTAAATATATACCTTAATAATTCAAAATTGAATTATGGAATTTATACTTATAGAAAAGAACGCCTACGAAGGCCTAAATAAAGAAATTGAGAGGCTTAACGAATTTCTTTCAGAGCTCGCTACACGATACCAATCCAATTATAGTAGAAACAAGTGGCTGGATAATCAGGAAGTGTGTCAACTTTTGAACATTAGTAAAAGAAGCCTGCAAAAGTATAAACAAAAAGGCTTACTGCCATGCACTTGTATCAGCAGGAAAAATTATTTTAAATATAATGATGTAATCGCATTACTTCAATTAAAAGGTTAAACCTATGCAATATATAAAAAACGCTACCGAAGAGATTTTATCTCGGCTTAAAGATATGAGTTCTATAAAAAAATACCTTGATCAGATCAGCAAATATTTACGACCGTCCCATCATGAAGAAAAATATTTAACCGGTGATGAAGTATGTCGCTTGCTTCATATCAGCAGGCGCACACTTCAACAATACCGAGATGATCACCTGCTACCCTTCATAAAAATTCAGGGAAAAATATTGTATAAGGAATCAGATATTTTGAAAGTGCTGGAAAATAATTACAAAGGAAAATGATATACGGTAAAAATCTTATGATTTAAAAGCGACTTCTAGCTCCTTAAATTTATGAGATACTTCTTCCATA
>NZ_JCAKRW010000023.1:0-5071 GCF_059515185.1 Chryseobacterium sp. CS2K3 | reverse complement strand
GATATTACTGGCAGCAATGTGATGGACCGTGGAATCCTATGGATCCCCCTAATTGCATTGATGGATGGAAACCCGGAGAAATTGTCGAAGTCAATAATTATTATCCTTTTGGATTGCTAAATAATTATACTGCTACAACTCAGAATGCTTATCAATATAAGTACCAAGGACAAGAATTGCAAGAGACTGGGTTTTATTCGTTTAAGTGGAGAAACTATATGCCCGATGTGGGAAGGTTTTTCAACATAGATCCTTTATCAGAAAAGTACGCTTACCAATCTCATTATAATTTTTCGGAGAATAGAGTTGTTGATGCAAGAGAGCTGGAGGGATTAGAAGCTGTAGATTTTAGGAAGAATGATGGCTATAAAAATTTAGTTGTTGTTGTACAGGGATGGTCGGGTGATACGAAGAAAGGATATACCCAATCTCAGAATGCAGGAGGTAGCAATAATCCTGATTTTAAAGGAAAGGGAAACCTTGATCTTACTGGTATTGGAGGGTTAGTTGGTTTAGCTAATTCTAATACTCGAGTTGTTGTTTTTGATTCATCACAGAATGAAAATACAAAAAATGACATCAAATCAACTATCTCAAATTTTAATAATGTGCATTCAGACGGTGTGGTAGCTACTGTTGGGCATAGTTTAGGAGGTGATAATCTGGTAGAGTCAGTAAATGAAAATAAAAATTTAAAAGTAGATTTAATGGTGACTTTAGATATAATGGATGGTTATTCTGATACAAAGATACCTTCTAACGTATCGAAAGCAGTTAATTACTACCAGACAAAAAATATATACGGAGGAGAGAAAATAGAACCTACAAGCGATAATAAGACTACTAAAATATTAAATGTTCTTGCCCCTACATCAGATCATAAAAGCATAGATAATGATTTAAGCACAAAAGTTAGAGATGTTGTAAAAAGAGAATTAATACCTAATCAATAATGAAAACAGTTACAAAAATAATTTTAATTATTTCAATAATTTATACAGTACTTTTATTATATTTTCAATATGATTATTTTTTAGAATTTGCCCCTTTGGTGATAGTTCTATTGGCAATTAACTTTTACATGATTTATAAATACAATAATAAGTTGCTAAACTTTATTTTAAATGGTTTATTGTTTGTCTTTCTAATATTTTGCTTCTCCTTTGGGGTAGCATTAAGGCAGGACTGGTAGACATAAGCTTTATAAACCAACAAAGCCACTCAAACGAGTGGCTTTATTGGTTTATAAAATGCTTTGCAGCTTAGTTTGTTTTAAGAACGCATCCAGAAGAGCGAAGACATGTTGTCTATCGTTCTCTTTTAGTTTTTGTATATCTAAAATTTTAGCAACAATATTTTTATCCAGTAGAATATCCGTAGAGCCAACGAGATAATCCAGAGATACTTGCAGGGCTTATGCCAGCTGCGTGATCATCTCAACAGATGGTTTACTTCCTCACGTTCATATCTTCCGATGACAGCACCGTGAACACCTACGAGTTTGCCCACTTCGTCCTGTGACATCTTTTTATCTTTTCTTACTTCTGTAAGGCGTTTACCAAAGGTTATAGACTTCATAAATGTATTAAAAACAACAGTTAATAAAGGATTAGAGCAAATATACATAACATATCTGTGGTAACAATAACATATAAAGTTTGGTTAATTAAAATAGATATGTTACAGTTGCTACAAATACGTAGTCAAAAACTTTTTTTAAATATTTTCATTATGTCAGATATCCCCCATAAACAAGTAAAGTTACAGAGCCGTTACCGTAGTGGTTCGGCTAAAGGTCAGGTAGTTCCGTGGCTTACCGTGAGTGGGGTGTGGTTAGAGCGACTGGGTTTTTAAAGCAGGCGAGTATGATCCGATCAATAAAGGAAAATCAGCTAGTGTTCGGAAAAGTGCCAAATATTACAAAAGGAATTAATAACACATGAATGAAGAATCTATTTATCAATTTAGAAAAGAATTACAAAACTTAGGCTATTGCAAAACCGTTATAGGCTCTTATCCAAAGCAGGTTGCAAAGTTTTTGAACCATACCCGGAAAGCTTATTTTGAAATCCAGTCTTCTGATATTGTAATCTATTTTACTGGCTATTAAACTCTATTTTGAGTATCTACAGCGAGGGGGACAGCGAAAAGAAATCCTTACCAGGTCAAGATGAAATCCCCAAAATCTGAAGAGAGAAAAGTATTTACAAAAGAAGAAATCCAAAAACTATACAGTAAAAGCAATCCGTTACAGACTATTATGCTACATCTATGTTATGCGTGCGGCCTACGTAGGAATGAAGCAGCAGAGCTTAGCGTTAAGGATATCGATTTAGTAAGTTGCTTGTTATACATCCGAAAAGGAAAAGGTAAAAAACGGAGAGTCATCCCATTTACAAAACAGGTTCAGCAAGATTTTAAGAGTTGTATGGATGTGAAACACAAGATAGAGGATAACCGCAAATTACTCAATATTACCGCTGTGAGAATCTATGAAGAATTTAAAAAATTATTGAAAAAACAGAGCTGAATAACAATGGATTTACATTACATTGTTTAAGGCATACTATTGCTACACAGCTATTAGAGCAGGGAATGGAACTGGAGAAAGGACGTGACTTTTTAGAACATGAATATTTATCAACCACCCAAATTTATACAAGAATAAATTATGGAACTGGAAAATTATCTGAAGAATGAGTTATCAGAAGCTACTGTAAAAAACTACCTGTATGAAATAGAAAAGTTTAGGAAACATCATAAGAGTCCGGAAAAGCTGAATTACCAGAACATTATGGATTATATTGAATTATTAAGAAAAACCTACAATCCGCAAAGCATTAAAAGAACCGTTTATGCTATTAAGAAATACTACGATTATTTAGTAGAAACAGGGAAAATAAAACAGAACCCTGCACAAAATATTAAAATCTGGGACGGCAAAGAAAATCCAATACAATTACAGGAGCTTTTAACAGAACAAGAAGTACAAAAGCTTTTAGAGCCAAGAGAAGACCGTTATCCGATACTCACCAAACGGAATCAGATCATAATGAGTTTATTAGTGAACCAAGCCTTATTAACCAGTGATATTGAACGATTAAGAATCGGAGATTTAGATTTACAGAATGCAAAGATCGGCATCCGTAAAACAGGAATTACCAACGAAAGAATATTAGATTTAAAAGCTGACCAGATCCTATTGTTTTATCAGTATTTACAAGAGGAAAGAGAAATGTTAATCATCTTCAGAACTGAGAAAGAGAATCACTTTTTATTAGGAAAATTAGGGGCTAAAATTACTTCAGATGACATTAATTATTTAGTCTCTACTTACAAGAAAAACTTCACCAAAAAACTGACTTCCATTACTATTCGCCAGAGTGTTATCAAGCTGAAATTAGACCAGGGCGAAAATCTAAGAAAGGTTCAATACTTTGCCAGATACAAACATGCAGATACCACAGAAAAGTATAAAGAAACAGGTGTAGATGCACTACAAATATCCATTAATCAATATCATCCAATACAATAAAAAAAGGCAGTTTTAACGAACTAAAAAAAGGTACATACAAACTTATACGACCTAAAATAAAGTTTTTAGCGAATTAAAACGGGAAAAAAGAACCTTATGCGGTCTAAAACAATCCGATATCGTCAAAAAGGATTTTTTTTATATTGTTTTTGTTGTTTTGTTGAGACAAACAAAATATATTTTTTTTTAAAAGGAGACAGCAATGAAATAGCATCATTTTTTAGGAAAGAAAAAATCCCAAAAACAGAAGAAATAATACCTACAGTTGTCCAAAAATCCATATACCAAATATAGTAAAATTAAAAATAAAATCCAATGCTTGCATTTTGAATTAAATATCCCGCCCGCCACCAGAAAAAGACATTTTTCTCCAACGCTTGCCTAAACTTCCCTGAACTTTAATGCCACAGCAAATTACATAATAAAATTATACGCGCAGCAGCACCTAAACGTTGCCTTCCACTCCGCAAGCTTTGCTACTGGCAAAGCGATCGTTACCTATAATTTGAGATTATGTAAAATGCTTTCCAAGCAACGGGCACAGCCCTTTTGCTGCCACCGCGGCCGACCCCTTCCCCGACTGAAACCCGCCGCTGAAAAATCCCTTTTTGCCTAAGCTTCAACCACCCGTAGTTCGACTTCGCTCACTATAAGGAAAAATGCTCTCCCGCTCTGAATCGCAGTTGAAATGGAAGTATGTTAAAGGATGTGGATATCTACAATTTAGATACAGAAGATAGAGAATATATCTGAGGCTACTTTGAAAAGATAATGGATGCAATAGAACTGGAAAGTTCTGGCGGTGTCTTGAATCAATGGCTTTACGGTTCTGAATTCTAAAACTAACAAAACCCCACTGTAATCGCAATGGGGTTATTATTTTAATTAAACTGTTTATCAATGAGGTCGAGAATGGCTTTTTACCAAATATGATAAGTTCTCCCGAGTGGTATATACCGGTATAGCGAATATTGGATCACAGTTTGATAGGCAGCAAGTACAAGGAAGTATTGATTATTATATTGATAACGGAAAACCGGCAACAGAAGGTCGGGATACAGTAGGTTTTACTTCTGCAGGTATAAATATAAAGTACAGTAATGTAGCCTATTCTGGTGATCATATAGAAAAGGTGTACTCGGTCAACTATTATGATACCTATCCCAATTACGATTTCAATTCTCCTTTTCCATCCAATATTCAGGGAGAAACAACACTTACAGGTTCTCCATCACCCGAGGGAAGAAGTACCAAAGGACTTCCTGTCATGAGCTTTATCAAGAATATTGAAGATGATAACTGGACCAAGAATTATACTTATTATGATCTGAAAGGTAGAGTCATTGGAACTCATTCTATCAATCATTTGGGAGGATATACCCGAACAGAATCCAAGCTTGATTTTGCAGGAGTTTCCCAAATCGTTGTTACAAAACATAAAAGGTTAGATACAGATACCGAAAAAATAATTACCGAAACCTTTACTTATGATTATCAGAACAGACTTTTGGTACCAAACATCAGGTGGACTCGAAC
>NZ_JCAKRW010000022.1:0-9014 GCF_059515185.1 Chryseobacterium sp. CS2K3 | reverse complement strand
AGATAACAATGGAAACAGACTTCATTCTTCGAAAGTAGGGACTACTGTAAGAATAAAGATTGTTGCAAAGGAGATGAAAAACAAAAAAGTGAAGGTGAAAATATGGGAGGAAGATAATATCAAATGGACCAATGATATGATTTTTGAAAAAGATTGTATTTTAATTGGTGACAACAATTACCTCAATAATGTACAACTTACAAAGAAGATGTTTGATAAAGCGAAGGATAATGACAGCGATAGTGCAAAACAGGATTATTTTATAGAAGTAATTCATAATGATACTTCCGTAACTTCTGCGGTGATGCCTGTGAATGCAGATGCTGAGCCTACAAAGGTGGAGAGTGGGGATAGTGCAGCGATGGTGAAAGAACCGAAGCAAGGGAAAACTCTTTCTAGTTGTATTTGTAAAGAACAATACAAAGATTTGATTTGGGGAGGAAAAATAAGTTGTGATTTTAGAAAAAAGGTGGTACAAATCTGCTCTGAATTATGGGGAGAAAGTAGGAAAATGGAAATGGCCAACGGCTTAATGGCCGTAATCAAAGTGGAGACTTGGGGAAGCTTTAAGGCTCATCATAGAGAAGGATATAAGTCTGCAAATGATAATCCTAAAGAATTAACAATAAGTAGTTTCCATAAAGAGAGTACAAAGTCTTCAAGAGCGGTTGGATTAATTCAGTTTACGCAAGATGCTTTGGAAGGAATGGGTGAATTTCCCAAGTCTACAACCGCAACAAAAGGAACACAACTACGATATGATGCTTTAAATAGACTAAAACTGAGTTATGCCCAAATGGGAGAAATTAAACAATTAGATAAAGTGAAAAAATATTTTGAACCTGCTAAGAATAAAATAAAGACTCCAGAGGATATTTACTTGCAGGTTTTTGCTCCTGATGGAGTCGGCAAAAATGACAATTACTTATTATACTCTAAAGGAACTGATAAATATACAAATAATAGAAGTGTAGATAAAAATGATGATGGAATACAAAGGAAAGAAATTTTGGAAAGATATTATGATAGTAAAAATGAAGGGGAGAACTATAAAGTAATAGGTTTTTCATGTGGTATTGATAAAAATGAAAAAATTGACTTTAAATCAACTAATATTGTAACCTATCATATATATTCAAGCGGAATAATTGAGAAACATATACCTAAGCAAATCAAATCAGAATATGAAAATAAATATAAGTATATATATCATGATTCAACGGATAAGGAACATGAAATATGCATAGTTGATTGGCACAAAACAAAAGAAAAAAGTGTTGGTCAAGTATATAAAACCAAACCTACTCACACTAAAATTCTTGAAGATAAAAATGTTTCAGAAGGTAATACTTCACGGCGAGTTAAATATATTAATGGAGATATTGCAGAATATGGTAGTCACCCAAAAAAAGGAATTATTTGGCTGCTTTATTCTGCTGGAAAAAACGATGTTGAATTAGTCAGAATGCCAGATGCTTTAAATTATTCAAATGGTAATGTTAGGATTTCGTATATATTTAATAAAACACAAAGAAAATTTACTGGTGCAAATGCATTTGCTGGATTTATTGGGTATCTTGCAAGGTCAGGATATGCGTTAACGACTTCAGGAAGTTGCTTTTCAGAAGGATCAAGTTTTCCAAGTCAAGAACACTGTAATGGTAGAAGTGTTGATACTTTTTATCTAGGAAATATTACACAAGATCAAAAGGTAATTGACAGTGCAATATTCTTTCATTTTACTGAAGTTTTAAAGGGAGTAAATGAGTATTGTAAAAAATTAAAAAGAGCAAGAAATGGTGGGACGCTGCATAATTCGCACTTGCATTCTGGAAACTTTAATAACAGTTCGATAAAAATAATAAAAGAAAAATAATGAAATATTTAGTAATTCTAATGTGTTTTTTTACAATGTTTTCTTGTAAAAAAATAGCCAATAAATCAGATAAAATAAATTCCAATCAAGTTTCTATAAATAATCAATGGAATGGTGATAAGCTGATATCTAATTTAGACTTTGTAAACCAGATAAATACTTCGTGTTTATTGACATCGTCTTATTTTAATCGTTCAGAAGAAGAAATTAAACAAGATGATTCAAAATGTATATTATCTAAAATTAATTTTGATTATTCAAAGTTAGATTCACTCAAAGGGAAAAAGATTATTGGAAACCTTAATAACGGTTTGGAACTGTATATTGAAAAAACAACTCCAAAAAATCTTGAAAATGCAGATATTTATAATCAGGTGACCCTATTCATAAAAAAAAATAAAATAATAATGGATTCAATTATTATTTATGAATCAATAAATTATATTGAGGCCCTAACTGTAAAACAACTTTATTACTATATCGATAATAATAAAATTTTTCTACTTAATTTATCAGAAGATGAATCCGGTTCAAGCGTAAAAGATTGGTCTGAATATCATATAGATGAATTTGGGAAAATTAAATTAGTAAAAAACAAAAAGGCTGATAATACAAAAATAGAAAAAAAGCCATCTCAAATAGAAGATTCTGAAACAGCGAAGAATACAAACTTAATAGGAAGTTTTAAAATTTATGCAGATGCAATTAGTAATAATACCAAAGAAAAAGTTTCTTTAGGGTATTTTATTACAATTCAATCTTTAACCAAAGCTGTTTTAAGTATTGATGCTAAATATTCAGAAGATTATGGTTGTGAAGGTGAATACAGATTGATAGATGAAAAAAATATTCTCCATGCTAAAGGAAAATGTGATCAGGATGATTTAGATGATTTTTATCTTAAATATGATAATGGAAAATGTTTTATTAGAAGTAAGCGCTTTATTAATAAGGATTGGCTAGAGCTTATAAGAGAATAAAATTGTTTTTAAAATATAAGTCTAAGTAATAAAGCCTTAAAGCATAAAGTTATGAAATATTTAATCGGCTTATTAATTGGTTTTTTTTCAATATTTAGCTGCCAAAAAAATAATCAGAAAGAAATTAATCAATCATCTGAAAAACTCCCAACAGAGTCAAAAAATTATTTAAACATTAAAATTAATAATGATCTGAATGTGTCAATTGGTGAATTAACATCCATAGATGAAAGCATTGATGAAGATTATGAAGTTATAAACAAGCATGATACAATCTATATTACTAAGCAATTTTTAGAGTCAGATAATATTGATGGAAAAAACATAAAAGTTCTAAGTAATCATAAGACTGATATTAATGTAAAATATAATGTTGGTTTTAATTTTATGGGAAATGAAAAAGAATCAAATTATTTACCTATAAATTATATTATTTCAAAAAAAATAAATTCAGGATCAATTCTTCCCTTATTTGAAAAGATTTACAATGATATTGGGTTTCAAAATTTTGTAAAAACGAATAAACAAAAAATTTATAATCAATCATATAATGCTTTTATAAAATACTACGGAAGTATGATAGAGAATGATTTGAAATCCTGTTGCCCTGCAGATTATGAAAATTATTCCAAGATTAAAAAAATAGATAATAATGATCTACTTAGCTTAGATTTAGAAAAAGATCTGATTACGATTCCAGATTATAAATCTATAATCATTGATATTAAAGATCTTGATTCCTCAAAAAATTATGTAGTAATATTTAAAAGATACTAAAAATGGTTATCCAATCCGTTGGGCAAAATCGAGTGATGACGTTCCAGACTCTCCCCAGTAATTAAAAGAATAATAAAAACAAAATGAATTACGGACAATATAACAAGTAAAGTTTTGATATTGCTTCGCAAGCATATTTACTTTTAGTGAAAATACAAGAAGGATATATTCATAAAAGCAGGATAAAATCAAAATAATGTATCCTAAATGAACAACATTTAAAAATTACTAAACTCTCTAATGGAGCAGGC
Organism: Chryseobacterium sp. CS2K3; assembly: GCF_059515185.1. Taxonomy (NCBI): domain Bacteria; kingdom Pseudomonadati; phylum Bacteroidota; class Flavobacteriia; order Flavobacteriales; family Weeksellaceae; genus Chryseobacterium; species Chryseobacterium sp. CS2K3. The sequence continues at coordinate 5,130 of NZ_JCAKRW010000022.1, read as the reverse complement.
AAAATTATTTCTAAAAGAAAATGGTGAGTTTGCTCATTTTGGTACATATATCAGAGCAAATGGAGAATTGCCTTACATTGGTGCTTATTCTGAAACCACTGATTCAAACGAGATATACGATCTACTAATACAGTGAGTAAGAGAAGATCTAAAGGATGAAGATATCCGAGCAACAGCTATTACATGGAATGGTACAGTTAATGGAAAAGATGTTGTGGTTACAGAAGTCTTTCTTTAGATAGCAATTACCAAAGTATTCATCCATATACAGTTGAAAATGAAACAGTAATTTTTGGTGATGAAATCAAACCATATATTAACCGTTAATTAATTTTATAAAATGACAGAAAATATTGAGAAATATCAAAACCTGGATAGACAAAAAATAAAAAAGCCTTTCTTTCGAAAGGCTTTTATTAATTTATTGTAGTTCGTATTACTTTGAAGCTAGTACTTCTTTATCGGAAGTTGTCTTCCCGTGTACTTCATCTTCTTTTCCTTTTTTAAGGAAGTCATAAGCAATTGCTGATGCAATAAAGATTGATGAGTAAGTACCGAATCCGATACCGATCAACATGGCAAACATGAATCCTCTCAGGTTATCTCCACCAAAGATGAAGATCGCAAGGATCACAAGGATTGTAGTAAATGACGTGTTGAAAGTTCTACCCAATGTACTTGAGATAGAGTCGTCAAATAATCCTGCCAATGTTAATGATTTTTTCTCTTTTAGATATTCTCTAATTCTGTCGAAGATAATTACCGTATCGTTGATTGAGTATCCTAATACCGTAAGGATCGCAGCAATGAAATCCTGGTTGATCTCCATATTGAACGGCATATATTTGTGAAGTAATGAATACGTTCCTAAGATAATTACCGCATCGTGGAATAACGCTGCTACAGCCCCTAAAGAGAACTGCCACTTTCTAAATCTGAATAAGATATAGATAAAGATACCTGCCAAAGCAGCTACTACAGCTAAAATACCGTGTGTCTGAATATCGTCTGCCACAGTAGGACCTACTTTTTCAGAAGAGATAATACCCGCGTGATCTTTATCTGCAGATTTGAAATCATTTAAAGTGATGTTAGAAGGAAGATCTCCTTTTAACCCTTCATATAATTTCTGCTCAATAGTCTGGTCAGCTTTTAAAGACTCATCTTCAATAAGGTAATCTGTAGAGATTTTCAATTGCTTAGCATTTCCGAAAGTCTTAGCTTCTACAGAAGAGTTCTTACCATCTTCCGTTTTGAATAATTGTACTAATTTTTCTTCAACGTCGTTCGCATTTACTTCTTTATCAAATCTTACTACATAATTTCTACCACCTGTAAAATCGATACCATATTTGAAACCATGAGTAACCATAGATCCGATACAGATTACCGTTAAAACAGCAGAAATAATATAAGCATACTTTCTCTTTCCGATGAAATCAATCCATGTATTTCTGAATAAATTCTTCGTTGGCGGAGTCCAAACAGAAAGGTGTTTACCTTTGTTCAGTCTGCTGAAGATCATTACTCTTGATAATAATACAGAAGTGAATAATGTCATGACAATACCAATCATAAGCGTTAAAGCAAATCCTTTGATAGGTCCTGTTCCAAAGAAGAACAATACAACAGCTGTTAATAACGTAGTTGAGTGACCATCAATAATTGCACTTAATGCATGTTTGAAACCATCTTTATAAGCTTCTAAAATGCTCTTACCAGCAAATAGTTCTTCTTTCGTTCTTTCGTAGATAATTACGTTGGTATCTACCGCCATCGCCATCGTCAATACGATACCTGCGATACCAGGAAGCGTTAGCGTAAAGTCTCCGGAATCCATAATTCCGAAAATATAGAATAAGTTGATTACCATTGCGATTACAGCGTAAACCCCTGCACCACCATAATAGAAAATGATATAAACAATGATAATTAAGAATGCAATAGCAAATGAAATCATACCAGCGTTGATAGATTCCTGTCCTAATGACGGACCTACCTGAGTAGCCTGAACTACTTTTGCACCTGCAGGTAATTTACCAGCCCCTAAAACGTCAACCAATTCTTTAGCTTCTTCCTGAGAGAAGTTACCAGAGATTTGAGTTCTCCCGTTAGGAATAGCACCTACAACGTTTGGAGCAGTGTATACTCTGTTATCAAGTGTTACAGCTACTGGTTTTCCAACGTTTTTCTCCGTTAAAGTTTTCCATTCTTTTGCTCCCTTAGAATCCATCTGCATGTCTACCACTACTCTTCCAAGTTCGTCATAGCTGATGTTTGCTGTTTCTACAGCACCGTCTACCGGAGCTTTTTGGTTGATGTTACTTCTGATCGCATACAATACTAAATCATCAGGACTTGTAGATTCAGGTTTGTAACCCCACATGAACTGTGTATATTTAATGTTTGCAGGACGTGCAGCGATTCCTACTTTGCTGTTTAAGATTTTGTTTACAGCAGCAGTATCAGATAGCTTTACATTTGCAACACCATTAGTTCTTAATTTGTCAAGCTGTAAAAGGTTCATGAAGTTTACATTCTTTGCAACTCCCATAGAATCTCCTTTTGCAGCAACCATAGTTGTCAATGTTTGGAAATAAGGTGCAATTTCAGGTACTTGCTGTACTTCCCAGAACTGAAGTTTTGCAGAAGTCTGAAGCATTTTCTTTACCTTATCGATATCCTTCATACCAGGCATCTCTACAGAAATTCTTGCTGTACCAGGTACTCTCTGAACGTTTGGCTGAATTGCTCCTAATTTGTCAATTCTTGTTCTGATCACCTCGAAAGCTGTTCCTACAGAAAGATCTACTCTTCTTTTAACAATACTTTTTACCTGCTCATCAGCCGTGTTGTACTTGATTTCAGATAAATTGGTATTCCCGAAAAGTTCCGGATCCGCAAGCTTAAGGTTCGTTCCTTTTGCTTTGTTTACCGCATCGAACTGATCAAAGAAGTTGTCGATGTAAGATTTTGTTGAGTTTTTCTGAACTTCATCAGTCTTGTTTAAAGCCTCAATAAGAACAGGATTTGTTGAATAATTGGTTAAATCATTTACCAAATCTCTCTGGTTGATTTCCAATAGAACGTTGATCCCTCCTTTTAAGTCAAGACCAAGTTTCATTTCCTTGTCTTTAGCTTTAGAATAATAAAGCTTCGTATACCCAAGATTAAGAGTATCTTCCTTGATGCGTTTGATCTCTTTCTCGTTTCCTTTCGCAGCTTCAATCTGCGATTCAATTTTGCTGGCGTACCAGGTTGGCAATAGCTCGTTTAAGCAGATCAACCCCAGGACAATAGCAACAATTGTAATAAGTCCTTTTCCTTGCATTTTGTTATAACTACGTTAAATTAAGTCGGCAAATATAATGATTTTCTTGTATTTTATGAATTTTTAACAACAGAAATGGTTTATTTTCAGATATATTGGTATTCTGATTTCTATTTAAGATTTAACAATTTTTTCATCGTATCTTAGTGAAGTCTTCAAAATATAATTGGTATAAAATTTTCATACTTATTTCAACACACTAACTATCAAAATATTATGAAAAATTTACTTTTTAGCCTTAGTATTTTTTCTTCTTTAATTGTTAATGCTCAAAGCATTAATTTGGAAGAATTTGTCACCGGACTTACCAGCCCGGTTGAGATTACAAACGCCAATGACAGCCGATTGTTCGTAGTGCAGCAAAACGGAATGATAAAAATTATTCAACCCAATGGAGCCGTCAATCCAGTTAATTTTCTGGATATTTCAACGAAAATTGTCTATGGCGGAGAAAGAGGACTTCTTGGACTTGCATTTCACCCACAATACCTGACAAACGGGTATTTTTTTGTGTATTATAACAACACTGCCGGAAATGTTGTAGTCGCAAGATACAGCGTAAGTGCTACAGATCCCAACGTGGCTGATTCTAATTCTGAGAAGATCTTACTGAATATTCCAAAACCTTTCGAAAATCATAATGGAGGCAGTATACATTTCGCACCGGATGGAAAGCTCTGGATCATAACCGGAGACGGTGGCAGTGGCGGAGATCCGAACAATAATGCTCAAAATAAAAACGTGCTTTTAGGAAAAATGCTGAGAATAGATGTAGATGCCGCTACAAACCCCTACAATATTCCGACAGATAATCCTTTTGCCGGCTCCACTGTAGATGGCGCAGATGAGGTTTGGGCATACGGACTCAGAAATGGATGGAAATTTTCTTTTGATCCTGAGACAGGCAATGTATGGATTGCAGATGTGGGACAGGGAGCTATAGAAGAAATCAATAAAATGCCTATTTCTCAAGCCGGGCTCAATTACGGATGGAGATGTTACGAAGGAAACACTGCTTACAATACAGCAGGATGCCCACCGCAGTCTTCGATGATATTTCCGGTTGCCGTATATGATCACTCAGGTGGAAAATGCTCCATTACCGGCGGCTATGTTTACAGAGGTCCAGAATATCCTTCATTACAGGGCAAATATTTCTTTGCAGATTATTGCTCTACACAGATAGGTATTCTGAACCCTGATAATTCTATTATTTGGACATCTCCTTACACCGGAAACCGCTTTTCTACCTTTGGACAGGATTTTCAGAAGGAGCTGTATGTGGCAGCTGTTAACAGCGGAAAGATCTTTAAGATCAAAACAGCAACTTTAGCTACTCAGGAAAATAATGGCTTAGGAAAAATAAGTGTTTATCCTAATCCTGCAAGTAAGGAAATTTTCATTGAAGGAATAAAGGATAAAAAAGCAACCTTGGAAATAATCAGTGCTGACGGGCGAAAAGTATTAGAGTCCGGACAAATTACAGATAGCAAAAGTATTGACATTTCGGGAATACCGGCTGGGGTTTATTTTGTCAATTTAAAATCCGGCGACCTGAAATCTTACAGCCAAAAAATTGTTATTAAATGACACCTGCAAACAAAATAAGAGCCAAGAATACAACTCAATTGCAGTCTATGACATTATTATACCACATAAAACTATAGAATAAAAAAATCAGAACTTTTTTAAATTTCACCACCAGCGTTTTACAAACAGCTATTAAAGCATAATTTATTCATGTATTCTAAGACATATGCAAATTATATCTTGTTAAATTTACAAAAGGCTCTTCTCTT
>NZ_JCAKRW010000021.1:0-15793 GCF_059515185.1 Chryseobacterium sp. CS2K3 | reverse complement strand
TACATTTACCATTTACCCGTCCATATTTTAAATTCCATTGTTGTGGATTAATTTCCAGCTTGGTACTAAACTGAGAGATACTGCCATTAATGGTTAGTCTTGCCGGAATAGATACATTGCCATTTTTCTTTGGTGCATTTTTTTTAAGGTAAAACAATAACTTAAAAGTTGATCTTTTTGTAGTTTCCATAACTCAATGTTTTAATATTTAAAATTAAATTCAATTGAGTTACGAGGCAATATGAAATACAAAGCAAAACTATGAACTACAAATACTTAGAATTCAGATCTTAAAAAACAGTAGGTAACGATTTGGTAACCTGCTTTTCCAATTGGGACTTCTTTAATTAGCTTTTACGTGCATCATTACAATTTTATCATTCCTTTAAAACCCTTTACTAATGCGGGACTTAATCCACTTTTACAATTTTCTGCGAGTTCAGAACTTTTAATATAGAAATACTATTATTAATTTAGCAGTTTAAAATTTGGTTATAACAATTAAGGATATGAAAAAATTAATCTTATTAGGTGCTGTTTCGGCTTTACTGATCAATTGTAATAAAAAGACTGAAGCTGTGGCTCCTAAAGTTGAAAGTGATACTATTGCTGTAGAAGAACCTGTGGTAGATACTTTAGGTCCAAAATCGTATTGTTATGTAGGAGTTACTGGAAAAGACAGTGTTTTTGCTTCTATTGATGATAATCTTGGAACAATCACAGGAAAATTAACTTATAAAAACAGTGAAAAAGACAGCTCAAAGGGTGATGTTACAGGATTTAAGTCTGGAGATACCTTAAAACTTACTTATGAATTTATAGCTGAAGGTAAGAAAAGTAAAAGAGATATTTACTTCCTACAGAAAGGAAATGCTTTAATGGAAGGGATTGGAGATCATAAAGAAGAAGACGGACAATCCAAATATGCTGATGACAAGAAAATCAGTTACAAAGATGGATCAACATTAAGCTCTGCTGATTGTAAAGTTGTAGCAAAAGCTGTAAAATAAATCAATACAAAATAAAAATACTGTTCTCAACATTAGGGAACAGCATTTTATTTTTATAAAAGCATGGAAGAATCATATAATAGGTTTCAATCCTGTTTTTCTCAAAATATTACTGAATTTCTTTCTCCCAATATTTTTCTACAGTATTTCTCATAATACCAACATATGATTTTAGATGTGGGATCTGGCTGAACACCTGAAACTGATCATGAGTAGTATGAAAATTCATATAGAAAAGCCAAAATCCAATCGAAAGATAAGGTATAGAAGCAATTTCCTGCGAACTTACAGAACGATACTCACGATAGCCTTCCAGAAAAATTTCAAAAGCTTTCTGAAATTCTTCATAAGTTGTTCTTCCTGCATACACATCCAATGTTAAATGAATCCAAAAAGTCATAATATCATTCACCAGCCAGCCATATCCCATAAAATCAAAATCGAAAAAAGTAACAGTATCGTGGTCAAAATGAAAATTCTTAGGCAGAAAATCAAAATGACAATATCCTTTTGAAAAAGCTGAAGTTTCAAATTTTGCTAACTTATGCTCTATCTCAACGGCAATATTTTTCAACCATTCGTAATCTTCAGGTTGATCTGTAAAGACAGACCTTAATGTTTCCAACGGCTTAAAAACAGTAGTTTGAAGATCAAAGTTCCATCGTTCATATTCCACTGTAAAATCAGAAGAAACATTATGAAAGCGAGCCATTTCATTTCCTAATGTATGAAGCTGACTGTCATTTATTGATCTAGCCACACGACCTTTAGCAAAGGAAAATAAAACGCCATGTCTTTCTCCTTCAATAGCTTCTAATGTTAAAATAACATCTCCGGAAAAATCTGCAATTGGATAAGAAACAGATACATTAGCATCTTTTAATGCCTGTAATAATCTTACTTCCTCTTTTTTAATATGATCTAAACTTCGATGAGAAGAACGATAAATTCGAAGTATAAAATTTTCCTCTTCCGACTCTACTTTATAAGTATCTCCCACTCCTCTTACCAAAAGCTTACATTGAACATTTTTTAGTCCATATTTTTCAGTTATAAGGGTAGACAATGCAATTGGGCAAAGCGTCGAATAGATTGCTGGAAAAATTGATTTCATATTGTTTATAATTCCTTTGTATACGTAATGTATCTTTTATAATTCTTGCCTGATAATTTCAATAAAACGATTTACGGCTTCATCATTTGTACTCCACGAAGTAATCAGACGAATGGCAGAATACTCTTCATCTATTTTTTTCCAGACATAAAATTCAAAACTTTCGGATAAAATCTCAATAAGTCTGTTACTTACAATAGGGAAAATCTGATTGGTATAAGTATCAGCGAGAAACTTTACGTCTTTATCCTGTAAAGCTTTTTTAATTTTCATTGCCTGTTGATTTGCGTGTTTTGCCAAATCAAAATACAAATCATTCTTCATCAATTCTAAAAATTGAATTCCCAACAATCTCCCTTTTGCCAATAAAGCTCCTTTTTGCTTAATGCTAAACCCAAAGTCTCCCTGAAGATCAGAATTATTAATAACAATTGCCTCTCCTATTAACGCCCCATTTTTTGTACCTCCAAGATAAAATACATCGGTAAGTTCGGCTACCTTTTCCAGGGTAAGATCACTGACTTCAGAGGTAAGTCCATGTCCTAGCCTTGCTCCATCCATAAACAAATACAAACGGTTTTGTTTACAGAAATCTGAAAGCTCTTCCAGTTCTTTTGCCTGATAAATCGTTCCCAATTCTGTAGAATTAGAAATATAGACCAGCTTTGGCATTACCTGATGCGGTACATTTTTGTGGCTTTCTAATACAGGAATAATGTCTGATGGTCGCAATTTACCATCTTCAGTTTCAATGCTTAAAATCTTATGTCCGGTGGCTTCAATCGCTCCTGTTTCATTATTCAGAATATGTCCTGTAGATGCCGAAACAGCACATTGATAAGGTTTTAAAATAGACGAAATCACAATTAAGTTTGCCTGGGTACCTCCGGAAACAAAATAAACCTCAGAATCTTTCTTATTGATTTTTTCCCGGATTAGCTCTTTAGCCTTCAAAGAGTATTCATCATCTCCATAACCAGCCTGCTGGTCAAGATTATATTGTAAAAGTGCTTGTAGAATATTCGGGTGACAGCCCTCAGAATAGTCGTTTTTGAATGAAAATTTCATAGAGTAAAAGTAAAAAAAGTTAAAATAACAAGAGTAATCTTTCCGTAATATTTTGTTAGATTTGTAGAGAAAATCATCTAACATTTTGAGAACAACACTAACAGAAGAAAATTACCTGAAAGCTTTGTTTCACTTAGTTGACAATGAAGGAAAGGTTACGATTAATGAACTCAGCAAATTTTTAAATGTAAAAATGCCGAGCGTTAATAATATGATGAAAAAATTTGCAGAAAAAAAATGGGTCATCTATGAAACCTATAAACCGTTGATTGTCACAGAAAACGGAAGACGTGAAGCAGCATTAGTAGTGCGTAAACATAGGCTTACCGAAATGTTCTTGGTTAAAAAAATGAATTTTGGCTGGGAAAATGTTCATGAAATTGCAGAACAGCTTGAACACGTTCATTCGCAGATTTTCTTTGATAAAATGGACGAAATTCTTGATTATCCAAAATTTGACCCCCACGGAGAACCCATTCCGGATAAAGACGGAAATATTATTGCTCAGGATTTACAGAAATTAAGCAGTTGTGAAGTAGGAGAAACCGTTGTTTTTGCTTCTGTTACCCTTTCAGATGATGCTTTCCTCACCTATTTAAATGATCGAAAACTTCTTCTTAATACCAAAGTAAAAGTCATTAAAGTTGAAAGTTTTGATAAATCGATGACACTTGAAATTGACGGTCAAAAAGAAATTCTCAGTAAAAAAGCTACTGAAAAAATACTGGTAAAGAAATAATGATAATAAAAAACAACTTCAAAAAATGAAGTTGTTTTTTATTTGCCCTAATATACAATCTTTGATTTTAATCTATTGATTGCAGTAATTATTCTGCTTTATTCTTCAGCATCATCAGAAGACTGTAAGCTCCTTTCTGTACAATCTTTTTATCCTTTAAAAAGTCAGCCTTAAGGATTTCTGTAAACTGATCATCTGAAATTCCCGTTATAACAGGAATCATTTTATATTTTGATTTTCCAAGGTCTTCAAAAACATAGTTCTTATTTTCAAAAGCTACTACTGCATCATTGGAAAGCCCTTGTGTGTACCTTGTACTGATATTTACTTCTGCGTTGATGTACATTCCTTTTACAAATTCAGTATTTGTAGTGGATAGTTTAGCGATAGCCGTTGCAGAACCTCCATTTTCAATACTTGGGACCAGACTCACAATTTTAGCATTGGATTTAAGGTCTGGGTTCTGATTGTTGTAAACCAGGATCTCCTGTCCTACTTTTACATCATTCACATCATTTTCAAATACTTTTAATTCTAAAAGTAATCCCGTAGGATTGATCAGCTCAAATAAAGTATCTGCTGGATTGATATATTGCCCGTTATTCACTAAAATTTTGCTTACAAAACCGGTAAAAGGCGCATAGATATTGATTTTACTTCTGATATTTCCTGTAGTTAATCCTTTTGCTCTGATTCCGATGATTCGAAGCTTTTCTTCCAGCCCCTTTAAGGTAGCATTTAATGTTGAATAATCTGCCTGAGCAGTTTGCAAGGTCTTATCACTGCTTGCTTTGCTTGTATTAAGGTCTTTCTGGCGGTTAAGGTTGAGCCTTGCGGCTTCCAATTGTGCTTTGGTTACCAGATAATCCTGTTGTAACTGGATAAATTGTGGATCTTCTACCACAGCAAGCACTTGTCCTTTACTGAAATGGCTGCCATTAATCACATTGATTGATTTGATATGCCCGCCCATAATGCTTGATACAGAACTGATATGAGAGGGAGAAATCTCTACTTTACCGTTCAGGCGTACAAGCTTTTCCATATTTCTGTCCTGAATAGTTGTTGTGGTAATTCCAACCGATTTCATCTGCTGATCCGAAAGCTGAACAATATTCTCACTACCCTTCGAGAATTTTGTGTTTTCATAAACCGTCTTTTCTTCCTCTTTTTTGCCTGAACATGAAGATAAAGCAAATACTAAGGCTAAGCTGTATATTGATATTATTTTGAATTGCATTACGCTGTTATTTTGAAATTAAGAAATTAAGTTCCGCTCCGATCTGGTTGAGTCTTTCCAGGCTGTCGATATAATCTGCTTTGGTTTTTACAGCTTGGTTCACCAGGATTACCCAGTTCAGATAATCGATTTCACCTACATCCATCTGCTTTTGTGCTGTTTTTAAGATGGTTTCGGATTTCGGAAGCTGTTTCTGCTCATAATTCTCAATGATTTTCTGTTGATTTATATAATTGTTCAATTGTTGCTTTAATCTGTTTTTAAGCTCAATTTCTTTTCTCTGATATTGATTTTCAGTAATGGCAATTTTAGCTTCTGCTGCTTTCGCTAATGCTCTCTGTCCTTTCGTAAACAATGGTATTCCCACTCCTACCTGAACTGAATTAAATCTATTATTGTTAATATTCTTCATGCTTTGGTTGGTATAGCCTACTAGAAGATCAGGTAGCAATTTGCTTTTTTCAAGTTGTACTTCCGCTTCTCCTACTTTGATCTGCTGTTGTAAATACTGAAGTTCCGGATGTTGCTTTACCATTTCCTCAGTAACCTGAAGCCCCATATTCATAATTGGTTTATCTGCAACGGGTTGGTAAGGTTTTTCAGCCTGAAGAAGTAGCTGAAGCTGTAGTTTAGCAATATTCAGATCGTTTTCAAGAGAATTCAGCTGTACTTTGATCTGTTCTTTCTGAATCTCTGCTGTGGATTCCTCTAAAATGTTGGCTTCTCCTTTCTTTAATCTTAATCCTGCCTTATCTGCAAAATTGTTGTATAACTGGCTGATATATTCCAGAACTTTTTTCTTTTCCTGAAGTACTAAAATTCTATAAAAAACATCGGTAACTTCCTTGGTAAGCTGAGTCTTTGTAAGATTTTGATTGATCACACTTGCGTTCCATTCAGCATTCAGCATTTGTTTTCTTTTGGAATAAACGGTTGGAAAGCTGAACCTTTGAGAAATACCAAATGAATTGTCTGTTTCTTCCCCCTGAATCTGCCCGAATGCTCCGGTAACTTCCAACTGAGGAAGGTCCAGATAGCTGGCTTTTAATTTATCCTGATAATCAGAGATTAATTTGGTGCTTTTAAGTGTTCCGTTTTGCTGGTAAGCTTTTTCAAGTGCCTGTTCAAAAGTAATACTTTCCTGAGCCTGAAAGCTTCCAAAAGAAACGAAAAGTAAGAGTACAGACAGTTTTTTATAGTTTATTTTTTTAGAGAATTTCATTTTATCTTTGTTAATATGTTCGAATAAGACGTAAAGGATGGGAAGGACAAACAGCGTTAAAAGGGTGGCAAGCATCAATCCTCCGATGACTACTGTCGCCAGAGGTCTCTGTACTTCTGCCCCTGCACCGTTGCTTATTGCCATCGGAAGGAATCCTAGTGATGCTACAAAAGCAGTCATTAAAACCGGACGAAGCCTGATTCTGGTACCCATCAGCACAATTCTGCTGGTGTTTTTTATTCCGTTATTTTTCAATCTGTTAAACTCTGATATTAAAACAATCCCATTAAGTACAGCAACTCCGAATAAAGCAATGAATCCAACCCCGGCGCTGATACTGAAAGGCATACCTCTTAAAGCAAGAAAATAAACCCCTCCAATGGCAGATAAAGGAATTGCCGTATAAATCAGTAAACTGTGTTTTACAGAACCGAAAGCAAAGAATAAGAGTAAAAAAATCATCACCAATGAAATAGGAACGGCAACGCCGAGTCTTGCTTTTGCTTCATTTAAGTTTTCAAAAGTTCCTCCGTAAGAAATGGTATATCCCGGTGAGAATCTAAGATTTTTATTTACTTTCTGCTGAAGTTCTTCCACCACAGTCTGTACATCCTTTCCTTTTGCATTAAACCCAATAATAATCCTTCTTTTGGTATCTTCCCTCTGGATCTGATTTGGGCTGTCTTTCAATTCTACTTTTGCAAGCTGGGATAAAGGGATCTGCTCTCCCGAAGCTGTAGGAACCAATAAATTCTGGATACTTGTAATGTCTTTTTTATGCTCATTATCCATACGGACAACGATATCAAATTTTTTCTCACCCTCGTATAATGCACCTGCAGTTTGTCCTGCAAACGCCATATTGATAACCCTATTGATCTCTGCAACAGAAATATTGTATCTTGATAACTCAGAGCGGTTATAATCAATAACTACCTGTGGCGCTCCTTCAACGGGTTCTATATAAAGGTCCTGCGCTCCTTTTACGGTGTTGATAATCCTTCCCAGTTTTTTCGCATAGGTAGTAAGGCTATCAAGGTCTTCACCATAGATTTTACAAACGATATCCTGTCTTGCTCCAGTCATAAGTTCATTGAAACGCATTTGTACAGGAAACTGGAAGCTGGTTGTCAAGCCTGGGATGACGCTCAGTGCTTTGCTCATTTTTTCGGAAAGTTCTGGGAAAGACGTTGCAGAAGTCCATTCTTTTTTAGGCTTTAAAACAATAATCATATCGCCCGCATCCATAGGCATTGGTTCTGTAGGGATCTCTGCACTTCCGATTTTTACAACGATCTTCTGTACTTCCGGAAACTGTTTTAAAAGAATACCGGATGCTTGTGTTGTTACTTTTTTCGTTTCATTAATGTTACTCCCCTGAAGAATCCTCATTTCAACGGCAAAATCACCTTCTTCCAACGATGGAATAAACTCACCTCCCATTCTGGAAAGTGTGAAAACAGCACCGGCAAAAAGAACTAGAACTCCGATGATAATGGTTTTTCTGAACTTTAAAGCTTTCATCAGGAACTTTTGATGTCCTACTTCTACTTTTGCCATTACCCTGTCAGAAATATTGTCTTTTTCTTTTTTCTTCCTGCTTAAAACCAAAGAACTCATCATAGGAATATAAGTAAGAGATAGAATAAATGCTCCTATTAATGCAAAGGCAACAGTCTGAGCCATAGGTTTAAACATTTTTCCTTCAATTCCCTGAAGAGTAAAGATCGGAAGGTACACAATCAGGATAATAATCTGTCCGAAAACAGCACTGTTAACCATTTTAGTAGCAGAACCGGAAACTTGGTCATCCATCTCCTTTTTGCTGAGCATATTGTCTTTTCCAAAATGCTTTTTATGTGCCAGCTGATGCAGTACGGCTTCCACAATAATAACGGCACCATCCACAATAAGCCCGAAATCTAATGCTCCAAGACTCATCAGGTTTCCTCCTACCCCAAAAATATTCATCATGATGATGGCAAAAAGCATTGCCAGAGGAATTACGGATGCTACCAACAGACCAGCTCTGAAATTTCCAAGGAATAAAACAAGAATGAAAACAACGATCAAAGCACCTTCCATCAAGTTGGTTTTCACGGTACTAATCGTATTATTAACCATCTTTGCGCGATCAAGGAAAGGTTCTATGACAACGCCTTCAGGTAAAGATTCCTGAATTTTCTCAAGTCTTTGCTTGATATTATTAATCACAACATTCGCATTTTCACCTTTAAGCATTAATACAATAGCTCCCGATACTTCTCCGGTATCATTATAAGTCATGGCGCCATATCTTGTTGCGTACCCGATTTTCACATCAGCCACATCTTTTATATGAACGGGAATTCCTTCTTTTGTTTCCGCAACCTGAATGCTTCCTATATCTTCCTTTGTTCCCAAAAGCCCTTCACTTCTGATAAAAAGTACAGTTTCTTTCTTTTCGATGTAGGCACCCCCGGTGTTCTGATTATTGTTCTCCAAAGCTGTAAAAACATCATTGATATTGATATTAAATGCCTGAAGTTTGTTGGGATTAATAGCAATTTCGTACTGTTTCAGCTTTCCACCGAAGCTGCTTACATCCGCTACTCCTTTGGTTCCCAGTAACTGACGTCTCACCACCCAATCCTGAATGGTTCTCAGCTCCGTTTCATCATACACATTTTCATAGCCTTTCTTGGCTCTTACCACATACTGGAAAATTTCACCCAATCCGGTAGAAATGGGTCCCAGTTCAGGCTTCCCGATTCCTTCAGGAATATTGCTCTGTACAAGCTGCAATCGCTCCTGAACTTGCTGACGAGCCCAATATACATCGGTATCATCATCAAAAACTACGGTTACCAATGAAAGACCGAATCTTGAAAGACTTCGAAGTTCTGTAATTCCACTGATATTACTGGTTGCCTGCTCAATGGGAAATGTTACGAGACGCTCTATATCTGCAGCACCATATGATGGCGCAGTAGTGATAATCTGAACCTGATTGTTGGTGATATCAGGCTGAGCGTCAATGGGAAGTTTGGTTGTTTCATATACTCCGAAAAGGATTAATCCTATGGTGAACAGAGCAATGATGAGTTTATTCTTTACAGAAAACTCAATAATTTTGTTTAACATGAAAAAATTATTAATTGAGAACTTGCAGCACGTATAAAACTGCCAGAATTTGTTGTGAACTATAAAAGTCTTAAAAACACTTAAGTTATTTTAAGTGAAAGTTGTGAATTTATAAAGTACACTTTAGTTGTGAAAATATGATTATCATCTTGAGTGAACTTATGTCAGAACAGCATCCGGGTATGCTACAGGTTTATTGATGAAATAATAAGATTGACAGCTTTAGACAAAAGTCTAAGGCATGATTTCAATTTTAAATCAATTAAGAAAGCCGCGGAGGCTGGAAAATATTGGAAAGATAAAGATTTGAGAAATCCTTTTCCTGATAAATACTGTTTTTCTGAGGGATTTTGAATTCCTTAGGCTTCTGGATTTTAAATGTAAGCTCCGGAAGCTGTGCAAGAACAGTCAATACAATCGGAGGATTGATAAAAGGTAATTGTTGATCAGCGTCCCAATCGGCATCTTTTTTATGATTGTCATAGTGTTCCATGACAAATTCTGAAAGATTTCCGTGATACTCCAGATAATGTTCCACAAACATAGGCACTTTGAGTACTTCCCCCGCATTGGTGGTAGCCAGCACATACATCATCGAGCATAATATGGAGAACCATTTTAACATGACTGCAAATATAGGGCTTAAATTTTTCCTGAGAAAAATGTAGAAGATTAATTTTTGTTTAATAAAGAGGCTTTTCAGCTGATGGGAAAAGTAGAATCTTATTTAAAATTTATATTTTTAACCATTAATATAATTAAGAATACTAAGATTTCGATTCAATATTACCTGAAGTTAAATTTTCGTAGTAGATTGATTATGTAGGATCAATGTTGGGATTAATTAAAGCTTAGATTTAAGTCTGCTCAATGTTTCCTGTGAAATATTCAGATAAGACGCTACCATTTTATTGGACAGCCTTCGGACGATGATGGGATTTTCTTCCAATAACTGACGGTATTTTTCAAGTGCATCCTGAACCAGAAAAGACATAAGACGTTTGGTATTGGTCACATAAGCTATTTCAAGATAGATTCTGTAAAATTTTTCCCATTTCGGAACAATTTCAAGAAGATGGTAAAAGTCTTTATGGGTGATATAGAAAACTTCAGTATCTTCTACTGCCTGAATGAATTCTTCAGAAGGTTCGGACGTGATAAAACTTACTAAAGCTGTGGCAAACTGATTTTCAAAAGCAAAATATCGTGTGGAATCCTGCCCGTCTTCATTGATAAAAAATATTCTGAGGCATCCGCTTGCAACAAAAAAAGTTTTCTGGCTGGATTGTCCGGTGGTAAGAAGCAATTCGTTCTTTTTTAATCTGATCTGTTTAAAATAAGACAGAATGGTAGCCAACTCTTCTTCGGTTACCGATATTTTTTCTTTGATGTATAAAGCCAGCTGTTCTTCCATGAAGTAAATCAATGATTGACAAATGTAGCAATAAATGCTTTATTCATCGTTATTTTGCCTATGAGAACAGTTACTTTAAGAGTAAATTTATTCTAATCAAAATCCAGAAAGCCATCTGTAAGTTGTTTCCATTGAATTTTTGCGATTCCCATCATTCCGCCGGCTGCTACGATCATATTTCTTAGAATATCAATAAATGTAGCATTGAAGTTCGGGGATTCATTGCGTCCGTATACCGCGGTTTTCAAATGGGTTGGATTTCTGTAAATAAGAAAGGAGGAAGTGGCTTTGGAACTATAAAAATGAGCAATATGCTGACTGTTTTTATCGATAGGATTTCTTGATGGTCGGCAGGTGATCATGATACTTTCTGAAATGGTATCCTGGTAATAACAGATATCAACAATTTCTACCCAATCATAACCTTTGGCTTCTGTCTCTCCTGGTCCGGGAATATTGATCCTTATGAAATCTCCCTTTTGAGGATCACGTTCGGTAGGATTTCCCGTAGAATCGTAAAGCTTAAAATCAGCAAAAGCTTCTCCGCAATAACTTTTCCATCGATTAACAGATAAAAATCTTTTCTTCAGTATCTCAAATTTGAATGGAACCGATTCTGTCTGAAACTGTTTTTTGCTTTCTGTATCATGAAATCCCCCTGACTTTTGCAGTGGAACTCCTTTAATGTTTTTGGGCTTCATATCATCTGTTTTACCCAAATTAAGCGAAATTATAAGCATTTCTTTATGATTAGAGTCACAATGAATAGAACAGTTATTCCTTTTTATAGAATTTTAAATAAACTTTTTATTTTTTCAATGCCTTTTTAGAAGTACAGTAATCTTTTTGCATTAATGCGGGATGATTAAATTTCAATATGTTAAGGAAAATCAAAATATGTTAATGAATGCTTATTTTTAATTAAAATAAATAATTTTTAAAAAAAATACACATCTAATGCTTTGCATAATATAATTTTTGCTTATATTTGTGAATCGAAATAATTTTTTTTCATCATTTGTGTTTTTTTAAGGTCTCCATCACTGGGGACCTTTTTGTTTTGATACACGGTATTATTGACGATTTGGTATTTATCTGAAAAAACGTAAAAATGGGAATTATGTATCAGTATAAATGCAGAAGCGCTTTTAAGTAAGGCAGTTTTCGTCGTTGAAATTTTTAATAAATCCCTTTTTCTGAGTTAATATGAATATTTTTAATAAAATCGGAAGGTCTTGCCTGCATCACAGACAAAAAACTTCGTGTATATGCCTGCACGCTTTTATACCCTATTTCATAAGCTGTTTCTGAAACGGTTAGATTTCCTGAACTTAAGAATTCAAGGCTTTTAATAATACGGAGCATCTGCTGGTATTTACTTAATGTCAGTCCGGTTTCCTTCTTAAAAATACGTTCCAGCGTACGGGAAGATAGCAACGCTTTATCACCGAGATCTTGGAGTTTGATTTCTTTATTATAATGATCATGAAGGTATTCCATGACCTTGGTGAGCCGTTTATCTTTTGGCAAGCAGATGTGAAGTTTCAGAGAATGTTCTACGAAATGAGGAAGTTCATTGAACAGGGCTTTTAAAAATAAAGTTTCATTAGAGTCTTCTTTAAGTTTTTTAGACCACTTTTCAGCATATTTTATCATTTCTCTTAGAACGGAAGGAACAGAAAAGACATTCACCTCATCATAAAACGGATTCTTTTTATCTGTATCAGCAAACATGATCATCAGCTTGATCTTTTCAGAATGAGAATTGGTTTTATGGATAATATTTGACGGAATCCATGCGGCATGGTTTTGTGGAAGAAGATAAATTTTTTCTTCAATTGTAATATACTGGAAACCGCTTTCCACATACACAAGCTGTCCCTTTTGATGGGAATGAAGCACATCATCGTGAATCCAGTTTTCTTCAAACCAGACGAAAAAAGGTTTATTCAGCGCATCTATATTAATACTGTCATTTGGATTCATGTCGTTTTAGGTTAAAACTTTGGCAAAATTAAACAAAATTACTGTCTTAATTTTGTACAAAAGTTTTTATATGATGAAGAATGAAGTAAGAAAGAACGCTTCTTATGTTCTATTGATCCTGAATGTAATGGTGGTCATATTGATCTCCAGTAATCTTCGTTCACCCATTGTTGCCGTATCTCCGGTGCTTGGAGAGGTAAGAGATGCTTTGAAGCTGGATAATTTCCAGGTAAGTCTTCTCACCTCTATTCCACTTTTTATGTTTGCCGTATGTTCTGTTTTAGTAAGCAGATTTTCGAATAAGCTTGGAATTAGTAAACTATTGATGTATTCATTGATTATTCTAAGTTTCGGATTGTTTTTAAGAATCACAGGATCTCTTTGGCTGCTATTCATTGGATCTGTATTTATTGGATTGGGAATTTGCATTGGAAATGTTGTGACACCAGGATACGTTAAAAATAATTTCCCTAAACAGATTGGGCTGATGACGGGTATTTTTGCAGTTTCCATGAATCTTACAGCTGCTTTGGCGTCTGGATTCAGTGTGAGAATCGGAGAATGGACAGGTTTTGGATGGCGCGGATCTTTAGGAATATGGCTGGTAATTGCTGCCTTGGGATTTCTGGTATTGATTTTAGAAATGATCTTTAATAAAAAGAATTCTGATCAGCCAAAGCCCGCCTTAGGAACTTCCGATTTCAATATGTTTAAATCTTCTCAGGCTTGGAATATCAGTATTTTTATGGGGCTGCAATCATTATTTTATTATTGTATGGTTGCATGGCTGCCTTCCTTTCTTGCAGATTATAATATGCCGGGCGAAAGTGCGGGATGGGTTCTTTTTGTGATTCAGATTACAATGATTCCTGTTACATTTTGTTGTCCTATTATTGCCAGTAAAATGAAAGATCAGAGAATAATGATCCTTTTTATCTGTACTTTGATGTTTACAAGTACCATGATGTTTGTATTTTTAAAATCTCAATGGATCTATGTAAACGCAGTTATTATCGGGATTTCGAACGGTTTATCTTTCAGTTTATCGATCCTGTTTTTTTCAACAAGAACAAAAAGCAGTATCAATGCGGTGAAGATTTCCGGAATGGCTCAGTCTGTAGGGTATCTTATTGCAGCATTCGGACCTCCGGTGTTCGGAAAACTGCATGATTGGGATATTTCCTGGAATACGTCCTTTTATTTCTTAAGTATCGCTGTACTGATTATGCTTTACTTTGGAATAAGGGCTGCACGAAATAAATTTGTGGAAGATTAATATTTTATTTAAAATTTAGACAAAAGAGGCTTTTAAACAAGAAAAAGCCTCTTTTTTATTGAAAATATGGTGTTTTGATGTCTTGATATAATGAATTTTGAATGCTATTAAACCTTTCTATGTAAACTGCTCTAAAACTTCGAGAATATTTTGATAGACAAACTCAAGTTCTTTTTGAGAAATGCAATATGGCGGAACAAGATAGAGAACATTTCCTAATGGGCGCATGATGATTCCTCTTTGTAGAAATTCATTATAAAGTGTTTTCCCGATCTCATTAAAATAAGATGTACCCTGTCCGTTTTTAAAATCAAAAGCTAAAATAGTTCCGATCTGACGGGCATTTTCAACCTGAGAATGAACTGAAAGGGTTTTTATAAAATTGGCATGCTGCTGGGTAATCCGTTGAATATTCATTTGGGTTTCTTCTTTAAGTAGTAATTCCATGCTCGCTAAGCCTGCAGTACAAGCTAAAGGATTGGCTGTAAATGAATGCCCGTGAAATAATGTTTTGTGCTGATCATCAGACCAGAAAGCATCAAATATTTCCTTTGAACAGGTCGTAATTCCCATGGGCATGGTTCCGCCAGTTAAACCTTTAGAAAAACACATAATATCCGGCTGTTCGGAAAGATGATTTGCTGCAAATAGCTTTCCTGTTCTTCCAAATCCTGTAAAAACCTCATCCTGAATCATAAGTATCTTTTGTTCTCTGCAAAATTTCATCAGGGTATTTAAATCTTCAGCATCATACATCAGCATTCCTGCCGCTCCCTGAACTAAAGGCTCATAAATAAAGCATGCCACCTCATCAACAAGGTCTTTAATCTGAATTTTTAGGCTTTCAATATTTTCGGAATTGGGTGTATCAATGAAAACAACTTCAAACAGCATGCTCTCGAAAGGCTTGGTCCAAAAACTTTTCTCACTTACAGACATTGCTCCGAAAGTATCTCCATGATAAGCATTTCTGAACGCCAATATTTTATTTTTCTTCTTTTCATGATTATGAGCAAACTGAATACACATTTTCAAAGCGACTTCCACCGCTGTTGAACCGTTATCAGAATAAAAAACTTTTTTCTGATGGGAAGGCAGCAGCTTTAATAAATTTTCAGCTAACTGTGTCGCCGGTTCGTGCGTAAATCCTGCAAAAATGACTTGTTCAAGAGTATTAAGCTGCTCAAATATCCTTTTTGCAATATAAGGGTGAGAATGTCCGTGCAGGGTTACCCACCATGAGGAAACGACATCCATATATTTTTTTCCTTCTTCATCATAGAGATAAATACCTTTTCCTTTTGTGATAGGAATTATATTATCCGCTGTTTTCATCTGGGTATAAGGATGCCAATTAACGGCTTTATCTCTTTCCTTTAGACTGGTTTCTTGTATTATGACATTCATATTTTAATGTAAAAATTAATAGTGAATAATAGTGATGGAACTGACAATAATTTAATTTAGTTGAATATATTGTGATAAATGTTGGTTGATCGCAAAGGCGCAAAAGTTTATTATAGACTGCGATTATTTAAGGCGCAAGGATTTTATCTCTGATAAAATTGAATACTTTAGATTAGCCACTAATGCACGAATAA
>NZ_JCAKRW010000020.1:0-18932 GCF_059515185.1 Chryseobacterium sp. CS2K3 | reverse complement strand
ATGATGATGGAATATACAATTTCATTCCCTGAACAATATCTCCCTCAAAACGTTCAGAAAAAGAGCAATTTTGATTATGATACTCTTTTAAATACTCAGGGTTTTCAAGCTGTATTTCATTACAGAGATCAGCAAGGGATTGCCTTGATTTGGTGTAATAAATTATCATTGAATTTGTGTTTTTTATGATTACAAGTATACTTAAAATTGTTTAAAAGTCACATAGGTATTTTCCCCATACTTTGAGTTAAATACCTTCATATTTTTTATCATGATATACTTGTCCTGACGATATTACTCATAAAAATAACGGGCTGCCTTTTTCAAGACAGCCCGTTTTATAATAAGATTAAAAAAGATTAAGCCAGATCGAATCTATCCAGATTCATCACTTTTGTCCATGCAGATACAAAGTCATTAATAAATTTCCTCTGCGCATCCGCACTTCCGTAAACTTCGGATACAGCTCTCAATTCAGAATTTGATCCGAATACAAGATCCGCACGGGTAGCCGTCCATTTTGGCTGACCTGTTTTACGATCTGTTCCTATGTAGAGTTCTTTATCGTCCGACATAGCTTTCCATTGTGTTCCCATATCCAAAAGATTCACAAAGAAATCATTGGTAAGTGTTCCCGGACGATTGGTAAATACGCCATGTTTTGAACCATCGAAATTAGTATCCAAAGCACGCATTCCTCCAACCAGAACAGTTAATTCCGGAGCAGTAAGTGTTAATAACTGAGCTTTATCAATTAATAAAGACTCTGTAGAAACAGTATATTTTGTTTTCAGGTAATTACGGAATCCATCTGCTGCAGGTTCTAAATATCCCATAGATTCTACATCCGTTTGTTCCTGAGAAGCATCCATTCTTCCTGGTGCAAAAGGAACTTTCACTTCATTTCCAGCATTTCTTGCAGCTGCTTCTACCCCTGCATTCCCTGCAAGAACAATTAAATCTGCTAATGATATTTTTTTGTTTCCGTTTTGAGAATTAAATTCCTGCTGAATTCCTTCCAGAACTCCCAATACTTTTTGTAATTGAGCAGGATTATTTACTGCCCAGTTTCTTTGCGGTTCTAATCTTACTCTTGAACCATTAGCCCCACCTCTTTTATCACTTCCTCTGAAAGTAGATGCAGAAGCCCATGCTGTTGAAACCAGTTCGGAAATGCTCAATCCTGAGTTCAGAACTTTAGATTTCAGTGCTTCAACATCGGTATCATTTACCAGTTCGTGATTTACTTCAGGGATGGGATCTTGCCAGATTAATTCTTCCTGTGGCACATCCGGTCCTAAGTAACGGGCACGAGGTCCCATATCTCTGTGTGTTAATTTAAACCAAGCACGCGAAAAGGCATCTGCAAACGCATCAGGATTTTCGTAGAAGTGTCTCGAAATTTTTTCGTAAACAGGATCTAATCTTAAAGAAAGGTCTGTTGTAAGCATTGTAGGTCTATGCTTTTTATTAGAATCAAATGCGTCAGGAATGATTTCAGCTCCATCCTTTGCTACCCATTGGTGAGCTCCGGCAGGACTTTTTGTCAATTCCCATTCATTTTCGAATAAGTTTTTAAAGAAATAATTACTCCATTGAGTAGGAGTTTCCGTCCATGTCACTTCCAAACCACTGGAAATAGCATCTCTTCCGCTTCCAGACTTATAGCTGCTCGCCCATCCTAATCCCTGTTGTTCAATTCCGGCTGCTTCCGGCTCTTTACCAACATGATCAGCGGGACCTGCTCCGTGAGTTTTTCCAAAAGTGTGCCCACCAGCGATCAATGCAACAGTTTCCTCATCATTCATCGCCATACGTCCAAAAGTATCTCTGATATCTTTGGCTGCTGCAATTGGATCTGGATTCCCATCCGGTCCTTCCGGGTTTACATAAATTAATCCCATCTGTACTGCAGCTAATGGATTTTCAAGGTTTCTGGAGTGAATATCTCCATCTGCATTGTCATCGGTAGGAAGAACTGCTGAATGTCCTTCAACAACTCCTTCTGAACCGTGGGCATAACGTATGTCACCTCCCAGCCATGTTTTCTCAGATCCCCAATATACATCTGCATCCGGTTCCCATACATCAGGACGTCCTCCTGCAAATCCAAAGGTCTTGAATCCCATCGATTCAAGGGCAATATTTCCTGTAAGAATTAAAAGGTCTGCCCAAGATATATTCCTACCGTATTTTTGTTTGATTGGCCATAATAATCTTCTTGCTTTATCAAGGCTTACATTGTCAGGCCAGCTATTTAATGGCGCAAAACGTTGTTGCCCTGCTCCGGCTCCACCTCTACCGTCACCTACACGATAAGTTCCGGCGCTGTGCCATGCCATACGGATAAATAAAGGTCCGTAATGCCCAAAGTCTGCAGGCCACCAGTCCTGAGAATCTGTCATTAAAGCATGAAGGTCTTTTTTCACTGCCTCCAGATCAAGGCTTTTAAATGCTTCTGCGTAGTCAAAGTCTTTATCCATAGGATTAGACAGCGAAGAGTGCTGGCGTAGAAGATCTACTCTTAGCTGATCTGGCCACCAATCTTTATTTTGAGTACCTTCACCTGCTACGCTCTTCTTCATAGTTCCGTTGTGAAAAGGGCATTTACTGATGTCATTCAAATCTTTTTCCATTGTCGTTTATTTATTTTTTATGTTGATTAATACATTTTAAGTAATTCCTTTGTTGATAAGGACATGACAAACTTACAACGTTCATTTAATAAATACAATCTATTAATAATTATTTCAATGATAGTTAAAAACTATAATAAAACAATTCCTACAGCATCTGAATTCAAGACACAATTGTGGTATTAAGTTAGGAATTTTTTAAATCCGTTTAGCAATTTCTACTCTATTTAGAATAACTCAATGTAACGAGAAGGTGATGGAAGCGGGAGACAGGAAAAAGGAAGTTTATTGCAGACGAAACATAACTTTAAGGGATCAATTTTCATGAATAAAAATAAAAAAACACTTCTATAAAAAAGTTTCTCGGGCTTTTAAAATTTCATGAAATATTTAAACTTTGCCTTCAGATACCTCCAGCTTCCCACTTTCTGCTTCCATCCAAAAAAAATAACTATCTTTAATTCACTAACATGAATCCTTGTACTATGAAAAAAATACTTATTGTAATTCTCGTAGCATTTATTATCATTCAGTTTTTTCCTATTGATAAAACGAATCCACGTCCTACTCCCGGCATGGACTTTCTGAAAATAAAAAATACGCCTGAAAAAGTAGCTAAGATCATCCGAACTTCATGTTATGACTGTCATTCCAACGAAACCCAATATCCTTGGTATGCTGATATTGCACCCAGTTCATGGTATGTGAAAAATCATATTAATGAAGGAAGGAAACAGCTTAATTTTTCTACATTTGCAGTATATGAGCCTCAAAGACAGATTCATAAGCTGGAGGAGTGCATGGAAATGGTAGAGAAAAAAGAAATGCCGCTAGAGTCTTACTATATCGGACATCAGGATGCAAAACTGACTGATGAACAGCGTGCGGATCTTATTAAATATTTCAAACAAGCCAAAGAAGACACAGAAAGAAGAATCATGTTTAATAAATAAAATGATGGAAAGCTGGGAAAATAAACATATTGTATTTTTTGACGGAGATTGCGGAGTATGCAATTTCTGGGTGCAATGGATTTTGGAAAGGGACAAAAAAGACAAATTCATGTTTGCTTCTCTTCAATCTGAATTCGGGCAGCAGTTTTTATCTGAAAGAGGATTGGAAACTCAGGTTTTCAACACACTATATCTTTGGAAACCGAGACAATATTATCTTATAAAATCGAAAGCAGTATTGCAAATTGCGAATATTTTGGGAGGTGTTTATAAACTTTCTGCTATTGGAAAAGTTCTGCCTTCCTTTTTGAGTGATAAAGCATATGATATAATTTCAAGAAACAGAATGAAACTTGCCAATCAAAAATGTTTTCTCCCGGATCAGCATCAGAAGAGAAAATTTATTCAGGTGTAATTTCCCACAGATTTCACAGATGCATCTGCTATAAAGAATCTGCGTTATCAGCAAAATCTGCGAGAGATAACACTTTATATTACTTTAACAATTCGCCACTCATTCATTTTATAAATTCAGCGACCATACAGAATAACTATTCGGCGGACACTGAATTTTTACTCGCTTATCTGCCTGTGTAGTCGGGTACCAAGTTGAATGACCTGTAAAATCTTTGATCTGCTGATTACTCCAATTGGTATCAATCCATCTTTCCTGCCAATTTGACGAAGTGTTGATATATACTACCAAACCTGGGTTACCATTGTATCCGTTACGTCTTGCGATGTATTCGTCATTATCTGTATATAAAATAGATGTTGTTCCCGTAGCTTTATTATTATGGATCCAGATTAAATTATTTAGTCTTTCCTTATTGAGCCATTCTTCATAATCCCTGTAAAAAATAGTTGGATACCCTTCATGAGTTAGAATATAAGCATATGCCGGCATTTTATTATAAATGATATCCGTATCATGGTTTGCCACGAATGTTACTGCTTTGTACGGATTTCTTTTCCACATCATATCATCATTCAGGACATTCAGGTTTCCGTTATCAAAGGCTTCATCCATTTTATAATAGGCTGCAAAATCAAATACAGAGCTGTTTGCATTATTTGCCCACCATTCTAAAGTATTTACATTGGAATCCCATAGTTCCCCAACAGAAAAACCTCCTACTTTCGAATTCCAGGTATTAACAACCCAAGGACCGAAACCTTTCACATAATCAAATCGCCAGCCATCGAATTTCATTACATTTTTATAGTATTTTGCTACTGAATCATCTCTTTCCCAAAGCCAGTCTTGTACATGAGGATTGGCATGACAAAGATCCGGGAAACCACCAAAGGCACCTTCGTCATTGTTTCCATAAGCATTTTTATAAAAATCGTTGTAATTTCTCTGAAATTTCCCGGAAGCTACTCCGGAGAAGTTAGTCCAGGTATTGGTTCCTGTAAAAGGATTGGCTTCAGATTGCCCGCCACTATTATGATTAATGACAATATCGGCATACACCTGCATGTTTTCCGTGTGAGCTTTTGTAATCAACGCTTCCAATTCTGTTCTGGATCCAAAACGGGTTTCTACGCTTCCGTTTTGATTAAAGTTTCCAAAATCATAATAATCTGTTGGATCATATCCCATGGAATACGCGCCATTTTGTGCTTTTGATGCTGGAGGAAGCCAGACTGCACCTATTCCTGCATTGGACCATGCTGTTAATTTATCTTTAACGGTATTCCACCAGTTACCTCCATCAGGAACATCCCAATAAAATCCCTGCATTAAAACACTTCCCCCGGGTCCGGCTACAAATTTCCCCTGTACTGATCCGGATCCGCTTCCTGTACTGAAAGGTTTTCCATCATGATGGGTAACATTTACAATTTTATCATGCACTTCTTCCTGTTGGGAAGTTTTTATCTCTGTTTCGTCTCTGTTCTGGCAAGCGCTGATCAGTGCTAACGCCAATAGGGAAAGAATAAAGTTTGTTTTTTTCATTGTAAAATTCAATTATCAACCTATTAACTAAGTTACCGTTTTATTGAAAACAAATTCAATATAACGAGAAATATTTTTATTTTAAATAATAATTCAATCAGAAACTCATCTAAATTTTTCATTAAAAAATCATAAATTTTTAAGTTTCTCGAAACAATTTTTCTTTTAATCCATATATTTGCATACTATGGAATACAACACCCAAAAAACTCAGCTTCATATGCCGGAATACGGCAGAATTATACAACAGTTGGTTGAGCGCTGCAAAGAACTTCCTACCAAAGAGGAAAGGAATGAAATGGCTATGGCAATCATCGATTTTATGGGTCAGAGAAACCCACAACTTCGCGACGAGGAAAATTATAAACATAAGCTTTGGGACCATCTTTTTATTCTTGCTAATTATGATCTGGATGTAGATTCTCCTTATCCGTTTCCGACTATGGAACAATTGGCAGAAAAGCCTAAAAGAATGGAATATCCAAAACTTCAAGGTGACTTTAAATTTTACGGAAAAAGTATTCTTCAATTAATAGAAAAAGCAATTGAGCTGGAAACGGGTGATGAAAAGGAAGCCCTTATCGAGGTAATTGCCAACAATATGAAGAAATCTTATAATGTTTACAATAAGGAACACGTGACTGACGATGTTATTTTCAGACATCTGAAAGAACTGTCTGAAAACAGGTTGGATCTTACAGGAATTGATTCTCTTGAAAAAAGTAAGATTTATTATACCAATAATAACAACCGAAATAATAATAACAATAACAACAACCGTAATAACGGTAATAATAACAATAATAAAAACCAACCTAACAAAAGAAGGCATAACAACAATCATAAAAACAGAAAATAATGAGTGGAACATTTCAAATAAGAGGAGGAAAAAGACTGCAGGGTGAAATAACTCCACAAGGAGCTAAGAATGAAGCTCTACAGATTTTGTGTGCAGTTTTGCTAACTGACGAGGAAGTGAGAATTAAAAATATCCCGGATATTCATGATGTAAACAGACTGATTGAGATTCTTGGAGATTTCGGAGTAAAGGTTACAAAAAACGGTCATGGAGATTATACTTTCAAAGCTGATAAGGTAAACTTCGACTATATAAAATCAAACGAATTCAAAAAAGACGGAGCAAAGTTACGTGGATCTATCATGCTGATGGGACCAATGTTGGCTCGTTATGGAGAGGCTTATATGCCAACTCCCGGAGGTGACAAGATCGGAAGAAGAAGATTGGACACCCACTTCCAGGGATTAGTAGAGCTTGGTGCTGAATTCCACTATGATGAAGAGGAATATTTTTATTCTTTAAAAGCTAAGGAACTTACAGGGAAATTTATCCTTTTAGAAGAAGCTTCTGTAACCGGCACTGCTAATATCGTAATGGCTGCTGCTTTAGCAAAAGGAAAAACAAGAATTTATAACGCTGCCTGCGAACCTTATCTTCAGCAATTATGTAAAATGCTGAATAGAATGGGAGCAAATATTTCAGGAATCGGATCTAACCTTCTTACAATTGAAGGGGTAGAATATTTAAGAGGTACTGAGCACACTATGCTTCCTGATATGGTAGAAATCGGATCTTGGATTGGTCTTGCAGCCATGACAAAATCTGAAATCACTATCAAAAATGTAAACTGGAATCAGTTGGGAGTAATTCCTAATACCTTTAGAAAACTAGGGATTCAGCTTGAGCAAAGTGGTGATGATATTTACATTCCAGCCCAGGAACACTATAAAATTCAAAAATTTATTGACGGATCTATCCTTACGATTTCTGATGCTCCATGGCCAGGTTTCACACCGGATTTATTGTCTATTATTTTAGTAGTAGCTACTCAGGCTAAAGGAAGTATTCTGGTTCACCAGAAAATGTTTGAATCCAGATTATTCTTTGTGGATAAATTAATTGATATGGGAGCTCAGATCATTTTATGTGATCCGCACAGAGCTACAGTAATCGGATTGAATCAGGAAGCGCCGTTAAGAGGAACTACAATGGTTTCACCGGATATCAGAGCTGGAAATGCCCTTCTTATTGCGGCTCTTTCTGCAGAAGGAAAATCTATTATCCATAACATCGAGCAAATCGACAGAGGATATGAAAACATCGATGGAAGACTTAAAGCATTAGGTGCTGATATCGAAAGAATCTAAACTTATTTTTATTACTATAGAGCGTTCAGAGCAATCTGGGCGCTTTTTTATTGTCATAATATAAGCTTCATCAAATCATTTTAATTGATGATCTCTTTGCCGTCTTAAAATATGAAATTTTGAAAATAGAACTTTGTGTTCAAAAAAGTAAGTAAGGTTCTTTTTATGACCACCCCGTCAAAAATTCTTTGAATTTTCGCCACTCCTCCAGAAGAGGGGAATTTTCTTACCACCAATTGGTAGTACTTATCAAGGACGAAAATTTATATAGATCTACATTTAAAAAATCATCGTAATCTGTGAGATATGAGGGAAAATAAAAAATTATTTAATGTAAAATAAAAAGCGTCCGGTAAAAGAACCGGACACTTTGAGTAATTAAAACTATATGAATCTCGCTTAAGAATATTTCCGGCAGAAGTACTCCACCGTTGTATTCAGAAGTTTATTTTTATTCAGATAGACTTCAAGTTTATGATAGTCTTCTGAATTTGCATTTATATACAACTGTACTGAACCAAAACTGTATCCGTTCACATATTCTACATTGGCTGATAACACTCTATGACAAATGCCCAATTGATTATGGATAGTATTCATTAAATGTTCAAATTTCATTTTACCATTTAATTCTATTTCCAATAACAATTCTTTTTTAGGCAGGTTCAGTTTATTTTGAAAAACCTGCAGGCTTGGGTTAGGTGTAATCATCGTTAAACATTTTTGGGTTAAATACTCTCAGATCATATTGCGCTCTGCATTTAAATCTGTCACAAAAATATAAAAAAATATTAGTCTACCAAATTAGTAGACTAATATTTTTTAAAATTTAACATATAAAAAAAGAAGCCTTTACAGCTTCTCTAATTATTCTACTCTACATTGGGAAAGGTATATGTGCTGGAATTCATCAAGTTATTGAGATTAAAATAATGTTTTTATCAATCTTGAAACCTTCTTATTTTAAGCTGTGCTATTTTCTAATCTACCAAATCGTAACTTTCTGTTTTCCATATTCTTCTTCCTTTGCCATTATTTAAAGGTTACCAACCCTTTCCAGTTTTTCTGATCCAGCCAAACCGTTTGGATTACAACCAGGCTCTCCTTCAGGCACTTTCAGGTTTTTCTTATTATAAAACTCTTCCCAGAATGTATTATTTTTTTTTGTTTTCGGATCTATGAATGTCATCGGTTCTAATTTAAAAATATGATCATCCCGAAATGCTCTTTCCACGAAATCTGAACAATAATATGAGCTTTCATCCAAGATATAATTGAAATTATAAGGTTTTCCTAACATAGAATTTGCCTTTTCTATAGCGTTAGGAATTGCTTTTCTGTATTCTGTTTTTAATCGGTAGACAACAATATTCTGCTGATCTTTTTTCTGATCACTAATAAATTTCTTCAGGTTTTGTTTTTGAGATCCGCCGTTGGGAGCAGCATGTAATACATAAGTTTTATTTCCATCTTTTTCTAAAATCCCAATATGATCAAATGAAGCAGCTTTCTGTTTTTGAGTAACATTATTAATAGCTCCTGAAAGTCCGGTTTCTTTTGCCGTTACAAAAAGTAAATCTCCGTTTTGAAGCTGGACCGAAGCCTGAGAAGATGTACATTGCACAAACAGTATCACTAAAAGTAATAAAAGCGCTGCATCAATTCCTTTTTTATTTACAATCATTTTGAATCCTCTATTCTAATTAATATTTCAGCTCAAAATTACAAAATAGAAATCATTACATTTGTAGTACGTATCGAGTAACTTTTCTTAGTAACCCAAACACATTATCCTTTCTTATGCCTCATATTTTACTTGTTGAAGATGATAAAAGACTTTCACGCCTTATTGGCAGAGGACTTTTGGAACAGGATATGGATGTAAGTTTTGCCTACGATGGTGAAAAGGCTACAGAATTTGCCTCTACTCAGGATTTTGACCTCATCATTACCGATATTATTGTTCCGCTGAAGAATGGATTGGATTTTTGTAAAGAAATAAAGAGCCTAAAACCACAAATCCCTATCATTATGCTTACCGCACTGGGAACTACAGATGATAAACTGGAAGGTTTTGATTCGGGAGCTGATGATTATCTTACGAAACCTTTTGAAATGCGTGAACTGATTGCAAGGGTTAAAGTTTTAATGAAAAGGTTTTCTCTACACGCGCCTACAGAACAATTGTTAAAATATGACAGCATTGAAATGGACCTCAAACTGAAATCTGTAAGCCGAGACGGAATTCCTATTAAGCTTACCCCCAAAGAGTTCAATCTGATGAAATACATGCTTGAAAACCCAGAAAGGGTACTTTCCCGCTCAGAAATTGCTGAAAATGTATGGGAAACTCATTTTGATACGGGAACAAATTTTATAGATGTATACATCAATTATATCAGAAAAAAAATTGATAAAGATTTTGAAAATAAACTGATTCATACAAAAGCCGGAATGGGTTTTATTTTAAAAAAAGGATACGAGGAACATCAGCAATAATATGTAACATATGAAAGTCAGAACCCGTCTTACTTTACTTTTCACCTTTGTCACGGCAATGCTGATGGTATTTTATGGTATTGCGGTCTATTATTCTTCCAGCGAGGCAAGGGAAATTTCATTCTACGCTCAGCTGAGAAATGAAGCGGTGGCAAAGGCAAATCTTTTTTTCCAAAGTACATTGAGTGAAAAGGAAATGCATCGTGTTTACAAGAACAATACAAAGACCATCAATGAGGTTCAGGTTGCTATTTATGATCCGGAATTTAACCTGATTTATCATGATGATTCAAAAGTTGATTACGTTAAGGAAGATCCTAAAATGCTTTCCAATATTCAAAAAAAGAAGGAAATCAGTTTCTTTATTGATGACCTTCAGGCTGTAGGAACTATTTATTCTCACAACGGGAAAGAGTATCTGGTAACAGCAGCGGGATATGACCAATATGGATATAAATCTATCAATCATTTATTAACGATCAGTATCATTGCTTTTATCAGCATTTTGATCCTGATTTATCTGGCAGGAATATTTCTTTCTAAAAAAGCATTGAATCCACTCAGTGAAATGGTGAGTCAGATAAAAAAGATCACCGCCGGAAAATTACAATTACGCCTGAAAACAACCGGTGAAAAAGATGAGCTTAATGAGCTTGCACAAAACTTCAACGGGATGCTGGAGAGGCTGGAAAATTCCTTTGATGCTCAAAAACATTTTGTTTCGAATATTTCACACGAGATTCGTACTCCATTATCTGCAATTATTACAGAATTGGAGCTTTCTGCAGAAAAAGAACAAACCAAAGAAGAATATCAGCAAACAATTCAATATGCATTGGATGATGCCCGAAATATGGTCAAATTATCCAACAGTCTAATGGATCTTGCCAAAGCCAGCTATGATCCTAATGAAATCAGTTTTTCTGAAATACGCCTGGATGAAATTCTCCTGGAATCTTATTCAAAAATAATAAAGGAAAATTCAGCGTATAAAGTTTCGTTAAATATTAATAGCAATATTGAGGAACCTCAACTGCTTCTACAGGGAAATGAATATCTCTTACAAGTCGCTTTTAACAACCTCATCGATAATGCCTGTAAGTATTCTCCAATACACACTTGCTCTATAGAAGTGGAAGCAGACAAAAAAACAGTTTCAATTCAATTTATCAATACAGGAATTACTATTTCCCCGAAAGATTTAAAACATATTTTCGAGCCTTTTTACAGAAGTGAAGATTCCAAAAAAGAAAAAGGATACGGCATAGGGCTTTTCCTGACGGAAAAAATTATTCATCTTCATCACGCCGGGATCAAAGTAGAATCTGAGGATAATAAAACTGTTTTTACTGTAGTATTTGATGTAGAGTTTTGATTTATCCTTGTCAAGGTTATAACCCTTGACAAGGATAAACGGATCAAAGTATCAATACGCTTTAACTATGGGAAGCCGCTTTTTTATTGAAAACGGTAGTTCCTATACTTGCTGCAATAACACAACTAATAGAAATCCATTGTAAGAAAGACAGTTCTTCAGCAAGGAAAATTAATCCTGAAAGTGCAGCAAAAGCAGGTTCCAGACTCATCAAAATACTAAAGGTTTTTGCAGGAAGCCTTTTCAACGCCATAATTTCCAATGAAAATGGCAAAGCACTAGATAAAATAGCGACGCCTAATCCTTTTACAAAAATATTGGGTGTAATATTGAAAACAGCACCATCCCATATAGTAAAAGGAATAATTAAAAGACTGGCAAATAACATTCCGGTAGTGACAGCATCTTTTCCATCCATTATTTTTGAGACTTTACCGCCCATCACAATATAAATTGCCCAGAAAATCCCTGCCAGAAAAGCCAACCCTAATCCTACCAAATCTATATGATCACTCTTCCAAGGAACAATAAGCAATATTCCTACACAGGCTAATAACGCCCATACAACATCCAGTACTTTACGGGACAAAGCTAACGCAAGAAATAAGGGACCAGCAAATTCTACCGTTACCGCAAGCCCCAACGGAATTCTTTGAATAGCCATATAAAAAATAAGGTTCATTGCAGCAAGCCCCATTCCGTACATTGCACAGTATTTCCATTTTTGTGGGGTAAACTGCATAAACTTTGGACGATTGATAATCGTAAGCAGAATAGCAGAAAGTACAATTCTTAAAGTAACAGTCCCGATGGCTCCTATTGCAGGGAAAAGCTGTTTTGCAATAGAGGCTCCACCCTGCACACAGATAATAGCTAAAAGTGTAGCAGGAATCGCGATGTTTGAATTTTTCATTTCTAAAATTTACAATTTATAAAGACTACTTTGGTATGAAACCCGGGATGAAAATCAAATTTATTCTACTGATCATTAATTATCTACAACTACAAAGTTTGATTATCGCCAAAAGTATTGAAATTTTAATTAAAAAAATGGTTACAGTTGGGAACTTTAATTCTGAATCTGTAACCATTATTAAACTTTTACATAGTATGGGTTATATACTATTTCCTGGAAAAAATACTGTCTCCTTTTCTCTAATTGAATTCTAATAGCATTCTAAAGCTTCTCTAACGGCTAAAAAAATCGCCGATCTCTACTTTTGCACTGTAAAAAATAAAGCAATATGGACGCAGATCCTTACAGTAGTTATCAATCTTAAAAGCTTTAGTTGTACTCACTTTTCCCGTACAGCTTACGGGCTTTATAAAAACAGGAAAAGTTATGAATACACTTGAATTTACACTTCGTTTATTGACTGCCTTCTGTCTGGGCGCCGGTATAGGGTTCGAGAGACAGTGGCGCAAAAAAAATGCTGGTCTTCGCACCAATACCCTAGTTTGTATAGGCTCCGCAGCCTTTGTACTTATTGCCATCAGAATTGGTGGTGATGCAGCCGGAAGAATTACCTCTTATATCGTCAGCGGAATTGGTTTTCTCGGTGGTGGCGTTATCATGAAAGACGGGCTTACCGTAAGAGGATTAAATACAGCAGCTACCTTATGGTGTTCCGCAGCTATAGGAGCATTATGTGCTCTGGGATATCCAAAAGAAGCACTCATTACAGTCTTTTTTATTGTTTC
Source organism: Chryseobacterium sp. CS2K3 (assembly GCF_059515185.1). Taxonomy (NCBI): domain Bacteria; kingdom Pseudomonadati; phylum Bacteroidota; class Flavobacteriia; order Flavobacteriales; family Weeksellaceae; genus Chryseobacterium; species Chryseobacterium sp. CS2K3. Next base: position 5,639 of record NZ_JCAKRW010000020.1, on the reverse strand, counting down.
TACCAATATATTTCTACGCCCTACTTTGTCTACTCAAAAGCAGGCAAGAAGTAAAAAACTGGTCATTAACAAGAAAAAGAACACTACAAAACCAACAATCAGCAACAGCACTCAATTTTATTAAGATCATGAAGAGAATAATCTTAAGCATTATCATACTTTTTGCAGCTTCATGCAAAGAGAATGTACCTCAGCAGGCTCCGGAACAGGAAATTACCGTTAAAAACAATCAGGTTACCATCCCGGAGAACAGCCCGGTTTTAAAGAAAATTAAAACTTTAATTGTCAGCGATCAGGAATATAATCATGACATTACTTCTGTAGGAACCATAGAAGCCATCCCGAACAATTATGCAGAGATAGCCAGTCCTTTTTCAGGAAGAGTAACCAGAGCTTTTGTTAATATCGGTCAAAAGGTAAATGCCGGAAGTCCTTTATTTGAGGTTCTATCATCAGGTTATCTGGATGTGCAGAAAGAATATTCCGATGCATTGAATGAAGCTGGCTTGGCAGAAAAAAGATATAAACGCCAGCAGGATCTTGTAAAACATGGCGTAGGTATACAAAAAGAGCTGGAAGAAGCTGAAACAGAATTTAAAAACAAAAAAATTTCATTATCCAATGCTTCTACAGCCTTAAAGATTTACAATAGCCAGAGTAAAGGTTCCGGAGGATTGATTGTAAGAGCCCCAATCGCCGGAGAAGTTATTTCCAATAAAATTGTTACCGGACAATATCTCCGTGAAGATGCGGAACCTGTAATGATTGTTGCTGAACTTTCAAAGGTTTGGATCTCTGGAGAAGTCAAAGAAAAAGATCTTCGTTTTATCAAAAATGGGGATCAGGTATCCGTGAAAGTCAATACCTATCCTGACAGAGCCATTACCGGAAAAGTATACCATATTAACGACTGGGTAGATGAAGCCACCCGAAGCATCAAAGTTTTAATAGAATGTAATAATCCCGACAGAACATTAAAACCCGGCATGTTTGCTACCATCATTTACTCTACCGATTCTGAAAACACAATTATCATCCCTACCTCCGCCCTAATGCAAAAAGACGATAATCAATATGTATGGATCAAAACAGGAAAAAATCAATTCATGAAGCGTAATGTGATGACTGCAGAAGCTTCAGAGAAAACCGTAAAGATCACATCAGGGCTGAAATCCGGAGACGAGATCATGACAACCGGAGGAATATATCTTCTGGATGTAAAATAAATGTTGAATGAGGAAGCTGAAGTTTCCCATTAAAGTTAGAATATGAAAAAGTTATTAACAGTTTCCATACAGAAAAAGTGGCTTATACTGGCTCTTTTTATATTATTAGGATTTTTTGGATATTATTCATGGACGAAGCTTTCCGTTGAAGCTTATCCCGATATTGCAGATACCACTTCACAGGTTGTCACCCAGGTACAGGGGCTGGCTGCTGAAGAAGTAGAACAACAGATCACCATTCCTCTGGAAAGAGCGCTTAATGGAATTCCCGGGATGCATGTTATGCGAAGTAAAAGTACATTTGGACTTTCCATGATTACTATAGTTTTTGATGATGGCATTGATGATTATTGGGCAAGACAACGCATTCAGGAAAGACTGGCTGAAGTTTCTCTACCCTATGGAGCACAGCCGGGACTGGATCCTTTAACGTCGCCTGTAGGAGAAATTTACCGTTATGTAATAGAGAGTGATCATCACAGCTTAAGAGAACTTACAGATCTCCAGAACTTCATTATCATCCCAAGAATAAAACAAGTTTCAGGTATTGCCGATGTGACAAATTTCGGGGGAATCACAACTCAGTTTCAGATTGAGCTTGATCCCAACAAATTGGAGCAATATGGTCTTTCTTTAGCAGAAATTATTGAAACCATCAGTAAAAACAATGCCAGCGCAGGAGGAAGTATGCTGCCCCGTGGAGATCTGGCATATGTCGTTCGTGGAATCGGCTTGATTAAAAACCTTGATGACCTTGGAAAAACCGTCGTAAAAACAGAAAAAGGAGTTCCCGTTTTTTTAAATGATATCGGAACATTGAAATACGGAAATCTTGAGCGTAAAGGAATCCTTGGATTTACTGACCGCAACAGAAACTACAATGAAAGTGTAGGCGGAATTGTATTATTATTAAAAGGACAAAATCCTTCACAGGTATTGATTGGTGTGCACGAAGCAGTAGATGAACTCAACAAAAATATTCTTCCGGCTGGTGTAAAAATCCACACATATCTGGACAGAACTGATCTTGTAAAAACTACTCTTAATACAGTTTCTCATACATTGACGGAAGGAATCGTACTGGTGATCATTATACTGATCGTATTTCTTGGAAGCTGGCGTGGCGCTCTTCTTACTGCGATCACCATTCCGTTTTCACTTCTTATTGCTTTTATTCTTATGCATTTCACCAATATTCCGGCAAACCTTCTGTCATTGGGAGCTATAGATTTCGGAATTATTGTAGACGGCTCCATTGTAATGCTGGAAGCTATTTTAAGACAGAGAGAAGAGCATCCTGATAAAGAACTGGAAGAAAAAACAATCATTCAAAAAGCTACGGAAATTGCGAAACCCATATTCTTTTCCGGGATTATCATCATTACGGCTTATCTGCCTTTGTTCGCATTTGAAAGAGTGGAAAAAAAACTATTTACCCCCATGGCATTTACAGTAGGATACGCATTATTAGGAGCTTTGGCAGTAGCTTTACTTCTAATTCCCGGGCTGGCTTATATGATTTACAGAAAGCCAAGAAAACTTTATCACAACCGATGGCTCGAGAAAGTAAGCAATGCTTATGGAAAAGGGATCGACAAAATTATGTCTGCACCAAAAAAGATTTTCATTCCAGCCGGAATCGTATTACTTGGAGCCGGAATTCTTTCATACAGCGTGGGTAAAGACTTCTTACCGGAACTTGATGAGGGGTCCATCTGGCTGCAGGTACAGCTTCCACCAGGAATTTCCCTGAAAAAAGCACAGGAAATGAGCGATTCTCTTCGTCTTAAAACAATGAAGCATTCTGAAGTCACTTACATCATGGTACAGGCAGGGCGTAATGATGATGGTACCGATCCATGGACAGCTTCTCATTTTGAAGTATCAGTAGGGATAAAACCTTACAAAGAATGGAAATCCGGAAAGACAAAAGCCGATTTAATTAAGGAACTGGCAGAAGATTATAAGGAAATGCCTGGCTTTACAGTAGGTTTTTCCCAACCGATGATTGATGGAGTAATGGATAAAATATCCGGTGCTCACAGTGAGTTGGTAGTAAAAATCTATGGTGATGATTTTGCAGGAACAAGACAGGTAGCGGAAAATGTTCTTTCGCTTTTAAAAACGGTTCCCGGTTCCGCAGACCTTGCTATTGATCAGGAACCTCCACTTCCTCAATTACAGATCATCGCTGACAGAAATAAAATTGCACAATACGGATTGAATGTTTCCGATGTTACCGATCTTATTGAAACCGCTCTCGGTGGAAAAGCTGTCTCACAGATCTTTATTGGGAACAAAGTGTATGATATTTCCTGCCGTTATGCAGAAAACAGCCGTAATACCCCTGAAAAAATAGGAAATCTGATGCTTGCCTCTTCATCAGGAGCAAAAATTCCTCTTTCCCAAATTGCCACGGTAAAATTAAGTACAGGAGAAAGTACCATCACCAGAGAAATGAATAAGAGACACCTTACCGTAAAACTTAATCTGAGAGGTCGTGATCTTACATCATTCCTCAATGATGCACAAAAAAGCATTGAAAAAAATATCCGTTATGATCATGAAAAATACCAGATCAAATGGGGCGGGCAGTTTGAAAATAAAAACAGGGCATATTCAAGGCTTGCGGTTATAGTTCCTTTAGCATTGGCTGTGATGTTCCTGTTACTTTATGGTGCCTTTGGAACTTTCAGACAGGCATTGATTTTAATGAGCATTATTCCGCTTGCTTTATTTGGAGGAATGCTGGCACTCAATATCAGAGGAATGTCGTTGAATGTTTCTTCTGCCGTAGGTTTCATTGCCTTATTTGGTGTTGCCATTCAGAACGGAGTCATTATGGTTTCCCATATCAACACGCTCAGGAAAGGAGGTATTCCATTGAAAGCATCGGTTATTCAGGGAGCAAAAGACCGTTTCAGACCTGTATTAATGACGGCATCCGTAGCCATCATAGGATTACTGCCTGCATCTCTTGCTACAGGCATTGGATCAGACGTCCAAAGACCTTTGGCTACCGTAATAGTGTACGGATTGATGTTTTCCACATTCCTTACCCTCTTTGTACTTCCTGCCATTTATTATTTAGCTGAATATCGTTTTGAAAACCAAAATGCAACATCCCATGAAATCTAAATTTTTAATCATATTATTTTGTACTGTAACAGGTATTTTTATCAAAGCACAATCTGAAAATGAACCTATCTACTTCAACGAATATCTAAAATTTGTAAAGGATAAAAACCTCGGACTGGCTGCACAAAAATACAATGTAAATATCGCTGAAGCTTCCATTCTTACTGCCGGAATTTTCCCTGATCCTCAAATAGAAATGGAAACCTCAAACAACGGGGTTTCCAGGGACATGGGATATACTATGGGCGGAGCTGTCAGCTGGACCCTTGAACTGGGTGGAAAAAGAAAAGCAAGAATAGAAACAGCAAAAAATGAAGCAGAATATTCAAAATTACAGCTACAGGATTATGTAAGAAATCTGCTCGCCGATGCTACTTTGGGTTATATTGAAGCCTTAAAATCAAAAGCCTTACTGAATGTGCAGAAAGAATCTTATCAAAGTATGCTTAAACTCGCAAAATCAGATAGCATAAGGTACAAATTGGGAGATATTTCCAAAGTAACTTCCCAACAAAGCAGACTGGAAGCCTCGTCTTTGCTCAATGAAGTTTATCAGCTTGAAGGTGCACAACAACAGTCTATCACAGCTTTGTCTGACTTTATCGGCAGCGACAGCACTGAAAAAGAAGTCACAGGTAATCTGAACGCCTTCAACAGAAACTATATGTTGAACGACCTTATCACCAATGCCTTCAATAAAAGAGCAGATCTTTTAGCTTCAAAACAGAATATCAATACCGCCGCAAGCCGAATTAAACTTGAAAAAGCCAATCGGGTCATAGATTTAGGACTAAGTGCCGGAGCCGGACACAATACCGTTGCCAATAATGAAATAGCCCCTTCACCTGCTGTAAACACCGTAAAATTAGGAATCAGTGTTCCTTTAAAATTCTCCAATCGCAGAAATGCAGATTTAAAAATTGCAGAAATGAGCTATTCTCAGGCTGAAACAGAATACAAACAGATTGAAAACAGCATCCGTATGGAAATTACCCAGGCTTATCAGCATTATATTGCTGCACAAAAACAGCTGCAACAGTTTGATAATGGGATGTTAACAGAAGCTGAAAGTATTCTGAAAGGAATTACTTACAGTTATCAACGTGGAGAAAGCTCTATTTTAGAAGTTCTCAATGCGCAAAGAACATACAATGAACTGCGTCAGAATTATTTCCAGCTCCTTGCCGAAAATGCTGCTGCTTTAATAGATCTGGAGCGGAAAGCCGGAATCTGGGATATTGATTTTTAAAAGAAAGGAAGGCGGAAGCTGGAAAA
>NZ_JCAKRW010000019.1:0-19287 GCF_059515185.1 Chryseobacterium sp. CS2K3 | reverse complement strand
TATTAGTGGCAAAAAACGGTGGAAAATAAAAGTTTAGTTTCCATTTTCCAATATTTCACAAAAAATCCCATATTTGTAAACGAATCAAATGACTATGAAAAAAATTATTTCAGGAGGGATCATGGGCTTGATTATTTTGGGTTGTACTCAGGATAAAAAACCATCAAATATTCCTGCCCAGGAAACAGAAGATTTAATGCCTGTAAGCTCAGTACAGATTAATAAGGATAAAAATACTATCAAAGAGAGATTTTCTCCTCCCAAAGGTTACGAATGGCAGAGTGAAAAAGCGGGTTCATTTGAGGAATTTATTGAAAATTTTAAGCTAAAACCCGATGGAAGTCAGATTTTAAGATATGATGGAAGCCCTATTTCCACACAACACCTTCATGAAGCTGTTTTTGATATTGATACGGGAAATAAAGATCTTCAACAATGTGCGGATGCAGCAATCCGATTGAGAGCTGAATATTTATACAAGCAAAAAAGATTCGACGAAATTAAATTTCATTTTACGAGTGGTGATTTACTGAGCTGGAATGATTACAAAAATGGTACAAGAGCATTTGTGAATGGAAATTCTGTGAGCTTTAGAAAAACGGCAGGTTTTGATGATTCTTATCAGGCTTTCAGAAATTATCTGGACCTCATCTTCAATTATGCGGGAACTATTTCACTTTATAAAGAAACAAAACAGGTATTAAAAACGTCCGATTTAAAAACCGGGGATATTTTAATTACTCCAGGAAGTCCGGGACATATCGTATTTATTGCGGGTGTTTCTCAAAATAAGGAAGGAAAAAAATTATTCTTACTGGGAGAAGGTTTTACGCCTGCACAGTCTATTCATCTGTTATCCAATCCTTTTAATAAAAATATATCGCCGTGGTATGATCTTGATGTGAATGCTGCGGAAACCAAAACTGCGAGGTATATTTTCAAACCAACAAATTTCAGAAGCTTTTAATTATTTATATTCAAAACTATTGGAAAGTTACTACGATAATCTGAACTTGTTTTTGTAAATTTGTGTTCGAAATTTTTTACTAGATGAAAGAGAGTGCTGTAAAAAAGATTGCAGTTCTTACTTCGGGAGGAGATTCTCCAGGTATGAATGCTGCATTAAGAGCGGTAGTAAGAACCGCCAATTACTATAATATCGAATGTTACGGGGTAAGGGAAGGCTACAATGGTCTTATCAGCAATGATTTCCTAAAAATGGGAGCCCGTTCCGTAAAAAATATAATCAATCAGGGTGGAACGATTCTAAAGTCTGCCAGATCTACCGAATTCAGAACTAAAGAAGGGCGCCAGAAAGCCTATGATAACTGCGTAAAGCTGGGTATCGATGGACTGGTATGTATCGGTGGAGATGGAACTTTTACGGGTGCAAAAATCTTCAGTGAAGAATTTGGAATCCGCGTGATTGGTATTCCGGGAACAATTGATAATGATATTTTCGGAACGGATAATACCATCGGATATGATACTGCGTTGAATACTGCTATGGATGCGATTGATAAAATCCGTGATACGGCAACATCTCACAACAGGGTTTTCTTTGTGGAAGTAATGGGTCGTGATGCAGGTTTTATCGCTTTAAACAGTGGATTAGCAACAGGTGCTTTGGATATTTTAATTCCTGAGAAAAAAGACAGCACGGATGATCTTTTTGAGAAATTCAGAAAAGCTGAAAAAACAGGAAAAGCATCTAGTATTGTAGTCGTAGCAGAAGGAGAAAAGCTAGCCAATGTTTATGAACTGGCTGAAAAAACAAAGAAAATATTCCCTGATTATGACATTCGTGTAGCAATTTTGGGTCATATGCAAAGAGGAGGATCTCCCAGCTGTGCAGACAGAGTACTTGCCAGCAGACTTGGGTATGGTGCAGTAGTAGGATTAATGGATGGACAAACGAATGTAATGGCTGGAATGCGTTCCAACGATGTGGTGTATACCCCAATTGAGGAAGCCATTAAAAAACATAATGAAATCAATAAGGATTTAATGTTGATTTCAGAAATTTTAGCAATCTAATTATTTTTATAAATCTAATAAAAACAAACTATTATGTCAACAATCAAAGTAGGTATCAACGGTTTTGGTAGAATTGGACGTCTTGTTTTCAGAGCAATGACTGAAAGAGACAACATTGAAGTTGTAGGAATCAATGACCTAATCAATGCAGAATACATGGCTTACATGTTAAAATATGACTCTGTACACGGTATTTTCCCAGGTGAAGTTTCTGTAGAAGGAAATGATCTTGTAGTAAACGGAAAAAAAATCAGAGTAACTGCTGAGAAAGATCCAAGTAACCTAAAGTGGGACGAAATTGGTGCAGATTACGTAGTAGAATCTACTGGTCTATTCCTAGATAAAGAAAGTGCTGCAAAACATATTACTGCTGGTGCTAAGAAAGTAATCCTTTCTGCTCCTTCTAAAGACGATACTCCAATGTTTGTAATGGGAGTAAACCACAAGGAACTTACTGATGATATCAAAATCTTATCAAACGCTTCTTGTACAACAAACTGTTTAGCTCCTTTAGCTAAAGTAATCCACGATAACTTCGGAATCGTAGAAGGTTTAATGACCACTGTACATGCTACAACAGCTACTCAAAAAACTGTTGATGGTCCTTCAATGAAAGACTGGAGAGGTGGTAGAGCTGCTCTAAACAACATCATCCCTTCTTCTACAGGTGCTGCAAAAGCAGTAGGAAAAGTAATTCCTTCATTAAACGGAAAATTAACTGGTATGTCTTTCAGAGTACCAACTGTTGACGTTTCTGTAGTAGATTTAACAGTGAGAATTGAAAAAGCTGCTTCTTATGAAGAAATCTGTGCAGTAATCAAAGCTGCTTCTGAAGGTGAATTGAAAGGTATCCTAGGATACACTGAAGAGGCTGTAGTATCTCAGGACTTCGTAGGAGATAAGAGAACTTCTATCTTCGACAAAGACGCTGGTATCATGCTTTCTCCTAACTTCGTGAAACTTGTTTCTTGGTATGACAACGAAATGGGTTACTCAAACAAGTTAGTTGATATGCTTGTACACGCTGCTTCTTTATAATAAATAATGAGCGATAAGCTATAAGTAATATAAAACCTTCCCGATGGGAAGGTTTTTTGTTTTTGGTTATTTTACTAATGTACTTAAATATTTAACATTATCTCTTACTCCTTTTGTGAGATTATAAGTTAAAGATAAAAACATTCCAGCTCTATATTCTTTAGTTAAAAGATCCTCTCCTTTATTTTGACTTGGGTAAGAACTTTCAACATTATACCCCTGTCTTAAAACTTCTACATTTTTCATGGTAACTCCTGCTGTAACAGTAATTCTATCATATTTACCTAAAATAATACTTGGACCTACATAGAAACTATTTAACTGTATTTTATCATCCTCAAATGCGAGCCCCATTCCTGCACTAAAACCATAAGTTGTATAGCGAGTATTCCGAAAACTGGCTGTAAACAAACCTACAAATGCTGGTGTATAAGTTTGTTTCGCTTGTTGTAAGATTTTAACTGAATCTGTTTCTTGTTTCATTTCATATTTTTTTACATTTGGAAACCAGCTTCCTGCAATTCCTAAACCTAAATCAAAACGAATACCTCCATAAGTAAATTCCTTATATCTAAATTTTTTACTTCTGTCTAAATCATTTTTGGCGTTATCCCGTTTTTTTATATCAATATCAAAAACAACTATATCTCTCATTGGCTGTATAGGAATTGAAACCTCATAATATGTTTCCCGTTTTTCTAATAAAGGAACAGCTTGTTGAATATGCCTCACCATGTCATCATAATTATTAGCTTTCACATTTTCATTCATTTGGTCTGCTAAAACTTTAAGTTTTTCTACATAGGAGTACAGTTTTGTCATCCCTCCAAAATCAAGAACATCCGAAAGCTCAGGATTGTATTTCATATAATCATAATACTTCTGTAGGTCTCGTGATTTTATTTCATATTCTGAAATATCAAATTGTACAAGTTTTAATTCATAAAGCATCGATCTAAGATTCACAAAAAATTCATTACAGTAAAATTCATATGTGAGCTCACTATTTCCTGAAATATTAATAATTTCCTTATAATAATTCCTTATTTTCAATGTTTTCTTATAGCTACTTTCCAATTCACCGTATGACTCTATAAATTTCCTGCTGTCAGTTTCAAATTTCTTAAGGGCAAATTGTTTATTAGTTTCAAGTTCTTTTATTTTAGAATTATCTGCTAAAATTCGTTTTTTAATTAGTTCTATATCATCCTTGATCTTTTTTATTGTTGCCGACTTCTTATTAAATTCCTCTTTTTCTGTTATTGCACGTAGTCTTATTATTTCAAGAGCTTCAATTTCTTTCTGATTATTTACTTTTTCTTCTGAATCAGTTAAAAGTACATTTTCCTGTTTTTTATTAGCTATTTTTTGATCCTGATCTTTAATTATTTTATCTAATTCAATCTTTTTTAGTTCATTATTTTGTTCTAAAATTTTAATTTCTAATTCACTATTCTTCACAGAATCTATCCTGCTACTTCTAAGTTGTATTAAGCTTTGAAGTTTAGGGATTTCATTTACCTCTTTAAGAGTCTTGTCTTTATCTTTATCTTGTACTTTACCCGAAATATCATCTTTTCCAAATGTTACATCATTATTTCCACTTGCAACTGATGTATTTGTATTTTTAGGACTTTCAGTTTTTGCAGCTTCACTTTCTTTAAAACTCTTAGCTAATAGAACAAATTCTTCAATAAAGCTCTCTGCTAAGGAAGAGTCTCTTAGAACAATGTTAGTTTTATATGCAAAACGATTAATATTAGAAATTTTAAAAACAACGGGTGAATTTACCTCCAAACGATTTCTATTTCGATTAAACACTCCTGTTACAAAATCATATTCTACTTCGTAGGTTTTTGTTCTTGTAGAATCCACCCCTCTATTGGTTTTTGTAATAATCTTTTTTTTATGAGATTTAGATTTATGATTCTCTTTAACTATGTATTCGACGACTGCTTTTTCCTTCTCTTCTTCGTTTTGTCCATAAACTGCAGCCACCCAGCAGAACAAGAACAGCAATAAAATTTTTGTTTTCATGATTATTTGTTTTTCAGGTTAAAGTTTTTTGATTGGTATAAAGAAGAATGGAAGACTTCAACTGTAAAACGAAGAGTTTAAAAGTTGAGCTTCCATGGTTGTTAGTTTCATATAAAGCTACAATACTTTGAAACCAAATGAAATACCTCAAAAGGGTGATTTTTTTAACATAATTTTATTAATTTTATGAAAACATTAACTATGGATAAAAAGTTTATTACTCAGGCTAAAAAGCCTCATCCCTTAACAAAGGTGTGGAACAGCTATCCTGAACTCCTCCAGAATGATAATACAATGCTTTCTGTACCCTCCATTGAGCGCATTATCGGAGAGGTATTTGCACCAGGAAAATTTTATCATTACATTATCAATTTTGCTGACAGCACCATTTACAATCACCATGAAGACATTCTGAAAATACATGGTTTGAGTAAATATCCGGTACATCTTAAGGAAATCATAGACCTCATTCATCCTGATGATCTGGAATTTGTGATGGAAGCAGAAAGAATGTGCATGGCAAAAATGATCGAAATAGATGCTTCCGACAGACTTTCAGAATTGAAGTTCAGTTATTGCTTTCGGATGAAAACTTTTAAAGGCAATTACGAGCTTTTCCATCATCAATCCTTACATACATTCAGGGATGAAAGTGGCAGCGTTTTACAGGCAATTAATATTCACACCAATATTGAACATATCACGCACCAGAATTCTTATACGGTTTTAATCTCCGGAATCAATGGCAGAGAGGATTTCCATCAAATGCAATGGAAAAAAGATGATACAACAAGTGAATCTATTCCCGCAAAATTCACCAAAAGAGAAGTTGAAATTATTACTTACATTGCAAAAGGCAATTCTGCCGGAAAAATCTCTGAAAGGTTAAATATTTCTGAAGAAACTGTAAGAACCCACCGAAAAAATATATTAAGAAAAGCAAATTGTAAAAACTGTTCAGAACTTATTAAAATGGCTTTTGAATGGGGATATTTATAAAAATCGTCTTTCAATCCTGATAAATCTCACAATACTATTTCGGTGTGAAACTTGTACTTTTATATATCTAAGGAATGAACAATGATACAACCCCGATTTAAGGATTCTCCACATTTCAGACATTTTTGGGAAAATGGCAACGGAAAACAACTGATTGAATTTTCCGGTGCTGAAATAAGCCTCAAAAACTTTGAACAGTATGCTCCCTTCTTTTATCATGTGGATGAAACCGGTGATGAAGTAGTGAAAGATGTCTATTTTACTAAAAAATTTAATGAAGCTTCCAAAGAAATTGAACATTACATCCGAAATGGGGTTTCCGAAAATGATAATGTTCCGGAAAGTGTTAAAAAACTCTTTTCACAAACACAAAATATTCCAGATTGGCTTGATTATAAATTATTAAAAAGCGGAGCTGAATTATGCATGAGAAGCAACCTGGACTCATTAATTTCCCTCAGAGATTATTGTCTGATCGGAGGATATGATTATGCTTATCTCAACAAACCCCTTATCGTAACAGAAGCTCTGAAAAAGGGAGCTGTAAAACGCCTTTCAGAGACATTGGATTTCTGGGTAAATGTTACTCGCTATGACGCCCTTGAAATTCATGCAAAAGGATATGAATTTGCAATAAAAACCCGTCTTATCCATTCCTATGCAAGACTTTCCATCAAAAAACATTATAAAGACTGGGATGTAGAGAACTGGGGAGAGCCTATTAATTCCTGGGATATGATGGCAACCTACATCGGTTTCAGTCTTGTTTTTCTTCACAGCCTGAAAAAACTGGGAAATACTTTTTCTGTGGGAGAAGAAAAGGGGATTTTTCATTTATGGAAATATGTCGGTTATTTGCTGGGAATCCCTGAGCAACTTCTTCCTGATGACAAAAAACAGGCTACTGAATATTTTTATTTATGGACTTCTATTCAGCCGCCATCAGATAAAGATTCTGTTCTTTTAGCCCATTCATTGCTTGATGAATCACTGGAAAATCCTATTTTAAAATATAAATTTCAAAGGACCAATCTGAGGTATCTTCACATCTGCTGTACCTGGTTTTTACTGGATGATGAAGTATGTAAAAGGCTTCAGATTCCGGAAGTTTCCAACAGAAATTTATTTCCAAAATCTAAGATTCTATTCAACAAAATTTATGATAGCTTGGTAAGTCGTGAAGCCAGAATAAAAAGAGGAAATAAAGATCAGATGAAGGTTTTGAAGGATTATCTGAACATTACCAAAAATTCAAACTTTCACTGAAAATCTTAGATGCTAGGATTCTAATAATTTAATGCGTTTGTTTTTTTTGCCACGAATGCACGAATTTTTTCATATCATATTCTAATATTTAAATAATAGAATTAGTGAATTCGTGGCAAAAATTCTATAGAGAATAGTTTTATCAAAAGTTCAAATTATTATGCTCTAAACATATATAGTATGTAAATATCTTGCGCTTTTAAATTGTCAGAAAATTTAAATTTGACTTTATTTACAAATCATAAGACAGAAAAAATATATTTTAAATCTATTTATGTACCACATTCTGCATCTCCTTCGTTTTGAATAACATCAGTCTTAAAATTTTATCATTTTTTAACTCTAAAAAGCAGTTTCGGGGATAAATAATATTAGTTTTTGATATTTAAATTATGTATTTTTGAGAAATTATTTTAATAGAGATGAGTAACATTGATGATAAGAAAAAAGCACTCGCTTTAGTGCTTGACAAGTTAGATAAAACATACGGAAAAGGAACAGTAATGACGTTAGGCGATGAGTCTATCGACAATACAATAGAGGTAATTCCTTCCGGATCTTTAGGATTAGATATTGCATTAGGTATAGGAGGATATCCAAAAGGGAGAATCATTGAAATTTATGGTCCTGAATCTTCTGGTAAAACAACATTGACACTTCATGCTATTGCTGAAGCTCAAAAAGCTGGAGGTATTGCGGCATTCATTGATGCTGAGCACGCTTTCGACAGAACATATGCTGCAAAATTAGGAATCGATTTGGAAAACCTTATCATTTCTCAGCCGGACAACGGTGAGCAGGCATTAGAGATTGCTGATAACCTTATCCGTTCAGGGGCAATTGATATTGTAGTCATTGACTCCGTAGCAGCTCTTACACCAAAAGCTGAGATTGAAGGAGAAATGGGTGATTCTAAAATGGGTCTTCACGCAAGATTAATGTCTCAGGCATTAAGAAAACTTACGGCTACTATTTCAAGAACGAAGTGTACGGTAATTTTCATTAACCAGTTGAGAGAAAAAATCGGTGTAATGTTCGGAAACCCTGAAACAACTACCGGAGGTAATGCTCTTAAATTCTACGCTTCTGTAAGAATTGATATCAGAAAAGCAAGTGCACCGATCAAACAAGGTGACGAAGCTATCGGAAGCCGTGTGAAAGTGAAAATTGTAAAAAACAAAGTAGCTCCACCTTTCAAACAAGCAGAATTTGATATTATGTACGGAGAAGGAGTTTCTAAGGTAGGAGAAATTCTTGATGCAGCAGTTGATATGGGAATTGTGAAGAAAAGCGGTTCTTGGTTCAGCTACGAAGAGACTAAACTTGGTCAGGGACGTGATGCTGTAAAAGATGTTTTAAGAGACAATCCTGAGCTTTCTGAGGAATTGGAAAACAAGATCAAGGAAGAATTAAAAAACAAATAATTTTTTCAATAAATATAGAAAAGGCAGTCTTAGGATTGCCTTTTTTTATTTGCCACCATGGGATGATTTTTCTGAATAATATTTAAGATGATGAAGTAATTTTTTCACCCTAAGATTATTTTAATTATGTTTTATTTTAAGTTGGTAAAGTGGGAATCAATTCATTGATAAACGAAAAACGAGATTATCCTAATGAACAATCTCGTTTTAATCTTATATTTTTTAATCTTATTCTGCGATCTTTCCTTGTAGCTGTAACGCTCCGGTAACTTTCATTCCTTTGGTTAAAGTTTCAAATCTCATATTTTCTTTATTAACAAAAGCATCAATCGTGAAGAAGTCCTCCATTTCGTGAGTGATTAATTTCAGTTTCAGAATATATCCTTTAAGACTTCCATCCTCAAGCAATTCTGTTTCTTTGAAATCTACTACTGTACCAATGAAGTCAAAACATGCATAATTGGGAAGATCATTACTTGGTGCGTATGTCGTAAAGTCTTCGCTCATTTTTGTACCATCAGCTAAATCAAAATTCTGTTGGATATCCAAAATGAAAACAATTCCACTTAAATTAATCTTCAAATGTGGTTGTGTTAAATACGTATTTTTATTTTCTGCATAATCCGTTGCAAAATACCAAACTCCAAAAGTTTCTCTCGCAGGTCCTGCAACAATTGCTTCTAAATCACCAGCATTTTCCCATTCTCTGATTGATCTGGTTTCAAAATCTAAAGTATAATCCGTTTTCACTTCAGGATATATTGTACTAAGTTCTTCGGTAATAACGGTCTTAAATTTCACATCTTTGAAATCCGTTTTACTGTTCGGATTTTCAATGGAAGGGTCATTAACTGTAGACTGTAATAAGATAGCTTGCAGGTAATTCGAATAATCTTGATTTTGAAAATTTGTATGTCCGAAAATTCCGCTCCATGTATTGACAAGGTTGTGAACATTCGATTTTCTGATGATAATTCCTGCTTCATTAGTCATTTCAGGAGCTTTAATTCCTTCCATATTCTGGAAATAATTTTTACCATCAACCAATTGAGTATTCATAATCTCGTTATTTTCATCATGAGAGAACTCTGCAAATCCTTTATAGCTGATATTACCGTTTTCAAGAATATATGGAATTCCTGTTTGTGCCTTACCTTCACCTTTGAAGTGATAAGCTAATGAAATTGCCTTAAATTCTTCTTCTCTCGTTGCCGGATTGTGATTCCCATTATGATCAAATTGAGAGTGATATAAAATGACATACGATTTTATTTTCCCTTCCTTAAGTTCAGTTTCAAACTTCTCTTCCATTCTTCTGATTCCCTCATATATAGGAAGCGCATAAGCATCTTCTGTCACCATATACAAGAAACCCTCCACTTCACCATTTCCTTTTTCAAAAGCGGAAATAGGAGTATACTCACCTCTTAGTTGCAGAGCAATGGAATGTACGATATACTCGTTATAAATCTTAAGTTTTTCATACTCTTCATTCACTTGTTTTTCTTCCGTAGATTGTGTCGGGATTTCGGGTATAGTCTCTACCACTTCCTCAACTATTGTTTCTACTTCTTTCTCTTCGGGCATTTCATATTGCTGAACCGGAGTATTGACATTTGCCTGTTTGTTGTCTTTCTTCTTAAAAAAATCAAAGATTCCCATAGTCTTATTAAAATTGGCGGTAAATATAATAAAAGCTCACAATAGACCCATCATAAAAAAATGCCATTGTGTCAGTTATACTTTAAAGAAATATTATACAATAAAATCGGCGGAGCCAAAGGCTCCGCCGATACTTTATTAATTAGGCTTATCGTCTGTTAATTCAAATCCCCAGTCCTTTCCTTTCTGAACTGCCGGAACACCTTTCGTCATCCATAGCGGAGCTTTAGCCCCTTTAAGATAATAATCAAAAAACTGTTGTTCACGAATTTGAATATCTTTTCTGTTCTGACGTTTTATAAGGTTGTGATCATCACCATTATAGTTTAGAAGCCAAGCAGGTTTTCCAAGACGGCGTAATGCAGTAAACATTTCAATACCTTGATACCATGGCACTGCTCCATCTTTATCATTACTCATAATAACTACCGGTGTTTCTACCTGATTAATTGTAAAAAGAGGTGAGTTTTTAATATAAAGTTCAGGAGCTTCCCATAAATTCTTTCCTAATCTACTTTGTGATTTTTCATACTGAAACTGTCTGTTCATTCCTGATGTCCATCGGATTCCTCCGTATGCGGAAGTCATGTTGACCACAGGTGCACCACTCCACGCAGCAGCATACATATTTGTATGAGCAATAAGATATGCTACCTGATAGCCGCCCCAGCTTTGCCCCTGAATTCCGATTTTAGTAACCTCTACCCATGAGTTTTGTTTTAGTTTCTCAACTCCGGAATTAATATACTCCATTGCAGATTCTCCCGGGAAACCATCTGTGTAAGAAATATCAGGTGTAAAAACTAAATATCCGTTACTCACAAAATAAGAAATATTCAATCTTGAAGGTGTTGGAGCAGGTGCCACATAACGATTCAGGTTATCTGAAAGTTTCTCATAGAAATAAACAATCATAGGATATTTTTTGTTTGGGTCGAAATCTTCCGGCTTATATAAAACTCCTGTGGATGTATTTCCTTTCGGTGTGGTCCAGTGTACCAGTTCATCAGTCCCCCAATTGTAAAGTTTTTGCTGTGAATTTGTATCACTCAGTTTTTGTTGGGTTGAAAAATCTGATGTTGCAAAAATATTTGGAGAATCCGTGTAAGATTCTTTTACTAAAATATACTCTTCAGTATTTTTTGCCTTTTGAAGGGTACGATATCCCCATACATCTTCCATTTGAATTTTTACAGGATCTCCATTCGACTGAATAGCTGTTTTGAAGATTCCATTTGCTTTGGTTGTATTGTCAAATGCAGATAAATAGATAGAAGATTTTCGGTTTAAACTTTTAATATCTTTATCAAGCATGTAAGTATCAAACGTAATTTTATTTTTACGCCCGAATCCATTCGTGATATTTCTTGGCTTTTTTGAAGTATTTAAGAAAAATTCCCAAAGATCATAACGATCTCTGATAATTACAGATTCATCATTATCTGTCCAGGATGCAATTCCATAAGAACCCGGTAAATCCGGCATATCAAACTCTTCATCCACAAAAGAAACAGGCAAACCGCTACTCAATGGTGATGTTTGTTTTGTTTTAACATTATAACTTAACCACTGTCCTTTTTCTCTGTCAAAAATCACAACAAATTTTCCAAGCGGAGATATAGCAACAGCACCATCAAGGTTTTTAATAATTTCCGTTCTGTCTCCTGTCTTATTATCGATCAGGAAATATGTTTTCTTTGAAGAACCTTCCCACTGTGAAGAAATACGGTTGTTCAAACTGGTAATACCAATCGCAAATTCTGCATTTCCTTCATTTGCCAAACGTAATGTATCTAAATCTTCGCCATCAATATTTCTAAAGAAATCCGGTTTTTCCGTTTGCATTACAGCCGCGTAAGATTTTTTCAAATCATTTTTCAACTTCTGTAGCTGTACCGTCTGAAGATAATCATCTCTATAATTCCAGATGTCTACCACAGCATGATCGTTTGCAATCATTGCTGTATCTTTCGCTACAGGTTTTGGAGCGACTCCGAAATAAAGCTGTTTCCCATTTTTACTGAATATTGGAAAACGGTTTTCAGAAATGACCCAATTCTTTTTCATTTGGGTATTTTCGTTCGTTACAACTTCTTTTTTCTTCGTTTTAAAATTAAAATAATACAGTTCATACAGCTTTACTAAATCATTCTGTGCAGAAGAAGTTCCAACAAAAGCAAGCTGATCTCCTACTTCATCAAAAGATAGCTGTGAAAAATCACCTTCCATTTCAGAGATTTTATTGACAGTCCCTTTTTGAAGATCTACTACCTGTACAGTTTGAAGCGCATATTTCTTTGGCTTTGATTTATCAGTGTCTTTCTTTTCCTCAGATTTTTCATCTGGTGAATCTTTTCCTTCTTTTTTATCCTTCTTTTCTTCAGGCTTTTTAGTCACAAAAACAAGTTGTTTCCCGTTTTTACTGAACTCGTAGCGAACTACATTATCATAGGTAGTACTTTTTCCATCCAGAAGATTTCGAACGACTAATTGTAATGGTTTTGCATTTTTATCTTCTTCCTTGTTTTCGTCTCCGTCTTCTTTATCAGACGCACTATCTGAAGATTTATCTTTTATATTTTCTAGAAGATAGGCAACATAAGAACCTGCTTTTTCAGGAGTTTTAAATGATTTTACATTAGGAATTTTCTCTGTTTTATTATTCGAAAAATCTACTATTGCAAGACTGTCTTTTGTTAGCTTATTCTTTTTAAGCTTTTTATCTTTTACCGCTTTTATATCTTTATATTCCGGACGGATCTGAAAAACAGCAAATCTGGAATCTTCAGTAAAATCCATTTTAATTGCTCTTGCAAAATTCTTTGATGTTTTATTTTTAACGGAATATAAAACAAGATTAGGGTTTCCTTCCTGAACATCTACAGAATAGGCTATCCATTTTCCGTCATTAGAGATTTTTCTTGCGCCGATGTTTTGCCAACTGTCATAAACAGAATGGTCTAAAGGCTTTTTCTGTCCATACATCCAACTGGTCATGATGAGCAGAATAAAAACTGTACACTTCAACTTCATTTTTATTATTTTTTAAAGGATTAAAAGTATGATATTATCTTTGATAAACCACAATACTTCACTTCAATCTCAAACAAAAAAATGTCATTCTGTCACATTCCTGCAAGTGGTATTTTTTTTGAGAAAGATTTGAAAATTAAAAATCTAAAATATTATGACTAAAGGAAATATTAATGTATCTGTGGAAAATATTTTTCCACTTATTAAAAAATTTCTTTACAGTGACCACGAAATATTCTTAAGAGAGCTAATCTCCAACGCAACTGATGCTACTTTAAAGCTAAAGCATTTAACCAGCATTGGGGAAGCAAAAGTAGAATATGGAAATCCCAAACTTGAGGTTAAAATCGATAAAGACCAGAAAACTTTACGTATCATCGATCAGGGGATTGGTATGACGGGTGAAGAAGTAGAAAAATATATCAATCAGGTTGCTTTTTCAGGAGCTGAGGAGTTTCTTGAAAAATATAAAGACACAGCGAAAGATTCTGGAATCATTGGACATTTTGGTCTTGGTTTCTATTCTGCATTTATGGTGGCTGAAAAGGTAGAAATTCTTACCAAATCTTATAAAGACGAGCCTGCAGTAAGATGGATATGTGACGGAAGCCCGGAATTTACACTTGAAGAAACTACTGATAAAACAGACAGAGGAACTGAAATCATTCTTCACATTGCAGAAGATTCTGTAGAGTTTCTGGAAGAAGGAAAGATCCGTGAGCTGTTATTAAAGTATAATAAATTCATGCCTGTTCCTATTAAATTCGGAACAAAAACACATACACTTCCATTACCGGAAGATGCTCCGGAAGATGCCGTTGCAGAAACTGAAGAAGTAGATAACATCATCAATAATCCTACACCAGCTTGGACAATCGCACCAAGTGACCTTACCAATGAGGATTATATGAAGTTCTATCACGAGCTTTATCCAATGCAGTTTGAAGAGCCGTTATTCCACATTCACCTGAATGTTGATTATCCTTTCAATCTTACCGGTGTTTTATTCTTCCCTAAATTAAGCAACAACTTAAATATTGATAAGGATAAAATCCAGCTGTACCAGAATCAGGTATTTGTAACAGATGAAGTAAAAGGTATTGTTCCTGACTTTCTAATGCTTCTGAGAGGATTAATTGATTCTCCGGATATTCCATTAAACGTTTCCCGTTCTTATCTTCAGGCAGATGGTGCTGTAAAGAAAATCTCTTCTTATATCACTAAGAAAGTGGCGGATAAAATGGCTTCTCTGATCAATGAAAACCGTGAAGATTATGAACAAAAGTGGAACGACATCAAAGTAGTAATTGAATACGGAATTATTACAGAAGAAAAATTTGCTGAAAAGGCAGATAAATTCACATTATATCCTACAACAGATGGTAAATACTTCCTTTGGAATGAATTGGTAGAAAAAATTACTCCTTCTCAAACAGATAAGGATGGTAAACTGGTCGTTCTATATGCAACAAATGCTGACGAACAACACAGCTATATTCAATCTGCCAGGGATAAAGGATATGAAGTTCTTTTATTAGATTCTCCTATTATTCCTCACGTGATCCAAAAATTGGAGACGTCAAAGGAAAATATTTCATTTGCAAGAGTAGATGCTGATCATATTAATAATCTGATTAAAAAAGATGAGCCTATCATTTCAAAATTAACTGACACTGAAAAGGAATCTTTAAAGAAAAATGTAGAAGAGGCTATTCAGGATACAAAATTCACTGTACAACTTGAAGATCTTGATAGTTCAGATGCTCCGTTTACAATTACCCAACCGGAATTCATGAGAAGAATGAAAGAAATGCAGGCTACCGGTGGTGGCGGTATGTTCGGAATGGGAGGATTCCCGGAGATGTATAATCTTGTTGTAAATTCAAACAGTGATCTTTCTAATCAGATCTTAAAAACTGAGAATACTGAGGAAAAAGAAAGCTTAATCAAATACGCTTTAGACCTTGCGAAGTTATCTCAAAACTTATTGAAAGGTAAAGACCTGACAGATTTTATACAGAGAAGTTATAAGCAACTTGAAAAATAATGTTCTGAAGACTGTTTCTAATGAAGCAGTCTTTTTTTATTAAATGTTGGAAACGCAAAGACGCAAATTTATTGTACATAGATGATGCTTTAAGGCGCAAGGGATTTTATCTCCGATAAAATTGTATACCGCTGAATAATTAGCTACTACTGCACGAATAAAAAAGTTAATTGACCTAATATGCTAGGTGGTTGGTATTTTTGAGTTGCATAGGAATATATTCATATAAAATAAATTCGTGCATTAGTAGCAAAAAATAGATGTACAGATTGCTGAAGACCTTTGATTTTCTTGCGCCTTAAAATAAGCATAATATTTGTGAAAACCCTTTGCGCCTTAGCGTTTCCAACATTAGCATTAATAGAAGACGCCCTATCATCTATTTTTAAACCACAAAAGTCACAAAAGGTTTTAAACACTTAAGATTATGAAGTAAATAGTATACTGTTGAAAAGAGCACATAAGTTTTGCAAATCTTCGATTTTCTACTGATAGTACTTTTATGTGATATTATTTTAAACTCATTAAGTGAACTAAAGTGTTTAATCATAAAGCTTTTGTGACTTTTCTGGCTTATTGTCTCTTAATAGTGAAAATTTATGAGCATTTTTTTTAATTTTCTATTGTATACATTGTCCTTTTTTGCCATTTTTGTATAAAATGTCGGTTATGCAAAAAGAAAAATTACGTCTTATCAGAAAACAAAAGGGCTATACTCAGCAGCAGGTAGCTGATTTTATTGCTACAGATGTATCTAACTATAGCAGAAAAGAAAGTGGTGATGTAAGAATCATTCAGGATGAATGGAACAAAATTGCCCGTTTCTTGGAAGTACCGATTGAAGATATTTATGAAGACGAAACAGCTGCAGTAGTTGTTAATAATGACCATCCTATATTTAATGACAGATCCACTTCTGCAGGTGCAATCACTAATCAGAATAATTATGATAATATTCCAGGAGCTATCATTGAAAATCTACAAAATTATATTGCATTGTTAAAAGAGGAAAATGAAAGACTGAAAGAGGAATTAAAAGGATATCAAAGCCCTTCAACAAGAGCTAAGAAATAACAATACAGTTTTAGACTGTGAAAATATTCGTATCACTCATATCAATGTATGAGTGATATTTTTTTTTACACTGTCATTCTGAATGTAACGAAGTGAAATGAAAAATCTAAACTATCAATGAGATTCTTCCTGTGTCAGAATGACAACTTCGTCACGGATAGAAATTGTAATTATACATCAGCTTAGTAAAAATCAATGAAATTGATTCCATCTTCGCTCTCTCAAAATACTACATTATAAAAAGAAACTTTGCGTTATTTTTTTTGCCACTAATGCACGAATTTATTTTGATGTATCTAATGATGATTCTTTTTTGCAAAGAACTAGTAATTAGGTTTTATTTAGGAGGCTAAGAATGGCAACGTCACCATGGATGGAAATTTGTAATTATACATAAACTTAGTAAAAATCAATAAAATTGATTCCATCTTTGCTCACTCTTAATTATACAGCATCAAAAATAGAAACTTTGCGTTTATAAAAAACACGTATTATTAAGCCACGAATCCACTAATTTATTTTGATGATAAATTTATTATAATTCATTCATCGGATCCCAGAACAGTTTTTTAAAACCTTTTATCCTTAAGTTTTCCACAGTAATTCCTTCCGCTTCTAACTTCTTCTGAAACTCAGGAACAGATAAGGTTCCTGAGCTGGAAATGACACGGTGTGCAGGAACATCTTTTGGACAGCCTCCCATTGCTTTTCCCACATGACGGGAATGATTGGGATAACCTACCGCTTTTGCTATAGCACCATACGTAGAAACTCTTCCCTTTGGAATAAGCTTGGTTACTTCATATACCTGTTGTTTAAAAATTTCGTCCATATGCTAAGATATTCAGTTTTTGCACCATTTTTGAATTCTTATTGTATCAATGATGTTTCATTAAAAGATAAAGGTATGAAAAAATCATTTTTCCGTTTACTGAATGTAATCAATAAAAAGGTTCTTCCGAAGCTAAGTAAGAAAGATCCAAATAAACTGACAAAAATTGAAAAGGGAATTCTGTCGTATCGTTATTTTGTGCTGGTGAATTCTTTGGGCTGATTTCTATTTTCCCGCAGATGGCACAGATTTTCACAAACCCAATGGTACTGAAAATATTGGCGCGCAGATCTTGCTGATTACGCAGATTCTGTAGAAACGTCTAGAATGTTGGAAAATCGCAAAGGCGCAAATTCTTTTTACATAGATGATGTTTTAAGACGCAAAGATTTTATCTTCGATAAAATTGTATGCTGTATATATATGTTTATTTATGCTTAAAAAATATCATTCATGCATTAGTGGCAAAAAATAGATGTATTACTTGCTGAAAATCTTTGCGCCTTTGCGATTTCCAACAAATCTCCGTAATCAGCTAGTTCTGCGAGAGATCTAAAAATATTAAAGTATAAAATAAAAAAGCGCTCCTAAATGGAAGCGCTCATATTGTAATCTCGTAAGAGTTTATTTCTTAAGCATTCTCAAGAATGTAAGAGAACATTAATGGTGCACAGATTGTTGCATCACTTTCAACGATAAATTTCGGTGTAGTGATATCCAATTTACCCCAAGTGATTTTCTCATTTGGAACTGCTCCTGAATAAGAACCATAAGAGGTAGTAGAATCAGAGATCTGGCAGAAATAAGACCAGAAAGGAATGTCATGCATTTCCATATCCTGATATAACATTGGTACTACACAGATAGGGAAATCTCCAGCGATACCTCCACCGATTTGGAAGAATCCAACTCCTTTTCCACTTGAGTTTTTAGTATACCAATCTGCAAGGTAAGTCATGTATTCGATTCCTGATTTCATTGTAGTAGCTTTAAGCTCTCCTTTGATACAGTAAGAAGCGAAGATATTACCCATTGTAGAATCTTCCCATCCCGGAACTACGATTGGTAAGTTTGCTTCTGCAGCAGCAATCATCCAAGAGTTTTCTCTAGGAATTTCGTAGTACTGCTCTAATACTCCTGAAAGGATCATTTTGTACATAAATTCATGTGGGAAATATCTTTCTCCTTTAGCTTCTGCATCTTTCCAGATTTCCACGATGTGCTTTTGTAATCTTCTGAAAGCTTCTTCTTCAGGGATACAAGTATCAGTAACTCTGTTTAGACCTCTCTCTAAAAGATCCCACTCGTCCTGAGCAGTCAAGTCTCTGTAATGAGGAACTCTTTCATAGTGAGAGTGTGCTACAAGGTTCATTAAATCTTCTTCAAGGTTAGCTCCTGTACAAGAGATAAAATCTACTTTACCCTGACGGATCATTTCTGCAAGAATCTTTCCTAATTCAGCAGTAGACATTGCTCCTGCTAGAGTAATCATCATTTTTCCGCCATCTTTAAGATGTGCAACATATCCTTTAGAAGCATCCACCAATGCAGCTGCGTTGAAGTGCAGGTAGTACTTTTCTATGAATTCAGTTATCGGTTTGCTCATTTTTAATAATTTTTGCAAAGATAAAACTTAAAAACGGAATGCAGCCAACGCACTTGAAGAAAGTCTCTCAGAAGGATGTTTTTTTATCATTTGTTAAATACGAAGGGTGGAAGATATTTTAATTGATATACTTTTTTGTTGGGTAAACGCAAAGGCGCAAAGGTTTTATCACTATTACGCTTATTTTAAGGCGCAAGAAGATCAAAAATCTTCAGCAATCTGTACCTATTTT
>NZ_JCAKRW010000018.1:0-34725 GCF_059515185.1 Chryseobacterium sp. CS2K3 | reverse complement strand
GAATCTCAACGTAATGCTTGCTGAAAATCTTGGATTTTCTTGCGCCTTAAAACATTATTTATTTTAAAAAAAATTGCGTCTTTGCATTTTCCAACCTGTATCTAGTTAATAACGTTATAACATCTTCCATTGGTGATGGAACTGACAATAGTTTAATATATTGTGATAAATGTTGGTTGATCGCAAAGGCGCGAAAGTATATTATAGACTGCGATTATTTAAGGCGCAAGGATTTTATCTCTGATAAAATTGAATACTTTAGATTAGCCACTAATGCACGAATAATTTATTAATGACTAAAGAATATCAAGGTAGTGCTTGCTGAAAACCTTGGATTTTCTTGCGCCTTAAAACATTATTTAGTTAAAAAAAATTGCGTCTTTGCGTTTTCCAACCTGTATCTAATTAATAAAATTTATAAAAATTCAGTAACAAATTTTAGAACAAATGCTATAATACCAGCAATCCAACTCATATTCATAATTTACTAGCAACAAGTTTCTTTTTTCATCATCGGTTTCAGTCCTAATGTTTCCAGCATCTGCATATCTTCAGATACACCAGGGTTCGGAGTAACCAATAAAGTTTCTCTTTCGCCTGTAAAAATAGAATTCGCTCCTGCCATGAAGCACCAAGCCTGTTCCGTTTCAGACATTTCTATACGTCCGGCACTTAGTCTTACCATAGAGGCTGGCATTACAATCCTTGCGGTAGCAATCATTCTTACCATTTCCCAGGTATCCACTTTTTCATTGTTCTCTAATGGAGTACCTTCTACTCTAGCCAAAGCATTAATTGGAACAGATTCGGGATGTTTCGGCATGGTAGCCAATGTTAAAAGCATGGAAATCCTGTCTCTGTGAGTTTCTCCCAATCCGATGATTCCACCGGAACATACTGTGATTCCTGCTTTACGAACATTGTTGATGGTATTAATTCTGTTATCAAAAGTTCTTGTTGAGATGATTTCTTCATAATATTGCTCAGAAGTATCAAGGTTATGGTTATAAGCATACAATCCTGCTTCCTGAAGCCTTACAGCCTGTTCTTCCGTGAGCATTCCTAACGTGCAACATACTTCTAATCCTAATTCATTTACACCTTTTACCATGTCGATTACCCTGTCAAAATCCCTGTTGTTACGAACTTCACGCCATGCTGCTGCCATGCAGAAACGGGATGAGCCGCTGTCTTTTGCTTTTTGAGCATGGGCAATTACCGTTTCTGTAGGAAGTAAAGCCTGTACTTTGATGTTTGTGTGATAACGGGCTGCCTGTCCACAATATGAGCAGTCTTCAGGGCATCCTCCAGTTTTAATAGATAATAATGTGGAAATCTGTACTTCAGAAGGATCATGCCATTCTCTGTGAACGGTTGCTGCTTTATAGATCAGTTCCATTAAAGGTAAATGATATATTTTTTCAATTTCTTCTTTTGTCCAGTCGTGTCTGATTGTTGTATCCATTATCATAGTTTTGTTATTTTTAATTGTTTTGCTATAGTTGTGATATTTTTTTTATCAGCAGTAATCTCTGGAATTCTGATAATTTTTGTTTCTTTTTTAATGAAATTACAGATAACTCTTTCTGTATCTTCAGGAAATACTCCGTTAAGGATCAGGTATTCCAGTTTTATATTCCTTTGCTCCAATGCCATTATGGAAAGTAAAGTATGGTTGATGCAGCCCAGATAATTCCTCACAACAAGCGCTGCCGGAATTTTCAGTTGTTCAATCAGATCTATCATAAATACATTATCTGAAAGAGGAACCATAAGACCGCCCGCACCTTCTACAATCAAAGATTTTTGAGTATCAGGCAATTGGAAGTCTTTTAAACTTATCTGTATATTTTCAGCCTTTGCAGACTGATGTGGAGATGCAGCTAACTGGAGACGGTAAGTTTCAGGATGACAATACGTATTGTCTGTCCATGTTTCGATTTTGTTACTATCCGTATAATGAAGATCTCCGGATTGTACGGGTTTCCAGTAATCTGTTTTGAAATGTTGTACTAAAATTGCCGAACAAACAGTTTTTCCGATTTCAGTGCCTATTCCTGTTATAAATAATTTCATACTTTTAAGAGGCAAAACAGTATTTGAATAGAGTCTATTCTTTACGATCCAGCCTTTTTGCTTTTAATTAAACTCTTTAATTATTTCTGTCAGTCTTATGATTTCTTCTTCTGTATTAAAGCTGTGAAGACATATTCTAAGTCTCTCCGTTCCTTCTTTTACCGTAGGGCTGTGTATGGCATACGTTTGAATACCCTTTTCAGATAAAGATTTCTGTAAGATTTTCAGTTTTTGGTTATCCGGAATTATGATTGCCTGAATAGGACTTGATTCCGAAGAAGGACATTCCAGCCTCTGATCCCTGAATATTCTGATATTGTTTTTAAGTCTGATGGCAAGCTCTTGATGATCTTCCAAAAACTCATAGCCGGTTTTTATGGTCATCCATTGATAATCCTGTGCAGACGTTGAATAGATAAAAGGAGAAGCAAAGTTGATCAGATAAGATTTCATAATATCATTGCATAATATTGCTGCTCCATGTGCGCCAAGTGCCTTTCCATAAGTTATCACTGCTGCTGCAACCTGATCTTCAAGCTTATATTTCTCAATCATTCCGTATCCGAAAACACCGAATGCATGAGCTTCATCTACCAATAGATCTGCATTATATTGCTTAGTCAGGTTTACAATCTCCTGAAGGGGCGCGAAATCACCTTCCATAGAGTAAAGACTCTCTATAGCAACATAACAATGTCCTTTCTGTCTTTGTAAGACTTTCTCCAGATCATTCAAATCATTATGTCTGAACTTCAGTTTCTTAGCATGAGACATTTTGCAGGCATCATGTACAGAGCGATGAATCTGTTCATCCACAATAATTGTGTCATGACGGCTGGGAAGCGTTGAAAATAAAGCCAGATTAGCATTATATCCGGAAGGGAAAAGTAAAGCCACAGAAAATCTCTGTTTTTTTGCAATAAAATTTTCTGTAGAAGTTACCATCTTGCTGTTTCCACTGATGAGTCTTGAACCCGTACTTCCGGAAAGCAATTGAGGAGTATCATTAATCTTTTTTAATAAAATATCCTGAAGTTCCTTATTTCTTGCCAATCCTAGATAATCGTTGGAATAAAAGTCGATGCCATCAGCCGGACTCTTTAAAGTTCTTAATGTACCTTCCTGCTCTCTTTTGTAAAGTGCTTCTTTAAAACGATTGATGTTTTTAAGCATAATCGAGCTTTCCTACTTCTTCAGTAATCGCATTGATCCATTGTTCATGCAATACTTTTTCAATCATTACTATATTTTCAGCGTGCAGTTTCCAGTCTGTAGAAAATTCATTGAGCTGATTGATCATTTCTTCCAGATGTCCTTCTTCTTCTAAAATAATAGACTTTACCATAATCCTTGAAGATTCTTCGGTAAGAACCTGCTGATATACAGGATAAAGCTCATCAGCACGAACTTCTATGGCATAGGTTACAAAAAGGTAAGCTGCGTATTTAATATCTTCTTTATTTAATTTGAATGCATCCTGCAAGTATCGGCATGCTTTCATATCAAGCGAATGAAGATACTGTCGGGTAGCTGTTGAGGCAAGAAGCTCCTGATCTTCATACGTTTTACAAAGTTCCGGGTTTATCTTGCTGATTTGTTTTTTAAGATAATAAGCATGGCGGTGCTCTTCGGCAGCGTGTTTAAGCTGGATTTGTGATACCAAAACCGGGTGCTCACATTTTGAAATCTTTCTTGCTCCGGCATTTTCCATGAATGAAAGTGTATTCAGCCATTTGGCATGTGTACTTCCGTCCTGTACAATTCTTTTAAGCAGACGATGAAATTCCATAGATTTTTATTTTGAGTCAAAATTAGTATATTGCCGGATGGTTCTATGGTGCCAGTTTTTATATTATGGATAGTCCGGTTAAGATTCCTTATGAAAGTTTTATTAAAATAGATAGAAAATCAGAGACTTCTATTTATCTGCAAATTGCCAATCAATTAGTAAATGCTATCCAAAGAGGATATTTACCTTTTGGAACAAAACTTCCCGGCACAAGAGCTTTCAGTGAAATTCTGGATGTTCACCGAAACACAGCTGTTGCAGTATATGATGAATTATCTGCACAAGGCTGGGTGGAGAGCTTTCCGAATAAAGGAACCTTTGTAATTGGGCAGGATCAGGAAAAGCCCATAAAAGTAAAAGATTTTGAAGAAAATAACCTTCAGAACTATCCCAAAACAACAGGTTTTTCTTTTAAAACATCCAATATCCTTGATAATCCTTTTGAACATTCAGATTGTGAATATGTTTTTAATGACGGAGTTCCGGATATAAGACTTACTCAGGTTGGGCAGCATTCCCGATATTACAGTTCTATTCTCAAGCGGAAATCTACACAGAAAACATTAGGACATTATAACCATGACGGGAGTGAGTTTTTTAAAGAACATCTTTCTCAATATCTCAATCTTTCCCGAGGATTGCCTATTTCCAAGAATAACCTTCTCATCACACGAAGCACGGAAATGAGTATTTATATTGTTTCCGAAATTCTGCTTTCCGCCGGAGATACAGTTTTGGTAGGGGATTTGAGCTATTTTTCCGTGAATATGATCTTTCAGAAAGCCGGAGTTAATATTGTGACGTTACCGATAGATCAGGACGGAATTATTGTTGAAAATGTAAGAGAAATATGCAAAAGACAGAAGATAAGAATGCTTTATCTTACTCCGCATCACCACTATCCTACTACTGTTGCATTAAGTGCTCAAAGAAGGCTCGAGCTGCTGGAACTCGCGAATGAATATGGTTTTGTAATCCTTGAAGACGATTATGATTATGAATTTCATTACGATAAAAGCCCAATTCTTCCACTTGCCAGCGCAGATACAAACGGAATGGTGATCTATATCGGTTCTTTTGGAAAATCTCTGGCTCCCGGATTCAGAACAGGCTTTATCGTTGCGCCTGAAAACCTTATGGTGGAAATGCGGAAACATC
Organism: Chryseobacterium sp. CS2K3; assembly: GCF_059515185.1. Taxonomy (NCBI): domain Bacteria; kingdom Pseudomonadati; phylum Bacteroidota; class Flavobacteriia; order Flavobacteriales; family Weeksellaceae; genus Chryseobacterium; species Chryseobacterium sp. CS2K3. The sequence goes on along the minus strand of NZ_JCAKRW010000018.1, from coordinate 29,702 downwards.
TTGGAATCATAGACAGACAAGGAGATATTCTGATGGAAAGAACATTGGGTGAAATGATTGAAGAAGGTGAAATTAATCGTTATCTGAAAAAATCACTGAAAGTTTATCAGGAAAGGCGGGATCATTTCTGTGGTTTACTTCAAGAAAGCCTGAAAAACTATATCACCTTTGAAAAACCATCCGGAGGTCTTGCCATCTGGCTGGAATGGAATATCCCTGTGAACCTGATGCAGCTAAGCCGGAAATGTGCCGAAGATAATTTATTCATTCCCAAAACATTACTGTATCAGAATAAAGGGCTAACTGCTATGAGACTCGGCTTTGGAGATCTTAATTTTGAAGAAATGGAGAAAAGTGTCGAAATTTTTTCAAAAAATTCAAAAAAATTCTTCTGACTTACCTTTTTGGGGATTTCTCTGACTCTAATTTTGATACTTTTTCAAGCTTTTTTGCTTTTCAATATTACATTTTTATTAATTCTGAACATTAATAATTATTTTTTTTGTCCCATTTTGAGACTGTTAATAAATAAGTGATATAGCAGTTTTTTCCCTAAAACAAGCACTTTCAAACTGTCGATTTTCTATTGCACTCACATTCATTTGAAATATGTGATAAAAATCATTTTGATTTTTTGCTGAATAATATTCTATATTCGTCTCATTATTTTTAATCATTCTAAATAAAATGAAACGACAATATGCGCTTTCAGTCATTATATTGGCTGCAGTTACCGCACATACTTCTGCCCAGAGCAGGCAGGACAGTATTACAAGTACAAAAGATATCAATGAAATTGTTCTGGTATCTTCCCGTTCTCCGAAACAAATCAGTGATATTCCGGGAACGGTCTGGATTATTGGGGAAAAAGAGCTCCAGATGCAGATAAAAGGCGGTGCGGGACTGAAAGAAGTATTGGGAAATATGATTCCGGGATTTGATTTCGGGAATCAGGGAAGAACAAATTATGCTCAGAATATGAGAGGCAGAAATGTTTTGGTAATGCTCAACGGAGTTTCACTCAACAGTACAAGGGCTTCCAGCAGACAGTTTGATGCCATAGATACTTTCAATATTGAGAGAATTGAAGTATTGTCCGGAGCTTCCGCTATTTATGGTGGAGATTCTACAGGTGGAATTATCAATATCATCACTAAAAAACCCAGTTCCGATCAACTGGCATTTGAAACTTCCGTAGGACTTAAAACAGGCTTTCATAAAGGAGATCTGGATAAAAGAATTGCACAATCTGTTCAAGGGGGCAACGATGCTGTAAAGTTTAGGCTTGGAGCTGCTTTCACTCAGAATGAAGGTGCATTTGATGCCAATGGAAACCAGATTATTACGGATGTAAAGCAGGCAGATTTTCAGTATAACAGATCTATTGACCTTTTGGGAGGTTTAAGTATAAAATTAAGCCCCGATCAGGATCTGAACCTGGATCTTCAATATTACAATTCAAAAGTAAGAAATAAAAAATGGCTTTCTTTTGGTCCCGGATTTACAGGGTTTACCACAAAAAATCCTGATCTGATCAATGTTCTGGACGGCGCAGATTCTGATGTCGTTCCTCGTACAGAGCGTTTTATGGCTAATTTACAATACAGTCTTCGTAATATTCTGGGTGGACAAAATTTATTACTTCAGGGGTATGGAAGAAGAGAGGAAGTGGATTTCGGAGCTTCATTTGCTGAAGTTCCAAAACCTCCGGCAGGTGTTGTTCTTCCGGTATTTCTTTCTTCCGCGAGAGGAAATACGGATGTTTATGGAGCAAAAGCCGTATTGTCAAAGAAATGGAATGCGTTCAGTTTCACGTACGGAACAGACATTGATTTTGAAAACTTTAAAGGTGATCAGGCGATTTTTAATCCTCAAAAAAGTAGTGAATCCGGAGGTTTGATTAATAAAACGGATGCTTTTGTGGGAAGATATCCGGATACTAAAATATTTACCCTGGCAGGATTTATTCAGGCAGACTGGAATATTACGAAGCAGCTTACCCTTTCAGGGGGAATCAGACAGCAGTTTATTAATGTGAAGCTGGATGATTTTGTAGGATTTAAAGAGCAGGTATACATGCATTTCGGATATGGTAATACTGCAGATGTAGTGAAAGGTGGTAAAAATAATTATGACGTCACCCTTCTGAACGGAAGTTTATTATACAAAATTACCCCTTCATCACAAACCTGGTTCAGCTTTTCACAAGGATTTGCCGTACCGGATGCTGCCAAATCTTATGGTTTTGGAAAGTATCAGCTGAATAACAACCGCTGGAACCTTTTAAACAGTATGAATATCGCGGAACAGCCTTTAAGCGGAATAAAAACTGATCAATTTGAACTTGGTTTCAGACACAACAGAGGTGCTGAGTCCGGATTTTATGCACAAGGATCAGTATTCTATGCACTTTCCAGCAAAACACTGAAAATAGACAATGCTGCTTTCACGGTTTCTCTTCTAGATCAGAAATTGAGAAACTTTGGCTTTGAAGGAGCGCTGGGATATCGTTTTGCAAAAGGTTTAGAGTTGGGAGGAAATATTTTACTAATGGAATCCGAAACGAAAACGATAGATAAAGGATGGCAGAACCAATCTGTTTATACAACCAATCCTTCTAAATTCATGACTTTTGCGGGATGGAATGCTAAAAGGTTTTCACTAAGGTTACAAATGCAAAATGCCATGAATTATACAGATCTTGCCGATATGAAGATTAATGGTTATACCCTATTTGATTTTATGGGAGACCTTAAGCTGAATAAAGGAACGATTAATTTCGGAATTCAGAATATCTTTAATAAGCAATATACTTCGATTTGGGGACAACGCTCTGTGTTTTTCTACGGAGCTCCTCAGAAAGCTTTTGCTTATCAGGGTCGCGGAACTACGTTTTCCGTAGGCTACACGATTAACTATTAAACTCTTATAAGATGTACTGGTATATTTTTCATCTCAAAATATAAGTTTTTTTTAACATAACAATTTTATTTATAAGTATTTAAGTTTGATTGTAATGAGTGTTAAAATATATCAGTAATCTACATTTAAACTGATTCTTAAGGAGTAAACAGAACACATACACATCATATCTATGAACACCGTTATTACCGAGCAGATTGTTGCGGGGAAGGATCACTTTTTCCCAAATCTCGAAAATTTATTCTGTGATATAAACATTCACGAATACCAGGAAGCGATGCAAAGGACTCAGCAGAGCGTCATTGCATTTCTTGAAGATACCCACAAACCCTTTAGTGGAGTTTCACCCAAAGACTTACGTAAACAATTCGAATATATAGATCTTAATGCCTCTCCGATAAGCTATGAAGAGCTTTTTGAGGAAGTAAACGATTTATATATACAGCATGCTATTGCTTTTCATCATCCCAAATATGTGGCACATCTCAATTGTCCGGTTGTTATCCCGGCAGTAGCGGCGGAAGCAATGATAAGCTCTATCAATTCTTCTTTAGACACCTGGGATCAGAGTGCAGGAGGTACTTTGATGGAACAGAAGCTTATTGAATGGACTTGTAAGGAAATAGGCTTTGATAAAGATTCAGACGGAATTTTCACCAGTGGAGGTTCCCAGAGTAATATGATGGGAATGTTGCTGGCAAGGGATCATTTTTCCATTAAATATCTTAATCATAATATTAAAAAAGACGGACTTCCAAAAGAAGCGTACCGTTTCAGGATCTTTGTATCTGAAGCCGCGCATTTCAGTATTCAGAAGAGTGCTTCTATGCTGGGACTTGGAGAGCAGGCTGTTATTAAAATCAAAACAGACCGTTCTTTCAGAATGAACAGTGTATTGCTGGAAGATGCTGTAAGAAAGGAAATTGAAAATGGAAATATTCCTATTGCGGTTGTAGCGACGGCAGGAACTACAGATTTCGGGAATATAGATCCTTTAATCAATATTTCAGGGATTGCCCAAAAGTATAATCTGTGGTTTCATGTGGATGCAGCGTATGGTTGTGCCCTTCTTTTAACGGAGAGATACCGCGCTCTGATCAATGGAATTGAAGCTGCAGATTCTGTAACGGTAGATTATCATAAGGGATTTTTCCAGCCGGTGAGCAGCAGCGGCTTTTTAGTAAAAGATAAAAGCTATTTCAGACTGATTACCCATTATGCGGATTATCTGAACCCTAAAGATCATGATGAAAATGAAATCCCGAATCAGGTCAATAAATCTATCCAGACGACAAGACGTTTCGATGCACTGAAACTTTGGTTTACCTTGAGAATTATAGGAAAAAAAGGGCTGGGAAGTTATATTGACAGAATTATCATGACTGCCCGTGAAGCCGCTGAAGTCCTGGAAAACGATCCTTATTTTGAACTCTTGAATTCTTCTGATATTTCAGCACTGGTTTTCCGTTATTCGGCAGATCCATTTAAAACATTTGACCTGAACAGGATCAATACTTATATCAAATCACAACTTTACAAACAGGGAAATGCCCTTACAGCAGGAACCAAGGTAAACGGACAGTTTTATCTGAAGTTTACCATCCTTAATCCTCTAACCACTATTGAAGACATTAAATCTATCCTTAACATTATTAAAAAATACGGAAATGAATACATTGAACTCAACTAATATCCCGGAATACGCAGAAAAGGTAAACTATACAGCACTTATCAACTGCTACATGAAAGAATTTACAAACTGGAGCCGATATTTAGGAATCCCTAAATATGATGAAGGAATTGCTAAATATCTCCATACAACACCTACAGATCTTCATATCAGAATAGATTTTTCTTCTATTGGATGTGATGTGTACGTTCCTGTGGCTTATTTTTCAGAAAGCGGAAGGCATCTTTTTGACTTCCCTGTATTGATGAGAGTTTTGAATACTGACGAAGTTTCAGAGCTTGATGTTTATGGTTTTATGACGCTTACCGCTGAGTATGCTAAAGGAATTTATCCTGGTATTGAATCTTCCACCGTGTTGGAAAGATTAAGCAACAGTATTGATAACCTTTCGGAATATCTATACCACTCCATTCACAGTAAACAGGCGATCAATGATGTAGAAATGTCTTTCATTGAGGCTGAGCAGTCTCTTATTTTAGGGCATATTCTTCACCCGGTTCCAAAATCTAAACAAGGATTCAAAGGTGAAGATCTTCTGAAATATTCACCGGAAACATCGGGAAGATTCCAATTGTTTTATTTCCTTGTAAATCCTGATCATTTCATCGAAAAAAATGCAGATGGTGAGCTTGTAAGTAAAGAACTTGCCGAGAAAATATATCCTGCTCTTGATAGCGAGCATAAAAAACTTTGGGACCAGCATCCAGAGTATCATATTCTTCCGATGCATCCTTGGGAGGCAGACTATCTTTTGAGTCAGGAAAATGTACAGATCATGCAGGAACAAGGGATTATTTTTGCTTTAGGACATTATGGTGAGTACTTCACTCCTACTTCTTCAGTAAGAACGGTATACAATGAGGACAATAAATGGATGTTCAAGTTTTCTTTGCATGTTAAAATCACGAATTCTGAGAGAATCAACCTGTATCCGGAGCTTCACCGCGGCTATGATATCAGCAGACTTCTGAAAACGGATTGGGGAAAAAATTTACAGAATGATTTTCCGGAAATTGATTTTATGGTAGATCCTGCTTTTATGGCAGTTACGTTTAACGGGAAAGTGATCAATGGCTTCAATATCAGCATCAGAAGAAACCCGTTCCAGAGAGAGAATAAAAATAAAAATGTAACTCTTTTGGCTGCCTTATGTCAGGATGGAATTTTAGGAAAGCCTTCAAGATTACAGAATATCATCACAACTACTGCTGAAAAACTGAATCAGCCTGTTGAAAAATTAGCTTTGGAATGGTTCAAGCAATATCTTCATCTTTGTGTAAGACCTATCGTTAAAATTTTGAATACTTACGGACTTGCCTGTGAGTTCCACCAGCAAAATGTAATGATAGAACTGGATAAAAAAGGATTTCCTGCGAAGATCTATTTCAGGGATAATCAAGGGTTCTTTTTCAGGGAAGGAAGAAAAGATCTTGTTTCTAATGCGCTTCCGGGAATTGCGGATGAAAGTCAGTCTATTATTGATGAAGAATCTTTAGCTCCGAAGTATATCTATTATTTGGTGACCAACAATATTTTAGGTGTTGTAAATGCTTTAGGATGTAATCAATTGGCTGATGAAAAGAAACTGATCAACCTGGTTTATAAAGCTTTCAAAGAACTTGAAAATGAAGACGAAACAGGCTTGGTAGATTATATTACCAATAAAAGAAACTGGTATACCAAAGGAAACCTCATCACCAGCTTACAAAACATCAATGAAGCCGATGAATCTCTTGAATATCCTGCTGTTTTCCTTGACACGCCTAATCCGCTGAATAAATATTTCTACAGTGATAAATTAATCAAGCCAACCACTACAGAAACGGTATACTCACGTTATTTTGAAGACGAAAATATCACGATCAGCATCAGACCTTTCAATATTGAGAATGATTTTGAAATGATTCATGAATGGTTCAATATGGACCATGCCAAGCCTTACTGGAAAATGGATGGTCCTAAAAGAGAGCTGGAATTATGGTTCAGAACGATCCTTCCAAGTGATGAGCAGCACAGCTTTATTGGAGAAATCAATGGTGTTCCGCAGTTTAGTTTTGAACCCTATTGGTCAATGCGTGATATTGTTGGAGCATATTATGACGCTCTTCCTACCGATTATGGAACGCATTTCTTTGTTGCCGAAACGCGTAAAGATAAAAAGTATTCCTTCCAGTCTTTCCAGGTAGCACTGGATTATATATTCTCGCTTCCTGAAGTGGGGAAATGTATCGGTGAAGCTTCTGTAGATGCAGTTCCTACGGACAGGCTGATCACAAAATTAGGGTATACGAGAGAAGGTATCATCACCATGCCTCATAAAACAGCTTATCTTACTTTCTGCACCCGTGAAAATTACTGGGAAAAATGCCCGGAAAGCAGATTAGAAGCAAATAACGCTTAATCCTATGATCAAAAGAAGCCTTCGACTCCGCTCAATGATGAGTCGAAGCTTTTAATTTAACCTATAAAAATAAAAACTTTGGGAAATAATAAAACATACGATATCATTGGGATCGGAATAGGTCCTTTTAATCTTGGTCTTGCCGCTCTTCTTGAACCCGTAGAAACAGTTTCTGCTTTATTTCTTGATCAGGCAGACGGCTTCGACTGGCATCCTGGATTGATGCTGGATAACGCAACTTTACAGGTTCCTTTCATGGCAGATCTTGTAACTATGGCAGATCCGAAAAGTAAATACAGCTTTCTTAATTTTTTAAAAGAAACAGATCGCCTGTACAAGTTTTACATCAGAGAAGATTTTTTCATGTTAAGAAAAGAATACAATCTGTATTGTCAATGGGCAGCCAATCAGCTGAAGAGCTGCCAGTTTGGAAAAAAAGTAGAGAATATTGCATTTAATGAATCTGAAAACGTATTCGTTATCGATGTTTTGGATCTAAAAAACAATGATGTCATCAAATATTCTGCAAAGAAAATTGTATTGGGTACGGGAACACAACCTAGCCTGCCTGCATTTATGGAAGGTAAAAATTTCCCGAATGTCATCCATACCTCAGAATATCTGAAATACAAAGAACAGATTCAGAATGCTGATTCCGTATCAATTATCGGTTCCGGGCAAAGTGCTGCAGAAATATTTCAGGATCTTTTACCTGAAACAGAAGAAGGTCCTTTCATGAGCTGGTTTACAAGACCGGATCGTTTTTTCCCGATGGAATACTCCAAGTTGACGCTTGAACTTACTTCCCCGGAATATGTAGATCATTTCTATAATATGCCGCCTTCACAGCGTAAAACGATTCTTGCCAAGCAGCCCCCATTGTATAAAGGAATCAATTTTGAACTGATCAATGATATTTTCGATACTTTATACGGAATGAGCGTTGGAAATGTAGCTTTAAATGTAGCTCTGAAACCTAGCTGCCAATTAGATAATATTTTTCCGGAAGGTAATTCTTACGCATTGAATTTCACTCATGTGCAGGATAATGCTACTTTCACTCATATTTCAGAGTATGTGATTCTTGCAACAGGGTACAAATATAAAGAGCCGAAATTTTTACAAGGAATAGAAAACCTTATCCAAAGAACCGAAGACGGGCTTTTTAATGTAAGTCGTTATTACACAATAGATCAGGCAGAAAATATCTTTGTTCAGAATGCAGAGCTTCATACTCATGGCTTTGTAACTCCGGATCTGGGAATGGGCGCTTACAGAAATGCTTTGATTATTAATGCTATTGCCGGGAAAGAAATTTATAAAGTAGAGAAAAGAATTGCTTTTCAGGAGTTTAATACACAGAAGAAATGGACCGCAAAACATTCATCTTAGAAGGTGAAATGAAAAAGGTCATGTGGGAAACTTCATGGCCTGCCGTTGCGGCAATTGTTCTTTATGGGATCAATAACTTTATGGATGCGATCTTTGTGGGATATTTAATCAATACACAGGCTTTAGCAGCAGTAGGACTTGCCTATCCCCTGTCGCAGATTGTGTTGGGTTTTGGAAGACTTGCAGGAACCGGAGCCGGAGCCGCCGTTAGCATCTGGATTGGAGAAAATAACAGAGATAAGCTATATCGGTTGTTTGGAAGCTTCAATGTTTTATGTATCTGTTTTTCCGTTTTATGTACGGTGCCGGCATATATCTACGCTCATGAGCTGATGGCGATGATGGGGGCAAAAGGAAATTTACAGACAATAGCCGTAGAATATTTCAGAGTAACGCTTATCGGAACTGTTTTCTGGATCTACGGGCTTGCACTGAATATGCTTGTACGGGCTGAAGGAAAAATGAAAACTGCCGCGGCGATGATTACCGTAGGGCTTATTATTGATATTATTCTGAAACCTGTTTTCATTTCTGTTTTCGGATGGGGCGTTGCAGGAGCGGCATGGGCAACGAATTGTGGAATGCTGATCTATTCTATTTTAGGATTCTATTATTACGCAAAAGGAAAAAGCTCGTTTGAAACCAGCTGGAAATCTTTCTCTTATGATAAAGAAATTGGCAAAAGGATTCTAAAACTCGGACTTCCGGAGATGATTCTTTCCGTGATGGGTGTAGTTCAGAGTATTATTATCTTCAATGCTATCGCCGCTTACGGAACGGAAAAAGATATTTCTTTTTTTACGATACTGAACCGTTTTTTTCTTTTCCTGCTGACTCCTTTATTCGGTTTAATGAGAGGTTTGCAGCCTGTAGTGGGAATTAATTTTGGAGCGGGACAATTTAGCAGAGCCGGAAAGTTCTTAAAAACTTATATCCTTGCCGGTATAGCGATACTGTCACCATTTTTCCTTGTAGCTTTAATTTTCCCTGAGGAGTTGATTGGGTTAATGCTTCCTGGTTATATTGCAGAATACCATCAGATTATAGATTTCAGATTGTTTTTTTCTGTATTGCCGTTACTTCCCGTTACCGTACTGGCACTTTCCTATTATCCAGCGGTTAACCAAAGTAAGAAAGCCAGTTTTTTGGTTTTTCTCCGTCAGGTAATTCTTTATATTCCTTTGATGCTGATTTTACCCCATTATTTTGGCATTAAAAGTATTTATTGGGGCAGCGCACTCATAGAGCTGGTGGTAGGAATTGTCACTCTAGTTTTACTTAAAAACTATAAAATGCAATTAAAGCCAATTCGCATTGATTCAATATAAAAATAATAAAACAGCTTTACACTATGAATGTAAAGCTGTTTTTATTTAATATACTGACAAAGATTTATTGATTAAAAAATTTATTAAACAAAGTCAGCTGCTCAGAAAGTGATCTGCTCCAGTATTTATCATCATGAATTCCCAGGGATTCTATATAAAGATGCTGGATCTTAAGGTCTGTAAGCTTTTTGTGAAAATTTCTGTTCATACCAATCATCTGCACATCCTCAGTTCCACAATCAAAAATATAATGCTGTCCGGCATCTGCCATTAGCTTCACCTTATTGTCAGTGAGGAAAACGGGATTCATTGTTAATAGCGGACCAAGTACCTTATCTACCATGTATTTATTATATCCCTGCCCGAATGAATTGAAATCCAGCGCACCACAAGAACTTCCTACAATACCAAAGGTTTTATTATAAGTAACGCCGATATTCGTTGCTCCATAACCTCCCATACTCCAGCCCAGAATACCCCGGAATTTCTTCTCAGTTTTCACGGGATAACTTTTGTCAATAAACTCTACAAGTTCCTTTCCAATAAAGGTTTGATACTGTGAATCTTTCACAATCGGACTATCCACATACCACGAACTGTAGTTTCCATCCGGCAAAACATAAATGGTTTGGTACTCTTGTGCTTTCTGAACCAGATCCGGAATATCCTGTTTAATAATCCTTTCCGGATTTCCACTGAAGCCATGAAGAATATATACCGACGGATAAGTGGTTTTGGGCTGAATATCCGGGGTAATAATAATGGTTTTGATCTTCTTATTCATTTTCTGGCTGAAAACTTCCTGATGAATAATCTTTTGGGCTGAAAATGGGATAAAAGTGGTAAGTACCACAACAATATTGAATAACTTTTTCATACTGTAAAATGTTTACATTAATAATGACATAGCATCAGAGTGTATCTTAAATATAAGGAATTTTATCTTACATTAAAATATCATTATGATCTTATGATGTTGCAAAGATGCATGGTAAAAAACTAAGAAGCCTCAACATATGTTGAAGCTTTTGTTAATTTATTTCCTTTTTTATACGGCTGAGCTGAGTAGGTGTAATCCCAAGATAAGATGCAATATGATGTTGTTTCAATCTGTTATACAGCGATTTATTTTCCAGTAATTGCAGGTAGCGTTGTTTCGCTGTCTCAAATTTTAAGGAAACTTCAAGTTGTTCTTTTTTCACAACCCAGTTGTTTTCCAGATATCTGATATGAAAAAGAGCCAGATCATGATGTTTCTCTAATAGATCTCTGTAAACTTTCTCAGGATATTGTATGACAGAACAGTCTTCAAGTGCTATTATATTAAAATCACTAGCCTCTTTTTTTATAATTGCTGAAGTAGAAGCTATAAAACTGTTTTCCTCAAAGAAAATTTTATAAATAACATCACCCTGCTGATCAACTGTGTAATATCCTACCAATCCGGATTGTAAGAAATAATAATATCTCGCCCTATCTCCTGCTTCCAGAATAAGGTCGTTTTTACTAAACTGTTTTTCGGTACAAACATCCAGCAGAGCCTGAATGGTATTATCAGATAAAGGATAATACTGATTGATTTGTTTTAAAAATTCAGAGGAGTTCACGCAGTGTAAGTTACTTCTGATCCAATACTTTTTTCATCATCAGATCTGTTTGTTCTTCATCTCCAAGTCTGAAAATATGCTTGTCAAACTCCACGAAGCCATTTTTCCTGTAAAAGTTTAGCGCTCTTACATTCTCTTCCCAGACTCCAAGCCACAGATATGATTTATCAAGATGCTGAGCGGTTTCTAAAGCTTTGTCATAAAGAAGCTGCCCCACTTTTTTACCATGATGGCTTTGTTTTACATAAATTCTTTCAATTTCAAGACTGGTTTCATCCTGTAATTCTGTCTGGGCATTACCAGCGTTTACTTTAAGATAACCAACAGGATTGTCCTCTTCCCAGGCAATAAAGAAATAGGATTCCTTATTGCCAAGTTCTGCTTTCAGTTTTTCTGCATTGAAACTTTCCTCAAGGTATTTTTTCATCGCCTCTTCAGAATTATCTTTTGCAAAAGTTTCTGTAAACGTCTGAGTTCCGAGGTTTTGTAAGGTTTCCCAATCTTCAGATGATGCTTTATTAATGATAATGGATGCCATGATACTATTTTATGAGAATAATATTTTTTTAAATGCTTCAGAAGCCAGATGTACCTGTACGCTCCAGTCTTCCGCTGCATTACTTCCTGCGTCGTCAGAAATATATTTTAAACACAGGAACGGGATGTTTTCCTGATGCGCAATAAGTGCCAATGGATAAGCTTCCATATCTACAATATTGTAATCTGTTTCAGAATGGTTCATCTCAAAACTGTCACCGCTTCCGCAGACTCCTTGCTTCAGGGTATCCATTTTAAGACCATATTCTAAGACAGGCGGAACTCCGGATAACGGGGTTTCATAGAGTTTAAAACCAAGTCCTCTTACATCCATATCTCTCTGAATAAATTTCGTACAGCAAATCACTTCTCCTTTATGAAATCCCTTACTGCCTGCTGATCCTAAATTAACAATCAGTTTTGGCTTTCTGGCATGGATCTCTTTTGTCAGTTCTATTGCAGCATTTACTTTTCCGATACCTGTTATCAATTTGTTTTTTCCGTCAAATGCTGTTCCTGCTTCCGAATCCAATGCAAAAACAAAAAGCGTGTCTGCAATCGGATAATGAAGGTCATTATTAATTTTTATCATTGAGAAAATAGATTTTATACAGCTATTAAAGCTGTTTTACAAAGATACGAGAGTTTCAAGAATTATCGAGCGCACTTTATTAAAATCCCCAAAGCAATAGAGAATTGTTTTGGGGATTTAAGATTTATTTTTTTAGATGCTGCATCCATCAGCATTGCAGGAAGCACCACTGTCTCCCGAAAGATCTTTAAAAGGACTTACCGTCTCTTTATAGGTTTGCTGAAGAGCATTTTCAAACACTTCTACAGGTTGAGCTCCGGATACTGCATATTTCCCGTTCAGAATGAAGAAAGGAACTCCGGAAACACCATTATTTCTTGCTTCAAGGATATCCTGGTTTATTTCATAATCCATTTCATCAGAAGTAACCGCTTTTCTTGCTTCTTCTGTATCAATTCCCATATTCTCTGCCAGAGAAACCAATACTTCAGGATCTCCTACATTTTTGCCGTCTATAAAATGAGCAATGAATAAAGCTTCTTCCATTTCATTAGACTTATTATGCTTTTTAGCCAAATGAAGAAGTTTGTGAGCAGTGAAAGTATTTACAATTAACGCTTTCTCAAAATCAAAATTGATTCCGGCACCTTTTCCCATCTGGGCAACCTGAGCAAGCATCTGCTTAGCCTGAGATTCCGGTACACCTTTTTTCTCTTCAAAATACTGTATGGTAGTCTGAGGTTTATTGGCGTCCAGCGTAGGATCCAGCTGGAAACTCTTCCACTCTACTTCCACCTGATCTTTAAAAGGAAGCTTCTCTAATGCCTGTTCAAAATTATTTTTTCCAATATAACAAAAAGGACACATCACGTCCGACCATATTTCTATTTTCATTGTATTTAATTTTAAATCAAATTAATCATACAAAGATACGTATTTTATTTAATGTAACAAAATATGTTACAGTTTAATTATGACACGCAGAAACTTGCTGATTTCTCTTTTCAAAAATACTTCTTATCCATATCATTAAAAATGCCAGAATTCCAAAAACAAAACCTATCCACGGTGTATATTCTACTCCTCTTGCAACGATAATCCATCCTCCGATAGTAGTCCCCAATGTTACTCCAAGATTTCCAAAAGAAGTGGCTAAGCTGTTGGCAAATTCAAGTGCGTTGGGCGCAGAGGAAATCATATAGGTAGAGGCATTGAGAAAACTTGGCGAATAGAGAAATCCCCAAACTCCGATTACGGCTACAGTTGCCCAAAAATTCCCGTCTGATAAATACAATAATATAGGAATGAGAATGGTTCCGGAGAGAAAGAAGGACATCGTTCGGGTTACATTTTTATTAAGCATTTTCCCGGCTATCCAATTTGCCAAAATACCAATAATCCCAAATAGTAACAGCATATAGCTAATCATAGAAGGATTCATTCCTTTACTTTTTCCAAGATATTCTGCAAAATAGCTATAGGTAGAAAACCATGCGGTTATCATAAAGAAATTGGCTAGGGTACTCAATATAAATGAAGTCTCTGTAAGGATTTTCACCTGGCTTCCATAAGATTTTTTCTCTTTAACAGGCATTGCCGGAAGGAAATAACAAATGATGATCAAGGCAATTAAGCTCACTACAGACTGTATTATAAATGAGTATTCCCAGGAACATACCCCTGCCATCCATGTTGCAAAAGGAACTGTAGTCACCATAGCAATAGCCACCCCATTGAAAACAATACTCATCAAACCATTTTTTTTGTTCTCATCAGCTTCAGAAATAGCTACAGACAATGCCGTTGCAATATAAACAGGCTGAAGAAATGCCGGAAGTATTCTTACAGTCATCAACAGCCAGAAAGGAGGTGAAAATGAAGAAACAATCCCGGTAATCAGAAACATGAATATAGCAACGGTCATGATCTTCTTACGATCAATTCCAGAGGTGAGAAGGGTCATAAAAGGTCCTGTGAGTGCAATAACAAGAGCAAAAGCACTCAACAGGTAACCCGCTTTATCAATACTGATTTTATAATGCTCAGCAATCTGTGGTAAAATTCCAATGACTCCAAATTCTGTGGTAATCACAGCTATAAATCCCAGACAACCTATATACGCATACTTTTTCATTCCTGTTTTTCTTTAGCCATTCCGAAATTGTGATGAGCAAATAAAGCCATTTCGTCAATTGCAATCTGAACTTCTTCCAGAATTTCCCCCATATGCATAAAACCGTGAACCATATCTTTATAGAAGCTTGTTTTTATCGGAACTTTTCCATTATTCATATTCTCCGCAAGTTGTCTTCCGTCATCTAGCAAAGGATCGTGTTCAGCAAATATTATAAGCGTTGGTGGAGTTTTACCAAAGTCTTTTATCTTTAACGGAATAGCAAGAGGGTTATCAAGCTCTTCTTTTGGCAGATACCAGTTCCATGCCTCAATACCTCCCTGCTTATTTAGAACAGGACCGTTTTCATAGATCTTCCATGTTTCTGTATTGAGTTGATTATCCGCAGCAGGATATATAAGTATCTGGAATTTTAAATATTCTCCAATCTGAGTAGAAACAGCAGTAGATAAAGCCGCTCCCGCACTGTCCCCAATAATCCCGATCTGGTTTTCATCTATACCTAAAGACTCTGCATTCTCTATTACCCATTGTAAAGCATCAATACTGTCATTCAGCCCCGCAGGAAATGGATGCTCCGGAGCAAGTCGGTAATCTACAAAAATAACTACGGACTCTGTTGCGTTAGCCAATTTACGAACAATAGCATCATGTGTCTCAAAGCCTCCCGCGATAAACCAGCCCCCATGAATATAAACAATAGCTGATGATTTCTGAACTGTTTTTCCTTTCGGACGGTATATTCTGATAGGGATCTGATGACTTTCTTTTTGAATAGTCAATTCTTCAATCATAGCAACAGGATCTTTCTTGCCGCTCAGTTGAAGAGACATTGTTTCAAGATATTTACGGGTTCCGTCTAACGGATTTTGCACATTGAATGGCTGTATTTTTTCTAATTGATCTACAATCTGATTTATTTTTGATATTAACTGCATTTTATTTTAATTTAAAGAAATCATACAGTGATGAACGTGAGCGCTATTGTTCTTTACCTGTACTATTTTTTGTTTTACAGGGCAAAATTAAATCTCAAACCTTACATTTGCATTGTATACGCCGAATTGTGCGGTACTAACAAATTTGTAAGTAATGGGTAAAATAAAAGAAAACTCAACCAATAATATCAACCGACAGTACATTCACGAATGTGATCTCACCTATGCTGTATGTAAAATTGGAGGAAGGTGGAAACTTCTGATTCTGGATAAGTTAAAAGATGGAAAGCTTAGGTTCAGCGAGCTTCGAAAAGCTATTTCAGGAATCACCGAAAGAATGCTGACCCTACAGCTAAGAGAACTGGAAAAAGAAGGTTTGCTAAAAAGAACTGTATACGCAGAAGTTCCACCAAGAGTAGACTATGAACTTACTGACATTGCAAGAGATCTGATCCCCATATGGAACCAACTCAGTAAATGGGGTGGAAAACACAAAAGCTTACTACAAACTAAAGAAACACCTTTGAAATAAACTTGAATAAAGTTGCCACGAATTCACTAATAATTTCATTCGTGCATCCGTGGCAATATTTTAATAAATCTGTATTTAGTCTATTGCAGAATTTAATTCAGGGTGGAAAATACATAAGTTATATAAACTAAAGAAACGCCTTTAATATAACTTTAATAAAGTTGCCACGAATGCACTAATAATTTCATTCGTGCATCCGTGGCAATATTTTAATTAAGCCTTATTTACTCTATTACAGAAAAGAATATGAGCAATCAGTGCCAAGATTCCAAACAACGTTCCTACAAAACAAACGCCCGTCCATTGTACTTTCTGCCATGCTATAGATGCTAGCCATGTTCCCAGCGAACCTCCGATAAAATAGGAAACCATATAAACCGTATTCAATCTATTCACCGCATTGGATTTGATCATAAAATAATTCGTTTGGTTCATAATGTGACTGGATTGTACACCCAGATCTACAAGGATTACTCCTATAATTAATCCCCAATATGTTTCTCCTGCAAAATAAGTAAAGCCCCAGCTGCCTATCAGAATCAGTAAAGAATATAAAATAATTCTATTGATATCCAGATACTTCTGTAAGTTTCCTACTTTTGCTGCCGCTAATGCCCCTACTGCTCCTGCCAATCCAAAACTTCCTACTACAGATGCCCCTGCATTAAAAGGCGGTTTTTCCATGTGAAAAACCAAAGTAGTAAATAAGGCACACATAGAACCAAATGCCATAGCACCACGGAATGAGGCAAGCTGAAGAATAGGCTGCGTTTTCGCAAGATGTGCAACAGAACTCATTAGTTCTTTATATGAACCTTTAAAATTCGGATGAAGTTCAGGAAGCATTTTGTAAACGGCTAACCAAACCAAAATCATTAGCCCAGCCGCAATTCCGAACATTGCACGCCAGCCCCATAATTCTCCGACAATTCCACCTATAAAGCGGGAAAGAAGAATTCCCAAAAGCAATCCGGACATTACCAGCCCGATATTGGCAGACTTTTCTTTATCGGATGATAATTCTGCGGCAATAGGAACAAATAACTGCGGAATCACCGATGTTGCACCAATCAATAAACTTGCTGCGTACAACATCCACAATTGGTTAGCAAAGGTCATCCATAATAAAGCTCCAAAAACAAGAAAAAGATCTGTAAGAATCAATTTTTTACGATAAAATTTATCTCCCAGAGGAACAATCAACAGTAATCCTAAAGCATATCCAACCTGGGTAAGCACTGAAATTCTGGAGGCTGCCGCTTCTGAAACATTAAAGTCTTCTGAAATAAGAGCCAGCAAAGGCTGATTATAATAATTATTTGCCACAACCAGCCCTGAAATGATAGACATTAACCAGATTACCGTTCGTGAAATACCGTTGGTAGAGTTCTCCTGCATGTTATTTTTTATTGAATGAAATAAATGATATACGATATCATTTTTAAGATCTCAAAGGTAATCATTTTCATAAAAGAGTTAAGATATGATCATTGATTTAACCTTTGAGAATGATAGAAGAAAAATTAAGATTTGTCTTTATTTAATCGTTTTTTCCGATGATTTATATTGATGAAAAACCTTTCAGATTTTAGAAATAATCAGGAAATTTGCAAGATGAAAATCATTCCACTTAAAGAAGGCAATTTTTCCGCCAGCAAGACCAAAGACTTCAAACTTTTAACAGAAGAGAACTTTGATACGGTTTCCGGAATAAAAATGTCGGTACAACCTTTTCTTATCATTACTGAAAATGATTATATTCTTTTAGACGCTGGAATCGGATGGAAAAATGAAAACGGAACATCGGTGGTTTCAGAAATATTGGAAAGAGAAAATATCAGTCACAGTCAGATTACTAAAATACTTCTCTCCCATCTTCATAAAGATCACATTGAAGGTGCCGTAACACTTACTGATAATGGTTTTGAAGCAACTTTTCCCAATGCAGATATTTACATTCAAAGACGTGAGCTGGATTTTGCCATGGAAAATAAAGGTAATCCTTCCTTTGATTTTGAGGTTTTGGGAAAACTGATTCAATTACCTCATATTATCTGGATGAATGATGATAAGGGACAGATTACGGATGAAATTTCATACGAAGTGGTCGGTGGACATACTCCATTTATGCAGGTATTCTGGATCAAAGAAAACGAAGAAATTGCTTTCTATGGTGCAGACGATCTTCCACAGGCATCCTACTTAAAGTATCATTTGGCTTACAAAAGCGATTTTGATGGCAGAAAAGCAATGGAACTTAGACTTAGATGGGAAAAAGAAGCAAAAGAAAATGACTGGAAAATTCTCCTTTATCACGACCTGGAAAAGGCAGTGATCAGAGCATAAAAAAATGGTTTAAAATTCATTAAACCATTTATAAATATCAAATTCAGATGGAATGTTAAGTTTCTTTCTGATCCGGTTTTTCCGGTTTTGTATTGCTTTTGGCGTGACAAAAATGCAGGTTGCAATTTCCTTTGTTGTCATATTAAGCTTAAGGTAAATACAAAAGATCAGTTCAGAGTTTTTTAAGGCTGGCTGTATAGCGGATAGCTTTTCGAAAAAATCCGGATATACCAGTCTGAACTTATTCAGCAGACGGGGAGAATTTGCTTTGGCTAATGCCATTATTTCATCTTGTACAAGAATTTTTTGATTCAAATCCTCTAAGTTGGATTCAAGGTTTTTGTTTTTCATAATACTTTCTCATCTCTACTAATTTCCAATGAACATCCTTTGTCCACTGGTGCAAAATCTTTTTCTTATCAATAGTGTTTTAATATCAGGGGTATGAAATTACTCTGTGAATTCAGGAATTCCAAGAGCATTTCTTAAAACAATTGACACAAGGTTTGTATTTATCGAATAATTAGGTTGAAATATTCACACATTTGAATTTTAACTCATTTTTATATTGGGCAAAGAAAGAAAAAATGATTAAAATTTTATGAAAATAGCGTACCACATACATACCACGTTCCGTTTTTAAGTGAAATATCATAACTGCTTTTATCAGCACGTTTGCAATTGTTTTGCTTTCCCTTTTAATATGGCTGTAAATGTAACCGGTTTTGTAGTTTATTTTTTATGATTGAGATCAGTATTTTGAAATACATTGTTTTTCTTTAAAATAAATGTGGTAGATGAATGGTACCATGTTTCGAGGCTGAACATAAAAATATTCGTTTCTTTATTTTTTAAACTTTGAATTTAAATGATATTATCTGAATGATAAAAAGTGTGCATTTAAAACGGTTTTGAAATTGCAAACTAAATAAATCACAAATATTATGATTCTTGAAAATCTATTAATTTCATTTGGAGCTGAAATGAAACAGTATAAAGCGGGAGAAATTATTTTTCGCGAAGAAGAAATACCGCTGTATTATTATCAGATAGAAAAAGGAAAAATAAAGCTTAATAATTATACAGAAGATGGAAAAGAATTTATTCAGAATATTTTCTCAGACGGTCACAGCTTCGGAGAGTCTCTTTTATTTGTAGAATATCCTTATCCTATGAATGCTGTTGCTATAGAAGACTCTTCTGTTTTCAGAATGCCGAAATCCAGCTTTTTAAATTTGATACATACTAATCCTGATATTTCGCTCAGCATTTATCAATGTCTTGCAGAAAGAATGTATCATAAGTATATTATGTTCTATAATCTGTCTTTTCAAAATCCAGGTTCAAAGCTTAAACTTCTTCTGGATTATCTTAAAAGCTATCACGAAGACAAGACTCCCTACTCTTTCCAAATACCTCTTACGAGGCAGCAATTGGCATCCTTAACCGGACTTTGTGTAGAAACAGTGATCAGAACCATAAAGCAAATGGAAAAAGAGCAAATCGTAAAAATTGAGAAAAGGAAGATTTACTATTAAAATTAAGCTCTTCCAGTCTAAACACTATCAGATCATAATACCTATTGATCAAGCTGTCTTTGGAATTCCTCCACATACTTTGCAAGGTGAATACCGTCTGCAAGTCCATGATGAGCTTCTATAGATACCGGAAGAAACTTCTTTCCATCACGGATACTGAACCTTCCGAAAGCTATTTTCGGAATAGAATCACCCGTGTTGAAATTGGTAGGATGAAGAATCGAAGTGAATGAATTCCACGGAATTGTAGTATGTCTTACATGGTCTTTACCCAATCTTTCATTGCTTAGTCGAAGCCCCGTAGAATTGTGAACCCCCTGGATCTCTTCCTGCAATGCCGCATTGAACGTTTCAAAATCTTCTGAGAAATGAGTAAATGAAAAACCGAAAGTGCCATCCGGTCTGCCAATAGTGCTTCCGGCATGAACTTTATCAAACTGAATAACCTTTCCATCATCAATTCTAAGTTTCAACTCATCCACCGTATTAATGGCAATCATAGATTTATGAAAGTAATAGGCAAAGAAAGAATATCCGTTTTCTTTTGCCGTATCATAGGCCTTGGTACAATCCACTTCCGTTGTAAAACCAAAATTAGGACTTTCCATACCGGAGAAAAAGTCAAAATGCTCCTTTCTGTTCCAGCTTTCAATATCTACAATCTTCATTAATCTTTTATTTGACGCAAATTTCGGGATTTTTTATCAGTTTTTACTATTAAAAGAAATATTAAATTTTCATAAACATTCCAGGTTTTAACAAACAGTAAGGATTGAGAAGCATGATTATTGCATATAATTTTAAAGCATTCGTGTATCTGTGCAAAAATATAAACCACTCAAAACTTTTATTTTCTTGCATTTCAATTCATCAAACACTCATCATTATGGAAATACTAAATTTAAAAGGAAGTCTCTGGTCCGCAAGAAAAACAGATCAGATTTATATGGTAAGTATTAGAAACAAATCAAGCATTGTGGAAGCTTTAACGGATTTTATTCAAAGTCAGAATATTCAGGCTGGAGAGGTTACAGGAATTGGTGCTGTAAGTGAAGCCACACTCAGATTCTTTAATCCTGAGACAAAAAACTATATCGATAAAACATTCACAGAACAAATGGAAGTTGCCAATATTTCAGGAAATGTTTCTGTAATTGATGATAAACCAATGCTTCATCTTCATATTACTTTGGGAAGAGAAGATTATACAGCTCTTGCAGGACATCTTTTGGATGCTAAAATACGAGGTGCCGGGGAATTTATTTTTTACCCTTTACATACAAAAGCTATTAAAACCAAGAATGGAGAAATAGGGATTAATCTCTATGATTTTGAAAAATAAGGCTCTCCATTGGTTTGAGAAACTATTTGTCCAATGTTTGACGTTCTTCTTTTGCAGGAAGGTGATATCTGTAAATGCCTTTCGTTTGTAAGCCTTTATCATTTAATAAGACTAAACTGTTAAAAAACGGTTAAATTATCTTTCATAAAAAACTTTGGTTTATAAATTTACTAGGTTTGCAAAACTTTACAGAGAGATTCAATCCTTCTGCTCAATACTAAAACTTTAATTATTACCCTAAAAATTATGAAAAAAAGCATACAGTTTTTTATTGTTTCCCTATTATTAAGTCCGTTTGCTAATGCTCAGGTAAAGGATTTTGTAATAGAACCGCCTATCAGCAAGAACTTATATATTTATAAAACTTTTGGTGTATTCGGAGGAAAAGAATATTCTGCCAACGCTGTTTACCTTGTCACAAAAAAAGGAGTAGTCCTGTTTGATGTTCCCTGGGAAAAAGTTCAGTACCAAAGCTTGATGGATACCATAAAAAAACGTCATAATTTACCTGTTGTGGCAGTATTTGCTACCCATTCTCATGATGACAGAGCCGGAGATTTAAGCTTCTTCAACAAAAAAGGGATTAAGACCTATGCCACTGCAAAAACCAATGAGTTATTGAAAAAAGAAGGTAAAGCGGTGTCCAACAATATTATAAATACAGGGAAAGCTTATCATATAGGCGGAGAAGAATTTGTGGTTGATTTTCTTGGAGAAGGACATACCGTAGATAATGTAGTGGTATGGTTTCCAAAATATAAAGTTCTCGATGGCGGCTGCCTAGTAAAAAGTACTTCTGCAACAGATTTAGGATATATCAAGGAAGCAAACGTTGAACAATGGTCACAAACTATGAATACTTTAAAATCCAAATATTCTCAGGCAACCTTAATCATTCCGGGACATGACGAATGGAAAGGCGGCGGACATGTAGAACATACATTAGAACTTTTGAATAAAAAATAATTCTATAACATTTTAATAAAAAATCCCGAATGAAAATTCGGGATTTATATTTTAATAAGGTTGATTAATCTAGTACGCTCCAGCCTCTCTTAGGGTTGGTATTGGTAGAAACTTCCTGCTCATTGACAATGATATTTTCTTTTCTCTGACCAATGTAATCCAATTCGCTCAGTTTAGAGAAGATAGTTTCCAGACTTCTTAACATTTGCTGAATGTATAGTAATGGTTCCCCACAATTGTGATGATCATAGTTTGTCTCAGCAACAATCGAAAGTTGGTTCAGTAAGGTGTGTGGGGCAATTTCACTCCATTCCAAGCTATAGTTTAACATTTCTTCTAATTCCGCTGGAACAAGAAGCTGCGTGGAATTGTATAAATGAAGTGCCAATCTTGCGAAAGACTCAATTAAAAATACAGGCGGTTGATAAGGAGTAATATTTCTGAATTGGAAATACATATCTCCAAAAGTATTCACCATTGTACTACACAAAAATTTAACATTTTGTGCTAAAGCTGTATTCTGATTTTTATGAGATGCCTTTTGAATGATTTTGAAAGCATATTGCTGTAAATTTCCGATAGATTTTGCATAGCTGCTATAATAATCTACCAATGCAGGATGACTCTGAACAGAAGTACAAGGCGGAATAAAATTTGAATCTACCTGTGCAATATTAGCTTTTAGATCTACTTTTCCGATAATTAAATAATTCCCCCCTGAATAGCTGCTGTTCAAAGAAGTTACAGGAAGTAATTCGATATGGTGATTGGGTTGCGCATTCGGATGACGGGGCGGAATTTCTTCCGGATCAATATCTCCGAAAGGAACTTTATCAAAAGGATTTACAGAGATCAGAATATAATATTCTCCATCTGCCTGCTCCTCGTTCATTGATTTCGCTAAAGATTTCACACTGATTCTCCTGTCAATCAATTCAATACGATACCCTGCCATAGTAACAGCGCTGCATCTTTTGATGACAAGCTGTACATCATTGGTTGCTGTATTATGAACATCAAAAATAGTACGATCTGTAAATTCAGTGGAAATAGGCAAAAGCCCGTAGTTATATGTAGTAATTCCTAGTGAATTGGAATCTCTGATAGTATCAATTAAGAAATTATCCTGATCATTAAGATGTCTCTGGGAAACCTTCATCCCATCCACCCAGTTGATTGCAAAATGTTTAATAGGTTGTATCATGTTTAATACTTTTTAATTTTTTGTGTTTGTTTATGAATTTCTTGCGACTCCTTCCTCTTCATGCTGAATAACCCTCTTACAGACAACTACTTCATTTTCAGAAATATTGTTTGTAATAATGTCCTGATCGAAATCTATATATTTTCTAAAGCTGAAAAACGATTTTTTTGTGTAGAAGATCCAATAGTAAGGTTCTTTTTCGGCATCTGAAAGATGAATAATAGATCCTGGATTTTTATGATTATAATCGTCTACCACTCTATAGAACCAATCTCCGAAAGTTACTCCTGTCGGAAGAGTTTTTGCTTTGATTCTGAAACGGTTTGAATCCTCAAGATTCTTACTCAATTCTACATTTAGAACCATTAATCTGTCAAAATCTGCCCCTTCGAAATCAGGAAGTTTTTGCTCAGGAGAGTATCTCCATGTTTTATAAATATCAAACGGAATACTGATAAACTGAATATAGCAATAGTAAAAAACCATTGGTACTACAAAGATCAGCATACTTGTAGCCGCCATAACAGCATACCCTGTTCCTTTACTCATCCAGTTAAACAACAGTGTAAAAAGGAATCCACCCAAAGCTATACATGTCAAAGAAAGTATAGATTCAAATAAAATACTCATTCCTACAGACTCAATATGCTTTCTGAAATACTTATGTAATAAATTAACATGAATAATCCCGAAAATAAGGTAAACAACCTGTGCAATCAGATACCAGTAAGGATTAAAAAGATTTCCGGCAAATCCAAAAAAGCCAGGAAGAGCCAGACATAAGCTGCACAGAAGTACGTATACAATAATTACTTTAATTTTTATCGCAGGTTTATTTCTCCTGATGATTCCCAGGATAAACATCATAATAACTGCGATTAAAGGCATTAAGATATACCTTAAAAAAATACCTTTTACTGAAGAAATTTCCATTTGTTTCTTTTCGAATTTATACTTTGTTGGTAGTTGTAAATATAATAAAATAATTTAGAGGAAGGTAGAATATCCAAGGCGGCTGGCATTTCTTTCATCATCCTCAAGACTGAATGAATACTCTAATTTTTCTGTTACAAAATTTTCTTCCACATCTACAGTTACCGGAAGAAAATAGTCATACAACGTCTGAAGAACCTTTCTGAAAGGGCTTCCCGGAATATACTTTTTCATATCATGATAAGGAATCGGACCGATATTGACAACCCAGTTCCGTTGCCCGTCCATATGTCTTCCGCTCGGAATATAGGTTACTCCTAACCTAGAGTTCCCTAGCAGCATAGAATCATCATTTTTCTCAATTTCATCAATGACATTAGGAGAAAAAGTGACTTTTACGGGAACCTGTAAAAAGGCAGTCATACATCTTTCAAACCATTTTTTGTCACCTCTGATCTGATGAAAGAAAGGTAAAATATGCATAAAGATATAGGCGTTCTGTCTATCAAGCATATTGATAAGCGGCCAGAGTTCGCTTATTGTTTCTAATAATACATCTGTATTGCTTGTAATATCAAATTCGCATTCCTTAAGTAAAGCACTGATTTCTGTAAAAAAAACTTCCAACTCAAAAGGACGGAAAAATTTTCTTGCGTCATCTTCTACCCTTTTTTGTTTTCGGATTTCTCTGACAACGGTGTCTACATTTTTCCTGGAAGCTCCAAGTGATGGCGGATGGAATAATCCTTCCGGAAGATAATCATAAATGCCTTCTCTATAACTTTCTATAGTGAATACTTCCTCGTCAAAGCCTAAATAGCTACTCGAAATGCTTTTAATATCCTTTAAATAAGCACGATCATTTACCCCGACTCTCTCAATAAAAATATTGCTTACAGCCCGATGATATTTTAAAAGATTAACAGCCACAGCTTCAGCCTTAAAATCTGTCTGCAGCTTATTGTAATGCATATCTACAATATTATTCTCATACATAGTGTTTCCTGTGATTATGACTTGTAAAGATAATATATCTCGTAAGTTTGAAAAAATATTTTACCTATAATTTTCTTCTAAAAATAGTAATTAATTGACATTAAAAGGAATAGTTTTAAGTAAATTCCGTAAAAATACGGTAACAGGCATCATACACGAAGGTTTTAAATTTATTTTTTTATCCTAAAAATCAATGATTTATAGTTTTTTATTAATTTAAAATAAAAATTATCAATAATTATTAAAGCATTGTTTAAATAGTAATTAATAACCTACAGCCTATTTTGTCTTACCTTTATTCATTAAACATCTAATCTTATTTACAAAATAATATAATTCTGTTCTTTATTTGGATTAAATTTTATTAACATATTCAACGGAATAAATTCAATATATTTCATGTTCATTCAGAAAGTGAACGTATCTTTGCATACTGAAAATTGTTATTTAAAAATGAAAAGTATTTATTCTAAAATTCTGATTTTAGCATTCATTTCCTCTTCACTTTATTCTTATGCATGGGGATTGACGGGGCACAGAGTAATTGCAGACATCGCAGAAAACCACCTTTCCAGAAAGGCAAAAAGGGAAATCAAAAAAATAATGGGCAAAGAACGCCTTGCTTATTGGGCAAACTGGCCAGACTTCATCAAATCTGATACAACAGGAGTATGGAAGCAGGCGTCATCATGGCACTATGTAAACATTGATCCACAGACAGATTTTAAAAATTTTGAACAAAATTTAAAATTGCAGGCAGGACCAAGTCTTTACACTCAGGTCAACACATTATCCAGCCAGATCAAGGATAAGAACACTTCTGAAAAAGACAGAAAAATTGCTTTGATTTTCTTAATCCATATTATGGGAGATCTTGCACAGCCATTACACGTAGGAAGAGCAGAAGATTTAGGTGGAAACAAAATCAATGTTACTTATTTTGGTGACAAAACAAATTTACACTCTGTTTGGGACGGGAAATTGGTAGATTCTCAGAAATACAGCTACACAGAATATTCTAAACTTTTGGATATTAAATCTAAAGAAGAAGTAGCACAGATTCAATCCGGTACTTTAGAAGACTGGTTGTACGATTCTCACAAGATCGCTAATAAAATCTATGCTCAGACTCCAAACGATTCAAAATTATCTTACGACTATCAATATAAGTTCAATGATACTCTTGAAAGACAGTTATTGTACGGAGGATTGAGATTGGCTAAGCTATTGAATGAGCTATTCTAAATTAAAAGTAAAATTCTTACAGATATAGATAAAAACGGGACTTTGGTTCCGTTTTTTTGTTTGACGACCGGAAGTTCATGACTTTGATAAAAGATATTGATGGATCAAGCGCAAAAGTGGTGGGGCATAGAATATTTAGATCTGTTTAATTTTAAAATTTAACGCAAAGGATTTCTATTATCTGGTGTTGTATTTTAGGAAGTAAAGCTTGAATCAATTGTATTGATTCTTTCTAAGCGTACACGTATCTACATCGCTTCATCAGCGACTATTGTCGCTTTCCTAGCTCCCTTATCAATAATCAATTCCATCATGCCTTTGCGTTTAAATAAAATTTAAGTATAAAGCTTAGAGGAGTAAAAAGATAATTTTTTTTTCTTCAAATTAACGAAACTTTTTACTTAGTCCAACAAGTTTTGCACCTGATCCATATTGATCTCATATTCCCTGCCGTACTTTTTTTATTGGCTGCCATTGATGACTCATTAATTAACCTTTGAATCAAATATTTAATAAAAAAGTAAAACTTGTGTAACCTTTTTATGTTTCCATACGTATAATATATAGTAACTCTTTTTTGAGGATAAAATAAATGAGACAATTAAAAATCACTAAGCAGGTTACCAACAGGGAAACTGCTTCATTAGACAAGTATTTGCAGGAAATTGGTAAAGTGGAACTGATCACTGCGGACGAAGAAGTAGAATTGGCACAAAGAATACGTGCTGGCGACAGAGCTGCACTTGAGAAATTAATCAAAGCCAACCTTCGTTTCGTAGTTTCTGTATCTAAGCAATACCAAAACCAAGGTCTTTCCTTACCCGATTTGATCAATGAGGGTAACTTAGGATTAATGAAGGCGGCAAAAAGGTACGATGAAACTAGAGGTTTCAAATTTATCTCTTATGCAGTATGGTGGATCCGTCAATCAATTTTACAGGCGTTAGCTGAGCAATCAAGAATTGTAAGACTTCCGTTGAACAAAATTGGTTCCATCAATAAAATTAATAAAGCATATGCTCACCTTGAACAGGAAAACGAAAGACCACCTTCTCCGGAAGAATTGGCTGAAGTTCTTGACATGAGTGAGGAAGATATTAAAGAATCAATGAAAAACTCCGGAAGACACCTGTCTATGGATGCACCTTTAGTGGAAGGTGAAGATTCTAATCTTTATGATGTATTACGTTCAGGAGAATCTCCAAGTCCTGATAAAGACTTAATGCTTGAATCACTTCAAATCGAAATTGAAAGAGCATTAAATACTTTAACGCCAAGAGAGGCTGATTTAGTAAGATTATACTTCGGACTGAACGGAAAACACCCAATGACTTTAGAAGAAATTGGTGAAACTTTCGATCTTACAAGAGAGAGAGTTCGTCAGATCAAAGAAAAAGCAATTAAGAGACTAAAACACAATACCAGAAGTAAGATTCTTAAGTCTTATTTAGGTAAATAATTTTAGCGCAAACAATTTTATAGGCGGAGTCTGTTTTCAGGCTCCGTTTTTTTATTTTTGTATTTATGGATGACTTTTCTTCTCTTTTTGTCGGAGCTTTTATATTAACCATCTTGATTTATGTTGGATGTATTACCTATGTCAATCATATGCGTAACACTTTCTTTAAACATATAAAGAAAAGAAATTATCAGCTGATAAAAAATGTATACATCAAATTCAAGGATATCTCAAGACGTAACACTGGCGGCTATGCCTTCTCTACAGCTGATATTATATTTTTAGATAAGGAAATTTTCCTCCTACCCCATAACAAACCTATCATGCACATAAGTCAAAGTTCTGAAATTGTTCCCGTTGCTCAAGATAAATATAAATTATCGTATTTTTCTATTCAACAAAATATATTAGAAATAAAAGCAACCAGAAATACTTTCAACATTACCTTTACTTTAAATTTTGAAAATAAGGATTTTGATTTGCTTTCCGTTGATCGAAATTTGTAATCAATTAAAACAACAATTACCATGAAAAAAATACTTTTCGCAGCTGTGTTTATTTTATCAATATTTTCCTGTGGAGATATAAGACAACAAAATAAACCCATAGTAGAAAATGCTATTGATAATGCTGAATCTTCAGTTTCAGGCTCATTTGAAAGCTATCGCGGAGATAACCTTATTGACAAAACCTATTCTGAACTGATTAAGAATGATAAAAAACTGAAAGCACTTGATGAAAAAGTTTTCAATATTCAAAAAGAATCAAGAAAAGTTATAAATGCGTATGAAGAAATAATCAGTAAGTCTGAATCTTTTTACCAGGAAGCAGAAAATGCAGCAAAAACCATCACAGATTCTCTGGCTAAAAAGCAAATTGAAAAGGATATTCAATCCAGTAAAAACCAATACAGTTTAAAGATTTCGGGTATAAATATGCTTATTACTCGGATAAATCAAAACAATGCTGATATGAATAGCTTATATACAGCCTTTAAAATCAGAAAAACACTTCCTGAAATTGAAAAGTACCAAAAGGGACATCCTTTAAAAACAGATAGTCTGGATCAGTTTATCAACAAACAGAATCAATTACTGGAAGAATTAAAGAAATTAAAATAAACCCAAAACCCTCATGAAATATACAACAAAGTGGCTCACGGATAAAGCCCGAATTAAAGAGCTCGTAGATTTTTTTATTACCCATAAAACAGATTCCTATATTTCTCATGGCGAAATGATGTCCGGAAGAGCGCTGGATACCCATCATTGGAATCCTGATCTGGAGGTTATCTTAACAGAACAGTTACTTACGGATTTTAATTCCGATGGAAGTTCTAAACTGAATATTCTAATTGCAGAAAATGAAAATAGTGAAATTGTGGGTATGATGGTTTTTAATATAATCAACAGCCCATTTAAAAAGTATGCTATTCTGGAAGATATGCTTTTAGATCAATCTGTGAGAGGACAGTCGCTGGGAAGTAAACTTTTAGAAAAAGCTATTGAAGAATCTAAAAATTGGAATATCAGTTTTATTCTCCTGGAAAGTGGTGTGAATAATCATGGAGCGCATCAGTTTTTTAATCGGTATGGCTTTAAAAAAGTGTCGGAAAGTTATATTTTAACGCTATAATTTTTTTAAAAAGAAATCTATAAAT
>NZ_JCAKRW010000017.1:0-77326 GCF_059515185.1 Chryseobacterium sp. CS2K3 | reverse complement strand
CTGAATAAACCAATGCAGATGTTATTTTTGAATATTCTGAATGATGGTTATTTATTTTTATTCTTTCAAATAATCCCTTTTAAACCACCTTCTCTTCATTTTACACATATATATATTCTGACAGTATTTTAATATTCTGACTACTTTTGGCATTTTGTAATGTTCTAAACTAGATTATTATGTTTTTTTCAATTAGGCACATAGCAAACACAAACAGCAG
Source organism: Chryseobacterium sp. CS2K3 (assembly GCF_059515185.1). Taxonomy (NCBI): domain Bacteria; kingdom Pseudomonadati; phylum Bacteroidota; class Flavobacteriia; order Flavobacteriales; family Weeksellaceae; genus Chryseobacterium; species Chryseobacterium sp. CS2K3. The sequence goes on along the minus strand of NZ_JCAKRW010000017.1, from coordinate 77,106 downwards.
TAAGTAGGAATATTAACAAATAGCCGATCCTTATGGAATGGAAAAGCTTAGAATTTTTTATAAGCTAGGTTTATTATTTATTGTGCTATAGAATTTTTGAAATGTATGCAAATAATTGAAATAAATTCACTATTATTGGAACTACTTGAGCGGTATCCGAAAAGCTATAATAGAGTAGGAATTTATAAAATATAAGACCATGAAAAACTTAGTGAAAATTTCAAGAGAAAGTTTAAAATCATTTATAGGAGCAGGACCTGGATGCCCTACGGATGACCCTGGATTTGGGTTATGTTATATTACAGGGTTCCCAAACGGAATTTGTTTGAGTAGATATGAATGTTGTGTTCAGCTTGGTGGCAAAGAAGAAACATGTAATAAACGTTTTCCCAGATAATAGTTATAAGTTTAAACTCTAAATTAATAAAAACGGTTGCCTTTTAAAAGGCAACCGTTTTTTATATTATAATAGCTAAAAATTACACCTGAATAACTCCCAAGTTAAATTTCTCAGTAATAGGAGCATGATTTGCCGCTTCAATCCCCATAGAAATCCATTTTCTGGTATCAGCAGGATTAATAATAGCATCCGTCCATAATCTGGCTGCAGCGTAGGTAGATTCAGTCTGTTTTTGGTACTTTTTAGAAATAGTATCAAGGATTTTGTTGTGTTCTTCTTCTGATATTTCTTTTCCTTGCTTTTTCAGTGTTGATTCCTGGATCTGAGCCAATACTTTTGCGGCTTGTGCGCCTCCCATTACGGCAAGGTCTGCCCAAGGCCAAGCTACAATAAGTCTTGGATCATAAGCTTTTCCACACATGGCATAATTTCCGGCTCCGTATGAATTTCCTGTAATGATTGTAAATTTAGGAACTACAGAATTGGAAACAGCATTTACCATTTTAGCTCCGTCTTTAATAATTCCTCCATGTTCTGATTTTGAGCCTACCATGAATCCGGTAACGTCTTGTAAGAAAATTAAAGGTATTTTTCTTTGATTACAATTCGCAATAAATCTAGTTGCTTTATCAGCAGAATCTGAATAAATTACGCCGCCAAACTGCATTTCACCTTTACCGCTTTTAACCAATTTTCTTTGATTGGCAACGATTCCTACAGACCAACCATCCACTCTTGCTGTAGCGCAAATGATACTTTTACCGTAGTCAGGTTTATATTCTTCATATTCTGAGTTATCCACAATACATTTAATAATTTCATAGGTATCGTATTGCTCAGCTCTTGAAACTGGCATAATTCCGAAAATATTGTCAGGACTTTCTTTTGGTGGAAAGCTTTCAATTCTATCAAAACCTGCTTTTTCTGTACTTCCGATAGATTTCATAATATTTTTGATTCTATCTAGAGCATCCTTATCATCTTTTGCTTTATAATCGGTAACGCCTGAGATAGAGCAATGTGTGGTAGCTCCTCCCAATGTCTCATTATCAATGCTTTCTCCAATGGCTGCTTTTACAAGATAGCTACCGGCAAGAAAAATAGAACCTGTTTTATCCACGATCATAGCTTCATCGCTCATAATAGGTAAATAAGCACCGCCAGCTACACAGCTTCCCATAACAGCAGAGATTTGAATGATACCCATAGAACTCATTTTAGCATTATTTCTAAAAATTCTACCAAAATGTTCCTTATCAGGGAATATTTCATCCTGCATTGGAAGGTATACACCTGCCGAATCTACCAGATAGATAATCGGAAGCTTGTTTTCCATTGAAATTTCCTGTGCTCTAAGGTTTTTCTTACCAGTGATTGGAAACCATGCACCAGCCTTTACTGAAGCATCATTTGCTACAACAATACACTGTCTTCCTGAAACGTAGCCGATAACCACTACAACGCCTCCGCTAGGGCAGCCTCCATGCTCTTCGTACATTTCATACCCTGCAAAAGCACCTACTTCTATGGAATCTGAACCCTTATCAAGAAGATACTCTATTCTTTCTCTTGCAGTCATTTTTCCTTCGTCACGAAGCTTTTGAAGTCTCTTTTCACCGCCCCCTTTTTTGATCTCGGCAAGCAAGCGATTTATCTCTGATAATTTTAATCTGTTCTGATCTTCTCGTTTGTTGAATTCGATGTCCATAGAATTTTCAATTTTTTACGCTTAAAGATACTATTTTTATGAGGAATATGAATCGGAAGTAAAACAGATGTTTAATTATTTGGTTATTAGTAAATTGTGAAATTTTTAACAAAAATATATTTTTAAATAATTTATATTTTTTCTAACTTTACATCAGAGTAACAGAGGGTGAAATCCTCTGAAAAATACTCAGTTCCTAGTTTATTTTTTTAATAGTTTATTATTTGAAGGCCCTGAAAGTTTAACCAATTTTCAGGGTTTTTTTTATTATAGATTAATAATATTTTTTATACTCAGATTTAAGGCGAGATGTTCTGTTTCGATTATAATATCTGAATGTAATTCCATATTCTTAGAAGAAATAAAATTTTTTATTTATGTCAATATTTTTTAAAAAGTGAATAAAACAGTTTCTATATTAGAAAAGGAAACGATTAAAAACTTTATTTTTCATTTTTTTATTAATATAAATTTAGATTTTTTATAAGATTTGTAAAAGCCTATTTGTAAATTTGCCTGTTAAAAATTCAAAGAGGGAAGGTTATGCATAAATTAGCACTTTTTAGGTTGCATTTAATAGTATTTTTATGGGGATTCACTGCAATTTTAGGAAAACTGATTCATGCTAATGCCCAGATTCTGGTATTTTACAGGATGTTGTTTGCAGCTATATTCCTTTTTGTATTTATCAGGATATATAAAAAGGAAAGTATAAAGGTCTCCAAAAAATTATTCTTGCAGCTGGCGGCAATTGGTTTTGCAATGGCGTTGCATTGGTACTGTTTCTTTTATTCTATTAAGGTTTCCAATGTTTCTATTGCATTAAGTTGTCTTTCGTTATCCACACTTTTCGCTTCAATTCTGGAACCTGTTATTTTTAAGAGGAAGATTGATGTCTCAGAAGTTGTGATGGGCGTCGTAATTGTTGCCTGTATTCTATTAATTTTTAAGACCGAATTTCAATACAAAGAAGGGATCATGTATGGAGTTCTTTGTGCCGTTTTTGGGACTATATTTTCTGTATTTAATGGTAAGATGTTTGGGAAGACGAGTTCCGGGAATATTATTTTTTATGAGATATTCTGTGGTTGGTTCATTTTAATGTTATTTTATTTACTTTCCGGGCAAATTTTTCAAATGAATGAAATAAACTATAGAGATTTGGCGTTAATATGCTTGTTAGCCAGTGTTTTCACTGCTTTTCCAATGCTGGAATCTGTGAAATTGATGAAGTATATATCGCCTTTTACTCTAATTTTAACAGTTAATTTGGAACCTGTTTACGGAATTATACTAGCTTTTTTTATCTTTGGGGAATCAGAACATATGAGCCCTATATTTTATATTGCTTCGGCTGTTATGATACTGGCAATCATTGCGAATGGATTAATTAAAGCCAGGAAAACAAAAAAACTTTAACTAGCATCAATTTTTATGATGAAAAAATATTTTTTACTTGCATTTTTATTGCTTTTTGGGGTATCTCAGGCTCAGATTATCAGGAAATATTCCAATGAATTCTTAAATATTGGAGCAGGTGCAAGAGGATTGGCAATGGGAGGAGCTGTCATTTCCAATCAGAATGATGTGTATTCTCCTATGTGGAACCCTGCGGGATTAATGTCTATAGATAGAGACTGGCAGGGAGCAGCAATGCACGCTGAATACTTTGAATCCATTGCGAAATATGATTATCTTGCATATGCCAAAGTATTGGAAGAAGGTGTTTTTGGGGTGTCTGTAGTGAGACTTGGGGTCGATAATATTTTGAATACAACTCAAATGATTGATTCTGAAGGAAATATTGATTATGATAAGATCACGAAATTCTCTCAATCAGATTATGCAGCGATACTTTCCTATGCGTTTCGTCCAGGAGGAAATCCAAATCTTGACGTTGGGGTAAATGCGAAAATTGTTTACAGAAATGTTGGTAAATTTGCTAACGGTTATGGTTTTGGTTTTGATGTGGGAGCTATCTATAAAGGAGAAAACGGATGGAAATTCGGGGGAATGGTGAGAGATATCACTACTACAGTTAACTTTTGGAGTATTAATCAAAAAGAGTTGTCAACAGTGGTGAATGGTGAAGAATTTAACCCTGCACCAAAAGATAAAATGGAGCTTACCATGCCTAAACTTAATGTAGGAGCAAGTAAGCTATTTGAGATCAACAGCAGTGTTTATGTATTGCCGGAAGCTGGTATCAATGTGGATTTTGCTAAAACAGCATCTTTGATTTCAACTGATTTTGCAAGTATCAGCCCATATGCCGGAGCTGAATTAGGATACCAGAAAATGATTTTTGTGAGACTAGGGATCAACAGATTTCAGTCTATTACAGATATAGAAGATTTAAAAAGAAAAGTTTCTTTCCAGCCAAGTGCAGGGATTGGGATCAGATATAGAGGGCTTACTCTGGATTATGCAATTACAAATTCAGGAATAGGAGGTTCTAATTTCTTCTCAAATTTCTTCTCGCTTAAATTGGATATGGGAGAATTCAGAAACGACTAAATTGAAAAAAAATGAAAAAGATATCAGTATTTGCGTTAGCAATTTGTTCAGCGTTAGCGTTCGGACAAAAAGTTTCAGATTATAAATATATTTTAATCCCTGAAAAGTTTGAGACGTTTAAAAACAACAGTTATGGTTTGGGAGAATATCTGGAAAAGGCATTAAAGAGCAAAGGATATGTAATATTACCCAAAAGTATAGACCAATGGTCATCAGAAGCTAAAGATAACTCCTGTAATGTTCTTAATGCAAATATTCTGAATGATAAAAGCTTGTTTACCAATAAAGTGATCTTACAGTTTAAAGACTGTAAAAATAAAGTGATTTTAGAATCTAAAGGACGTTCAGATATTAAAGAATTTGAAGAAGGCTTCCCTGATGCATTGAAACAGGCGTTAATTACCGTAGGAGCTTCTAATCCGGTAGCAATGTTGCCTGCAGCAGTACAAACACAGGCTTCCAACGTCGCTACAAATACTCAGGCTTCTACTCCTGAAACAACGAATACATCGGCGGCTGTTCCAACAGCTGGAAATTATACCAATGGGAAAATTGTTGTTCAGAAAATACAGATTGACGACAGTCAGTTTATTCTGGCACAAGCAGGAAGTTCCGTTCCGTTTGCAGTGTTTAAAGCTACATCAAGAAAAGATGTATTTATGGTAAAATTAGCCGATGGAAATATGACAACCGGTTATTTTGAAAACGGAAATATTGTGATCGATATTCCGCAGGCTGACGGTAAGTTTACTAAAGATGTTTTTAAAGGAAAATAGATTAATTTATCTTCAACGAAAATAAAAATAAGCTCTTGAAAAAGAGCTTATTCGTTTTTAATATGTTGATGTGTTTTTTCCTTTCTTTGAACTTATAGTTTTCTATTAAGTTTCTGGTTTTGAAAAAGAATAACACTAAATACCGATGGAATAGTAATTCTGTAATGTTATTTACAAAATGAGAATTTTTTCATGGTATTGTTGTTATTAATTAACAATACTAATTTATGAAAAAAATACATATAATACTATTATTTATAAAATATTTTAATAATATATCGTTTTTGTTGTTTAATAATTGTTGTTAAGGTGTAATATTGATATTTTTGTCTCTTGTTGAGAAAATGGAATTTTGAATGAATATTTTATAAAAAAGTTCAATTAGTTGTGAAAAAATAAACCTTGTAGTACTTCCTGATTACGCATTACCATTGAAATATTCCCAAATAACTTTAGCTTTACTTTTTCCTAAAATCTCTTCCAGTGTTTCCTGATTTGCCTCTTTGATTCGTTTAACAGATTTCAGTTTGGATAATAATAGTTCAATAGTTTTTTCTCCAACACCAGGAATTTCTTCAAGCTCAGATTTTATTGTAGAGTTTTTTCTTCTCGTTCTGTGATGTTTTACCCCAAATCGGTGAGCTTCATCACGTACTCTTTGAAGAATTTTTAATGTTTCGGATTTTTTATCAAGGTATAATGGAATAGGATCTTCAGGGAAGAAAATTTCTTCCAGTCTTTTAGCGATTCCGACAATGGTTATTTTGCCATACAACCCTAATAGTCTTAAACTTTTTACAGCAGAAGATAATTGTCCTTTACCACCGTCAATAAGGATCAGCTGTGGAAGATTCTCGCCTTCATCCAGCATTCTTTTGTAACGACGGTAGATGACTTCTTCCATCGTTGCAAAATCATTGGGACCTTCTACTGTTTTGGGATGAAAAATTCTGTAGTCTGCTTTACTTGGTCTGCCATCTTTAAAAACTACACAGGCAGATACCGGATTGGTTCCCTGGATATTTGAGTTATCAAAACCTTCAATATGTCTTGGCTCTACAGGCATTCTAAGAAGTTTCTGCATTTCTGCCATGATTCTGGTGGTATGCCTTTCCGGATCAACAATCTGTACCTGTTTTAATTTTTCCAGACGATATTCTCTCGCATTCTTTTCAGAAAGCTCTACAATTCTCTTTTTATCCCCAACTTTAGGGACGATTAGCTTTACATTCGGGATTTCTACAGTCAGATGAAAGGGAAGAAGAACCTCTTTTGAATCGGAGCTGAACTTCTGTCTGATCTCGATTAAAGCTTCCTCCATAATATCCTCATCTGTTTCTTCAAGAATCTTTTTGATCTCCGTGGTAAAACTCTGAATAATATTTCCGTTTCTGATTTTGAAGAAATTTACATAAGCAGCCGTTTCATCACTGATCATTCCAAATACATCTACATCATCAATATTTGGATTTACAACAGTGTTTTTAGCCTGATAGTCCTCCAGAATATCCAGTCTTTCTTTGATGATCTGTGCTTCTTCAAACTTAAGATTTGAGGCAAGTTTCATCATCTGATTTACCAGATAATCTTTAGCTTTCCGGAAATCTCCTTTAATGATCCCGCGTATAGCGTCTATCTTTTCATCATATTCTTCTTTGCTTTCAAGGTCTTCACAAGGTCCCTCACAGTTTTTAATATGATATTCAAGGCAGACTTTATATTTACCTTCTGCAATTTTGTTGGGCGCAAGGTTTAGATTGCAGGTTCTTAGTTTATAGATATGTTTGATGGTATCCAAGAGAATCTTTGCCGGACGTACCTTTGCATACGGTCCATAATATTCGGAGCCGTCTTTAATTTTATTTCTGGTAAGAAAAATTCTTGGGAAATCTTCATTTTTAATACAAATCCAAGGATATGTTTTGTCATCTTTCAACATGACATTGTAGAACGGCTGATGTTCCTTGATCAGATTGTTTTCCAGTAAAAGTGCATCATATTCACTATTTACAATGGTGGTTTCCAGACGCTGGATTTTACTCACCATGATCTTAATCCTGTATCCTGAAAGGTTTTTGTTGAAATAGGAGAGAACCCTTTTCTTCAAATTTTTAGCTTTTCCGACATATAATAGCTGATCGTTCTTATCATAATAACGATAAACGCCGGGCTCTGATGGTAAAGTTTTAAGCTGTAATTCTAAAGAAGGATTCATATAACAAAATTAAGCAATCTTTCTATTTAAAAAGAAAAAACCTGCAGAATGCACTACAGATTTTAAAATTTATGTTTGAATAGTTTTATCCGTTACTCATTTCGGTATAAGCATTTACCAGAAAACTGAAATAATCCCACTCAACAGAGTTTTTAGGATAGAGCTTCATGAATTCTTTGTTATCTCCAAAAAGAAAATCATAATTATCTTCAAAATCATCTTTATGAAGCCACATTACTTTGTCTCCTTTCTTTACATAATAAGATTTTATAACCCCACCTCCAAGCTGAGGACTTCCCATCACGGAAAAACCAGTTGTTTCTTTCGCTCTTGGATCATGATATACGGAGATAATATCATCAAAATCAGGGTTGATAACCTGCATCAGGAATTCTTTATCATCTTTTTTGTTTTTTAGAGAAACAGTTTGATTGACAAAATATATTCTGTCATTATTGGTTCTTTTCGTTAGTTTTTTGGTACTATAGTTTCTGATGTTTCCCATATACCTTGAAACTTTCATTATTTTTTCTGCATTACTTGGATAAACATACATTTCACTGATCTGGTCAGCATTGAAGTTTGCAGTTTTTTTAGTAACACTGTCTTTAATGGCTACCTCATAGATTTGTCCCTTCTTGGTTTCAATTTTGTTGCAGAATCCTTTGTGAGAAGTGCCGTCTTTTAGAATAATAGTTGATGTTTTCTTGGGAGAAGGCGTATTAAAACCTTCATTAAAAAGGTACGTCTCCATTTTTTTGATGTCTTCCTTCGAGTACTTTATTTTCTGTGCAAAAGAAGTGGTCCCTGCAACGCATAATGCAAGCAGTAGAGTTTTCAGTCTCATGTTTATAGTTTTTAATTTCGGAAGTAAAAATAACAAATAAATTCACTTCTTCATATAAAAAGATAGAACAGCGAAATTTAGTTTCTCCAATTATTGTTAAATGCGTAATTTTAAGAAAATTTTTTAGAAATGATATACGGAGTAGATGTTTTTACTTTCCATGATGTTCTGGAAATATGTAAAAAACCTAATAAAGCCAAGCTGAACAAAGCAGCAAAAGAACAAATTTTAAAATCTCAGAAAAACGTACAGCAAATTGTAGAATCCGATAGATGTGTATATGGAATCAATACAGGTTTCGGTCCGCTGTGCGATACTAAAATATCTGCTGATGAAACAGCACAGTTACAGTATAACCTTATTATCTCTCATGCGGTAGGAGTAGGGAAGCCAATTGATAAGGAACTTTCAAAAATCATGATGATTGCGAAAGTTCATGCATTATCAAAAGGGTTTTCAGGAGTTTCTCTGGAAGTTATTGAAAGAATGATCCTAATGCTTGAAAAAGACATCATTCCTGTAGTTCCTGAACAGGGATCTGTAGGCGCGTCAGGAGATTTGGCACCTTTAGCACACCTTGTATTGCCTTTATTGGGATTAGGACAGGTTTGGGAAGGAGATAAAGTTTTTGAAACAATGGAAGTGTTGGAAAAACATGATCTTGAACCATTGGCATTGGGACCAAAAGAAGGTTTGGGATTGATTAACGGAACACAGTTCATTTTAGCACATGCTATCAAAGGATTAGAAAAGTTTGAATATCTTTTAGACCTTGCCGATATGACGGCTGCCATGAGTATCGAAGCTTACAGAGGCTCTGCAAGCCCATTTAAAAAAGAACTTCACGAAATCAGACCCTTTGAAGGAAGCAAGAAAGTAGCAGCACGAATGCTTAAATTCTTAAAAGGGTCCGAAAATATGAAAGCTCATGAAGACTGTGAAAGAGTTCAGGATCCTTATTCTATGAGATGTGTGCCACAGGTTCACGGTGCAAGTAGAAATGCTTTCGAACACCTTAGACATATGGCTGAAACAGAATTGAACTCTGTAACCGATAATCCAATTGTATTAAGCGCTGAAGAATCTATCTCAGGAGGAAACTTCCACGGGCAATTAATGGCGTTACCATTAGATTATGCAACATTAGCAGCTGCGGAATTAGGAAATATTTCAGACAGAAGAAGTTATTTATTATTGGAAGGAAAATATGGACTACCAAGATTATTAACGGAAAGCTCAGGATTGAATTCAGGGTTTATGATACCTCAGTATACTTCTGCAGCATTGGTAACTGAAAACAAAACATTATGTTTCCCTGCATCGGCAGACTCTATTCCGACAAGTTTAGGACAGGAAGACCATGTTTCTATGGGAAGTATTTCAGGAAGAAAATTCAATCAGGTTCTTGGAAATCTGGTGAATATCTTATCTGTAGAATTGATGTTTGCAGCTCAAGGGCTGGAATTCAGAAGACCATCCAAATGTAATAAACTGATTGAAGAAAACTTTACGATCCTTCGTTCTAAAGTGGCTAAGCTTGAAGACGACAGGTTGATCGGTAAAGATATGATTGCTATTGCTGAGCTAATCAATGAAAGAAAGTTTGTTGTAAACTAATCAAAATAAAAATGAAAGGCTTCCGAATGGGAGCTTTTTCTTTTCACAATGATTTAATTTTTTCCAAAATGAAAATAAAAAGACTTGATTCTACCCATAAAGATTTTCAATCTCTTGTAAAGCAACTTGACGCCACTCTTGCAGAACATAATGGTGACGACCATGCTTTCTTTGATCAATTTAATAAAATTGATTTAATTAAAAACTGCATTGTCGTTTATGTTGATGAAATTCCGGCGGCATGTGGAGCATTCAAAGAATATTCAGAAGATACTGTTGAAATAAAAAGAATGTTTACCGATCCGAAATTCAGAAAAAAAGGATTGGGAACAACCATTGTCTGTGAATTAGAAAAATGGGCAGCTGAATCAGGCTATAAAAAAGCCATATTAGAAACATCCCGTGAGCTGGAAAATGCTATTTCTGTATATGAGAAAAGTGGATTCCATAGAATTCCTAACTATGGACAATATATTGATATTGATGACAGCGTATGCTACGAAAAGATATTGTAATAAAGTATTGATCAGTTGTAAGTAAAGGTTTGATTCCTAACAGGTAATTAATATTCATATAATGGTAAATTCATTTTTTTTAAGCTCTTAATTCCCGTTAAAGTGTTATATTGTGATTCCAATCAAAATTATAACATATGAAAAAAAGTGTATTTTTCCTGGCATTATTTCTTGCCCTGAATTCCTGTACCACAGAGGAACTTCAAAACGAAAATGTTAAACTTGAAATGGTTCAGACTGATCCGTTGACCGCAAAACAAATTAACGAGAGAATCAATCAATCCATTAAAACAAACGGAACTTTCAACTGGAAAAACGAATCCGACCATTTTATCTGGAGTGCTGTTTTCCGCGGAAATAAAATGTTGTCAATCGGATTCGGCTCTTCGAAAGATGATTTTGACAGAAGTAAATCTCCTGATAATAAAGAAATGGAGAATGAAATTTTATCTGTCATTACAAAACATGAAGGTTTGGAACCGGCAAGATTCCTGCTTACTTCAGATAAGTATCTTAATCAGATGGATGTTATTATTAATAATGAAGAAACGCTTACAGCTCTTCGTCAAATGAAAACCATCAGATATGTAGAACCGGCAGATTATCATTATTTCGAGAATGAAGCGCAGCTTAGCTCAAGATCTTCAGGCAGTGGATCTTCCGGGTGTGGGTTTTCGTCAGCAACATTAAATGCAGTAGATTATACATCAACAACGCCAAGTGCAAAAATTCCATGGGCATTTACAAAACATAATATTCCTGATGCATGGAGCTACAGTACAGGCGCGGGAGTAACCATTGGGCTTATTGATACAGGAGTTTCATCTGAGCAGACGTTACTTGGAAGCAACTTTAATAACGGAGCTTCATCAGGCAGAACAATCACTAAGGTTGGAGCCTATAATTCTGACGGTGCCGCGGATCAATGCGGACACGGAACTAAAATGGCTTCAGTAATGGCAGCGCCTAGAAATAACTCAGGATTTCCTGTAGGAGTTGCTTATAATGCAAACCTTATTGCTTACCGAGCAGCAGCAAACGTTGTATTGGAAACTTCAAGTGAACAAAACGGAGTAAAAACCGCATTTACAGAATTGGGTAATAATGGCAATGTAAAGATCATTTCAATGTCAATGGGACACATTTTCTCAGTAGGAAAGATTGAGGATGGAGTGAAATATGCTTATGCAAGAGGAAAACTGATCTTCTGTGCAGGAGGAACTTCTACCAGCTTCACGAACTTTGTAGGTGTTATTTTCCCTGCATCCATGTCAGAAACGCAGGCTATTACAGGAGTTAAAGAAAATACATCCAACCAGAAATGTGATGTGTGCCATTCAGGAAGTCAGATAGATTTTACTTTCCAGATGGAAAGAGCGTCAGGAAGTACAGTTCCGGTATTGAGTTATTATAATAATCAGTCAGATTATGTAGGAGGTTCTTCAGTAGCTACAGCAGCTACAGCAGGAATCGCAGCATTGGTATGGGCTAAAAATCCATCATGGACAAGAGAGCAGGTTCTTAATAAAATGAGACAATCAGCAACTTATTATCCAAATGTAAATTCAAATTATGGCTATGGAAACATCAATGTTTTAAAAGCTGTACAGTAAAAATAGACTGTAAGAAATAAGCAAGTTACCTCAATTGAAGTGACTTGCTTTATTTTTGTCTTGTTATTATATTATCCGATCCTCACACTTGTCATGCTTAATGAACCACCGATAAGCTCATCATTGAATAAAGATAATTCTTCGGCACTGTCTTTCAATCCTAAAGTATAGATAAGCGGAAGATAATGATCCGGAGTAGGAACAGCATATTGTAAAGACGTTCCCTGTTTCTGATAATCAATAATATTCTGAAAATTACCATCCAAAAGCCAGTTGTTGGTTTTCTCACGGGCTTCTATTGCCCAATCCCAGCCGGCTCCTACCGTATTAATATTTTTCCAGTCGATCATCCGAAGGTTATGAACAATATTTCCACTACCAATGATCAAAATTCCCTTTTCACGAAGTTTATTCAGTCTTTTGGCAAGATCATAATGATACTGCGGAGGTTTTGTATAATCAATGCTTAGCTGAATCACAGGGATATCAGCGTTAGGATACATATGCCTGATAACCGACCAGGCTCCGTGATCAAGCCCCCAGTTGTGATCTTCCTCTACATCAACCGGAAGTAAAAGTTCAGCGGTTTCTTTTGCCAGTTCAGGACTTCCGGGTGCGGGATATTGTACATCAAACAGTTCTTTTGGGAAACCATAAAAATCATGAATAGTTTTAGGTATTTCCATAGCAGTCACAAAAGTTCCCTCTGTATACCAATGTGCAGAAATACATAAAACAGCATTCGGTTTTGGGATCTCACTGGCTGCTTTACGGAATCCCTGTACAAATTGATTTTCCTCAATAGCGTTCATTGGGGAACCATGCCCCAAAAATAAAACCGGCATTCTCTGAGTAGTCTTGAAATTCTCGCTTATATGTTGAAGGTCGTTGAGGTTCATAAGTATTAGATATTGAAAAAATAAAAGGTTCAAGGTTTCTATTAAAAATCCCTGAACCTTTCAAAAAGTATGTTATAAATTAAGCTTGTTTTACAAACTGTAATTCTCCAGCGATTTTTACATCATCACTTACCATTACACCGCCAGCTTCAAGAGCTGCATTCCAGTTTAATCCAAACTCTTTTCTGCTGATTTTTCCTTCAAAAGAGAAACCTGCTTTTGTATTTCCCCATGGATCTACGTTGATTCCTCCGAAATCTACATCTAGTGTTACAGGCTTAGTAATTCCGTTAATAGTAAGGTTCCCGATCACTTCATTATTTAAATTCTGAGATTCAAAAGTAATCGTTGGGTGAGCTTCAGCATTGAAGAACTCTGCAGATTTCAAGTGATTGTCTCTGTCAGTATTATTTGTGAATACAGAATCGGTCTGGATTGTTGCAGTAGTTTTTGCATTTGCGAAAAATTCATCCTCAGAATCAATTTCAGCATTGAACGTTCTGAAGCTTCCTTTTACGTTAGAAATCATCATGTGTTTTACTTTGAAAGTAATTTCACTATGCGTCGGGTCTAAAATCCATTTTGTTGCCATTGTATGTTGTATTTTGTGTTATTATTAATGATGCAAATTTAGCTCAGGGGATATATACAAGTCATTGATATAGGATAAGAAATTAATTAAACCGATAATTTCTATTTTTAATTTAAACTTATTTGTCTTTTTAAGTGAATTTTACGCTTTTGATGTTATGGTTTGACTTCGAAAAAATATACTATTAAGTTAAGAAATAATTTCAATGTATTCATTAATTCTATTTTATGAATGTTTTATTTTAACGTTTCTTAACGGGTGATTTTTATTTCTTATTTTTGATGGATTCAATTTTATACAATGAAATTACATAAATTTTCTTTATTGATGCTTGTTGTGGGCGGTTCAGTCTTTGCCCAGACACAGAAATTTACAATGGCGGAGGCTGTAAATGGAATGAGAACCAACCTTGCTGTGAAAAATATTTCACAATTTGCATGGTCGGCAGATGGTAAATCTTATATTCAGGCGGTAAAAGGCGGGTATCTGACAACAGATTTAAAAACCAATAAACAGGATACTCTTGTATCTCTTACCCAACTGAACAGACAATTTGCCGGCGATAAGCTAAAATCAGTTCCCTCTGTTAAATTTGCAGGTACTTCAGGATATTTCAATACAGGCGGAAAAATGTATTGGATCGAAAAATCAGGAGCTGACTGGAAAGTAAAGAACTCTGTAGCGGTAGATCAGGATGCTGCTAATGTAAAAATGTTTGGAGATGGACAGACTTTTGCCTTTACAGCAAAGAATAATTTATTCGTTAATAAAAACGGAAAAACAATCGCTGTTACCAATGATGCTAATGAAAATATCATCAACGGACAGGCGGTTCACAGAAATGAATTCGGAATTGATACCGGAATTTTCCCCGCTCCCAACTCTGAAAGTGTAGCTTTCTATAGAATGGATCAGACGATGGTTGCTGATTATCCGATCATTGATTGGTCAGTAACTCCAGCTGTTAATCATAACATCAAGTATCCAATGGCTGGACAGACTTCTCACCAGGTCACATTAGGAGTGTTCAATATTAAAACTCAGTCAACTACCTTCCTTAAAGTTGATGGTGAAAAAGATCAATATCTGACGGCTGTTACATGGAGCCCGGATTCAAAATATATCTTTGTAGCAGTATTGAACAGAGGACAGAATCATATGAAGATGAACCAGTATGATGCGGCTACCGGAACATTGGTGAAAACTTTATTTGAAGAAACAGACAGCAAATATGTAGAACCACAACATCCGCTTACGTTCTTTCCAAATTCTAATACAGATTTCATCTGGCAAAGTCAGAGAACAGGATACAATCATTTGTTTCATTATAATATTGAAAAAGGATTGGTGGCTCAGATCACAAAAGGAGACTGGCTGGTAACCGATATTTTAGGATTTAATGAAAAGAAAAAAGAAATTTTCTTTACTTCTACTAAAGAAACTCCTTTAGAAAGACATCTGTATAAGATCAACTGGACGAATTTCAAAATGGAGAGACTGGATGCTGATGCAGGAATGCACTTCGGAATCCTGAGTAATGATGGAAATCACCTGTATGATACTTACAGTAATGCCAATACACCAAGAGTAGGAAATATTATCAATACATCCAGCCTAAAATCTACCAATATCTTTACTTCTGAAAATACATTAAAGAACTATCAGAGACCTGAGATTAAAAATGTAGAATTAAAAGCAGATGACGGTACACCTTTATATGGTAAGATCATTCTTCCAACTAATTTTGATCCTAATAAGAAATATCCAACTATCGTTTATCTATATAACGGACCTCACTTACAATTGATTACTAACAGCTTCCCGGCTTCAGGAAATCTTTGGTATGAGTATATGGCTCAAAACGGATATATCATTTTCACAATGGATGGAAGAGGTTCCTCTAATCGTGGAATGAAATTCGAACAAGCTGTTTTCAGAAACCTTGGAACAACAGAAATGAACGACCAAATGAAAGGAGTGGATTATCTGAAATCACTTCCTTATGTAGATGGAGATAAAATGGGGATCCACGGATGGAGTTTTGGAGGATTCATGACAACAAGTTTCATGCTTCGTAAGCCTGATGTTTTCAAAGTAGGAGTTGCTGGTGGACCAGTAATCGACTGGAGTATGTATGAAATCATGTATGGAGAAAGATATATGGATACACCACAGGAAAATCCACAAGGATATGCTGCCGCGAACCTATTGGATAAAGTTCAGAATCTGAAAGGAAAGTTATTAATGATCCATGGAGCGCAGGATGATGTAGTAGTATGGCAACATTCTATCAAGTTCATCAAATCAGCTGTTGATAATGGAGTTCAGCTGGATTACTTTGCTTATCCGGGGCATCCGCATAATGTGATTGGAAAAGACAGAGTGCATCTGATGCAGAAAATTACAGATTACTTTGATTTGTACTTGAAAAAATAATATCAAAATCCAGCCATTTCGGTTGGATTTTTTTTGAGTTTTGTTGGAAACTGCAAAGGCACAAAGAAAGTAAAAATTATGCTGTTTTAAGGCGCAAGGATTTTATTTTTGATAAAATTTTGGAGTGTTTTATAATTGCCACGAATGCACGAATTTTTTCTTTATTATTTGTATTTAAAAACACATAGAAAATGGAATATAGTATTTACTATATTAATTAGCATTATTAAGAATTCGTGCATTCGTGGCATATTTTTTTGAATTTTGTTGGAAACGCAAAGGCGCAAAAAATTGAATATGAGATAGTTTTTAAGGTGCAAGGATTTTATCTTCGATAAAATTGTGGTGCTTTATAATTGCCACGAATGCACGAATTTTTTCTTTATTATTTGTATATAAATGCACATAGGAAATGGAATATAGTATTTGCTATATTAATTAGCATTATTAAAAGAATTCGTGCATTCGTGGCAAAAAAATCAGCATAACTCCTGCTGAAAATCTTTGATTTTCTTGCGCCTTAAAACAGCATATTTTTTATTTTTTAGCGTCTTAGCGATTTCCAACATTATTAAAATCACCCACCTTTAAAGCAGATTTCCTTCTTACCACACATCAATGCATCTGATGTTTTATAGCTGTACTTTTGTATAACTAAAATCAACAATATGGAATTAGGAATAGGAATGTTCGGTGATTTGGCTTTAGACCAATCAACCGGAAAATATAGAGATGCAGGAACCAAAATTCATGAAATTTTGGAACAGGTAAAGTTCATGGATGAGGTTGGAATAGATGTTTTTGCAATGGGAGAACATCACCGTCCGGATTATGCTGTTTCTTCACCGGAAATGGTATTGGCAGCAGCGGCAAGCATTACAAAAAATATAAAACTGGCAAGTGGTGTTACAGTTTTGAGTTCATCAGAACCGGTAAAAGTATATGAAGATTTTTCAACATTGGATCTGATTTCCAACGGAAGAGCTGAAATATTCGTGGGACGTGGAAGTTTCATTGAATCCTTCCCGTTATATGGTTATTCTTTGAATGACTACGAGCAGCTTTTTGATGAAAAATTAGAATTGTTATTAAAAATTAATTCTGAGGAAAACGTAAGCTGGTCGGGAAAACTTCGTGCACCGATGCAAAATCAAACCGTTTATCCGAGAGCTAAAAATGATGGGAAGCTTTCGATCTGGAGAGCTGTAGGAGGAACACCGCAATCGGTTTTAAGCGCGGCACAATTGGGAATGCCATTAGTGGTGGCAATCATTGGAGGAATGCCGATCCAGTTTAAAAACCTGATTGAATTCTACAAGCAGGAATATCAGAAAGCTGGACATGATGTGTCTAAAATGCAGATTGCTATTCACTCACATACTTTTGTAAGTGATGATCAGAGTGTAGTAGACGGATATTTCCACAATTATAAATCTCAGATGGATAGGATAGGAGCATCCAGAGGTTGGGCTCCATACACTAAAATGCAGTATGATGGCGGAAGAAGTAAAGATGGAGCTTTATTCATTGGAAGTCCTGCTGAGGTGGCAGATAAAATTGCTTATATGAAAGAGATCTTTGGAATCACAAGATTTATCGGACATATGGATATTGGTGATCCGGCACACGATATTATGATGAAATCTATTGAGCTATTCGGGAAAGAAGTGAAACCATTGGTGCAATCCCTGTAGCTGCAAAAATTATTAACCATAAAAGTCACAAAAGTTCTTTAACACTTTAGTTATTGTAAGTGATAAGCTTTGCGTGTATTAAGTACACTTAAGTTTTATGAAAATCTTTGGTTTTCACTTATTTGATCTTTGAACTAATGTGTTTTAAAATAAAACTTTTGTGACTTTTGTGGTTTAAAAACTATACAATCTCAATCAAGCTTCCCCTTTCCTCGTCCTTTATAATGTTAAGCGCCGTAGGAATCTTCTCTTTAAGCTCCTCTACGTGAGAGATAATTCCCACAATTCTGTTCTCTTTCATCAGATTGGTAAGCGTTTCGAATACAATATTGACAGACTCAGTATCCTGCGTTCCAAAACCTTCATCAATAAAGAAAAAGTTTTTATCTGCCTGTGCATTTGCCTGTACACTTTCTGCCAAGGCTAAAGCAAGACTTAAAGAAACCTGAAAAGCCTGTCCTCCCGAAAGAGTTTTTACACTTCTGCTTCTCCCTTCGTTGAGATAATCAATGATTTCAAAATCATTATTTTCATTGAGCTGAAGACTTAATTGATTTCTGGTCATTCTATGGAATCGGGTATTGGCATGATCACAAAGCTGTCTCAGGTAAATAGACGAAACATACTGAACAAAACCGGCACCTTTGAAAAGATTCATCATTAGTTTCAGGTTTTCGGAGCGTTTTTGAAGTTTTACCAACTCTTTCAAAAGATCCTCTTTTTTCCTGTATTCCTTTTCTAATCGGTCTTTTTCAGCGCTCATCGTGACTACTGAGTCATTGATTTGTCTTAATTCAATCTGTGCTTCACTAAACTGCTTCTCAATGAGAGAAAATTGATGGTCATCAAAAGAAAGTCCTTTCAGTTTAGTTTCAAGACCTTCAATTACTTTTTTAAGCGTTTCAAAATCAATTGTAAACTGTTGAATTTTTGCTCTTGCCTCCTGAATATTTATTTCCTGAAGAAGAATATTCTCAACATCTTGAAAAATGGTGAAATTATGTTCTTTTAAAGACTTATTAATCGCCTCCAGATTCTCGGAAATTTCTTTTTCAATTGCTGAAATCTGCTTTTCGGATTGGCTGACAATAGCTTTTTGTTCCGCTAATTTTGGAGCCAGATCTTTTTCCTGTTGAGAAGCCTTTTGATATTGCAGCTCAGTTTCAGCATTAGATTGAGAAAGCTTTTGGTGTAGCTGCTCAATTTCTGTCACTGTTTTTTGTTCATAATGAGTCCATTCAAGAATCTTTAGATTGGAACGGCTGATATTGATCTGCTCCTGCTTCGTAGCTTCTTCCAGTTTAAAGGCTTCTAGCGCATGTTTATATTTCTCAAGAACTTTATTTTCTTTTTCCAAATTTTCGCGTTCCAGAGCAATGCTTTTATCTGTCTCTTCAATTTTCTTTTCTACGGCAAAAGAATCTGATCGTTTTCTTTCAAAATCATCTTCGTGCTCAGGATTGAACTGTTTCCATATGAAGAGCTGAAGATGGCTTTCAATATCTTTTTGAATCTGATCTGAAATTTTCTGTTCAGCGAGCAGTTGTTCTTCAAAAATTTTCTTTCGGTCAAGGATCTTTTCAATTTCAGTTTCCTGTTGCTGAAGTTTTTGAATTTCCTGTTCATTAGCCGTTATTTTCTCCTGAATTTCCTGAAATTCAATATTTACATCATGAAATTCAACAATATGCGGATGTTCCTGAGAACCACAGAGCGGGCAGGCTTCTCCATTATGAAGTTCGCTGGCAAAACGGGAAAGTTCCTTTTGGATTTTTAAATGATCCAGTTTTTGAGAAAGTTCCTTTTTACTGATTTCCAAAGCCTCCTTCCTGGTCTTATAGGTCATCTTAAAATTTTCCTGGAGATCAAAAGGCTTCAGTTCCTCAGAGATCAGGTCAATTTGCTTTTGTTGTTTCTCAATCTTTTCAAACTGATCCTTTTGTGTATTTTTGAAATTCTTCTGTTGAATAAACCAGTTGCCAACATTTGAGAGTAGTGCGGCATCAAGCTTTTGCTTCTTTAAAACATCAATACTCTGTGAAAGTTCAGTGATCTTTTTTTGAATAGCTTCCTTTAGAATTTCTACTTCCGCTACTTTTTCATATCCTTTTTGAGTCCTTTCATTAAGAATTTTGATTTCATCATAAAACGTAAGGATCTTTACTATAAGATTCAGATCAGTTTCCTGTATTCTGGATTGATCCAATGCCTTGAATTTGGGCTCTAAAGCGACTAGCAGCTCTCTTACCTTATTGAAAGCAATTTCGGTTTCCAGCACCATTTTAATCTGATCATCCTTTTCCTTTCTTTTCTCAATAATTTCTTTGGAAAGTCTTTTCTTTTCAATGATCAGAGGATTAAAGACTCTGAAAGTACGTTCATACAATTCTGTTTGTACTTCGAGAGCGTCCATTTGAGGTTTCTGCTCAGAAAGGATATTGAAATTGTTGCGGTTTTGTTTTAAACTTTCAAAATCAGTTTTTAAGTTTTTTAATTGTTGATAAGTCTGTGAAATCTGTTCAAACCTTTCGTTCGATTGTTGTAACTTTTTTTGTTCCTCAGCCAAAGTATCTTTCTGAAGCTGAATTTTTTCTTCACTTACTTCTTCAAAGCCTCTTAACTGACCTTCAAGCTGATCAAGCTCAGATCTGTTCTTAGCATTAAGAGTGGAAACATTATTCTGAAGATCATATTGCTGAAGATTGAAAATTTCCTTCATCATATTGGTTCTGTCAGCAGCTCCCAGTTCCAGAAACTCCTTAAACTGCCCCTGAGGAATGATGATGGTTCTTTTAAAATTAGAATAGCTTAAACCAATGATCATTTCCGCATTAGAATGATCAAGAGGAATCCATTTCCCATCAATATTTTCATAAAATGTAACTGAGTATGGCTTTACATCTTCGAACTTTTTAGAATTCCTTCTGAAATCTCTGGTCGCACGGAAGAGTTTATTCTCATAATTAATAAAATCAAACTCAATATAAGAACTGTTTGATTTTAAGTTCATCATATTATATGCCCTTTTATCGCGCATATTCAGACGTTCCGTTTCACCGTATAAGGCAAATGAAATTGCTTCAAGTACCGAAGATTTTCCGGAACCTACCGCACCAAAAATACCGAATAGCCCCGCCTCCGTAAGATTTTTAAAATCAATGATCTGGCGTTCCTGATAAGAATACAGACCTTCTACTGTCAATTGAACTGGAATCATGGCTTAGGGATTTAAAATTTCGTTAAACAACTTCATCAACTCTTCATTGGCTTCCTGACCGCCATTTTTTGATTTAAAATAATCCTTGAACAGGGTTTCTATATTTTGATTTAAATTAATTTCATGACTCTGCTCTTCATTAAGCTCGCGGTTTTTGACTTTAGGAATCAGATGAACAATTCCGGTATGAGACTGATAGATCAATCTTCGCTCGTCAACTGTTAAAAATGTTTCGCTTTCTAATGTTAATTCAATAAATGTATATGGATTTTCTTTTAACCACTGAACGGTTTCCTCAACGGATGAAAAAGTTTTTCTTACTAATGTTCTTCCGCTTTTCAAAGCTTTCTTTTCATAAGCAACCACTTGTCCCGGTTCAGCAGTAATGATAGAAACATATTTTGTCTGCCCGGCTTCACTAAAGCTGTAGCATAACGGAGAAGAAGAATAAATTACAGGTTTTTCTTTCGTTCCGATATTCTGAAAACCATGCAGGTGACCTAAAGCTGTATACTGAATCTGATCAGGAATGCTGTCTGAATAAATAAGATCAGCATTTCCGATTTTGATAGGTTTTTCACCTTCCGGTTCCTCCAAAATAACACTTCCTTTTTTATTCATGTACAAATGAGCCATTAACAGGTTGATTCCTGCTTCGTCACAATATTGATCTGCAAGTTCTTTCCAGATATGAGAAAGTACTTTATTGATCTCTTCTTCTTTATTTTCTCCAAAATACTCCTTTAAACGTATTTCATTTGCATAAGGTGTATGTAGAATTCTCACGGGAAAATCTACAGTATTGATTTTCATCTCTATGAAACCTTCCGCAGATTTTGAAATATCAAAATATTCAGTACTGAAAGGAGCAATCTCTGCTTTTGGATGTCCTATTAAAATAATGCCACATTCCCTTGCCAATGGATCTGGTGCGTTGATGAGGTTCGGAGAATCGTGATTTCCCGAAATAGCAATCACAGGTCGCTTACCGTTTTGTGACAAGCGTTTCAAGGTTTTGTAAAAAAGTTCAACGGCTTCAACGGCTGGATTAAAATTATCAAAAAGATCACCGGCAACAAGTACGAGATCTACCTGTTCTTCATCAGCAATAGCAATAATCTCCTCCATTACTGAAAGCTGCTCTTCCAATCGGGAGAAGCGATCCAGTCTTTTTCCTAAATGCCAGTCGGCGGTATGTAGAATCTTCATAAAAGTTTATCGATGTTATATAATTAAAAGCGGTCCAGCTTAATAATGACTATTGTTCAGGCTTATTATCAGCTTCTTTTGCTTTGAAATCTTCTCGGATTTGTTTTAAACGTGCTTTTCTTTCTGCTTCTGCATTTTGCATTTTACGTTTTTTCTGATCGATTTTCTTTTTATTTTTTTTCCTGTTTTCTTCGTTGTTCTTGCTCATGTTTTTTGTGACGAATAATTGTATTGGTAAAAAATAGCTTCATCAAAAATACTAAAGATTAAGAGTTCAGACAATTTTAGTCGGTAAGTCTGATAAAATGTTTTAATTTTACTGCGTTATGGAAGAAAAATCAAAAGATCCTTTACACGGGAAAAGACTCGATGCTATTCTTGAAGAATTGGTAGAATACTACGAAGGATTTGAGAAATTGGGAGAACAGATCAATATAAAATGCTTTACAGATAATCCAAGTATCAATTCGTCATTGAAATTTTTAAGAAAAACACCTTGGGCAAGAACGAAAGTGGAAAGTCTGTATCTATTTGTATTAAGACAGAAAAAACGTAACGAGACCAAAAATAAAAAATAAAGAGGGTTAACGTTCCAGGAATGATGTTGTAAGGGTCTGCTGGTTCTCGGTGTTTTTGGAATGAAAAAGAGAAGTAATTGTTCTTTATGTCTCTCATAGCTTCCTTCTTCCGGCTTCTGGCTTCCCAAATTATCAAATCATTTCAAAAATAGTATATTTGTACTATCAATCGTGAATCAAGACTCACGACAAAAAAAAGAAAATATGACAATTGAAAACAACCACGTTGTAGCTGTAAAGTATATACTTCATACAATCGAAGCAGATGGAAGTAAAGTTCTTGTAGAAGAAACAACAACAGAAAATCCACTTACATTTTTGTATGGTGTAGGAATGATGATTCCAAAATTTGAACAAAATATCCTTGGATTAAAAGCAGGTGATAAAGCTGATTTTGTAATCCAACCGGAAGAAGCTTATGGAGAAAGACAACCAGACGCTATCGCTCAGTTACCAATTGAAATGTTCAACGAATCAGGAACTCCTCCAATTGGAGCTATTTTACCATTATCTGATAACCAAGGGAACAACTTCCAAGGTTTTGTAGTAGAGGTAACACCAGAAGCTGTAATTGCTGATCTTAACCACCCAATGGCTGGTAAAGTTTTAGATTTCCAGGTTGAAGTTTTAAGTACACGTCCGGCAACTGAAGAAGAATTATCTCACGGTCACGCTCACGGAATTGACGGAACTGAAGGACACTAAAAAATAATACAAATGTTTGGGTTTCCGGACATTTTGCAATTTTAATATTGTATAAAAAACAAACCACAGAACAATTCGTTTTCTGTGGTTTATTTTTTTATAAGTTATGCGGTTTTAGTATAATATGTGATTATCACTCTGCATCATACTCTGTCACATCGATAAATGTAAGGAACCAATTTCCTTCAATTTTGGTCATTACAAATCTGAATCCGTTGATAGGCGCTTTTTCCTTACTGTTTTCCGCAAGTGTTACAAAAACTACATTTTTAGCATTAGAATTAATCTTAAAAATTTCCTGATCTTTTACGGAATACTGTGGTAAAAACTGATCAGCATAAGCATTCACTGCATTAGAATTAAACTGAACAGATAATCCTTCTTTTTTCCACTTTTGGTTTTTTACATCATATTCAAAAGTAGTATTAAACTGTATAGGAAACTGATTTCGGATATTCCATGCCTTTTGAATATAGCCTAAAGACCTGGTGAAATCAATTTCATCATTTAAAACAAATCCAAGATCACCAGCACTTTTAAAAAGGATGCCAAGACCATAGGTTGGGTTCACATATTTATTCATGAGCTCTCCGTCTTTCGTCTGGAAACCTTTTAAAATATCAGTTACTGCCATGGAAACTTCCTTTTTATCCTCAGCAGTCTGTGCATTGAAAACACTGAAACTGCAAAACAAAAATAACAGTGTGTAAATAAAATTCTTCTTCATATTATTAATCTAAAAATTCACCTGAAACATAATACCAGCGTTCATGCATCTTCTGAAAAACAGAAAACTCATGATGGATCTGCGAATGTCCGTCTTCATCAGTATAATAAGCTTTAAATTCTACATGATTTAAGGCTGGAGTCTGAATGATTTCCAATTTTGTCCATTCATTAATCTCACCCCATTCCTGAAGATCGCGTTTATTATGATACTTTCTTTTTCTTGGAAGAGTAGTTTCCATCAGATATTCACCATTCGGAATTGCGAAGGCAGAAAATCGGGAACGCATTAAAGCTTCAGCAGTAGGAGCGTGCTTTTCTCCGGTATGATAAGGCTTACAGCATTCTTCGTAGGATTTTCCTGAACAGCAGGGACAATTCATCTTTTTTATTTAAAGTTTTAAGCTGCAAAAGTAAGGAATATCAATAGAAAAAGATCAGATTTTTAGCTTCTGTTTCAATGTTGTTTTGGAAATCGCAAAGCCGCAAATTGTTTATTTCCTAACCTGTTTTTAAGGCGCAGGGATTTCATCTGCGATGAAATTTGATGCTGTTATTCGTGTATTGATATGCCACGTATGAAGAATAACTAAGATTCAATAGGAACGGGCTTTAGCCCGTTCTAATTTAGAAAATCAATCCATTGGCTTCAGCCAAAACCTATCTTACATAGAATTGGGATTCCTGGTTTTGTATTAAATCTGGATTATCTGTGTAATCGACCCGAATAATCCTAAGTTTCAATCAAAAAAAGCACTCTTAAAAAGAATGCTTTCGTTGTATTATTTAATAAAACCTCTGTTTCTCAATAAAGGTTTGATATCCGGATCATGTCCTGTGAAATCTCTGAATGCCTGATTTAGATCTACAGAATTTCCTACAGAAAGAATATATTTTCTGAAACGGTCACCATTTTCTCTGGTTAATCCACCATTGTTTTTGATCCATTCCCATGCATCGTTATCCAATGTTTCAGACCATAAGTAAGCATAATATCCAGCCGAATATCCACCGCCCCAAATGTGAGCAAAATAAGGGGTATGATACCTAGGCGGAACAGTTGCTAAAGTAAACCCATGATTTGTTAAAGACTGCTTTTCAAAATCTAAAACAGGAATAAACTGTGCTTCGTTCGTTACAGTATGCCAGTCCATATCTACAGCTGCTGCAGAAACCAATTCAGAGGTCATATAACCTTGGTTGAAAGTAGCTGCTTTTTTAATTTTTTCTACTAAAGTTTGTGGAATAGGCTGCTTTGTTTCATAATGAACAGCATAATTTTTCAAAACTACCGGATCTAATGCCCAGTGTTCATTAATTTGTGAAGGGAATTCTACAAAGTCTCTAGGTACATTAGTTCCTGATAAAGAAGGATATTTCTGACTTGCAAACATTCCGTGGATAGAGTGTCCAAACTCGTGGAAGATCGTTGAAACATCATCAAAACTAATTAATGAAGGTTTTCCAGGAGCAGGTTTCTGATAATTGTAGCAGTTGACAATCACAGGTTTTGTTCCCATTAAGTAAGACTGCTCAACGAAGTTACTCATCCAGGCTCCTCCGTTTTTAGAATCTCTGGTATAGAAATCAAGATAATAGATCGCGATAGATTTTCCGTCATGATCAAAAACTTCATACGTAACTACATCAGGATGATAAACGGGAAGATCAGTTCTCTTTTTGAATGTTAAACCATAGAATTTTTCAGCTGCGAAGAACACTCCTTTTTCTAAAACAGTTGTAATCTCAAAATAAGGCTTTATTTCACTCTCATCAAGATCATACTTTGCTTTTCTTACCTGCTCAGCATAGAAATTCCAGTCCCAAGGCTCTACTTTGAAGCCCCCTTTTTGCTGATCAATAAGATTCTGAATGTCTTTTGCTTCACGTTTTGCTGTTTCCACTGCAGGAGTAGCAATCTGATTCATTAGGGTAATGGCAGCTTCTGGAGTTTTTGCCATTTGATCCTGAAGTTTCCATTCTGCAAAATTCTTTTTACCTAAAGTCTGAGCTTTTTTCAGCCTAAGCTTAGCAAGTTTTTCAATGGTTTCTCTTGTATCATTAGCATCACCTTTTTCAGCTCTTGTCCATGAAGCTTTGAATAGCTTTTCTCTGGTTGCTCTGTTTTTCAGGTTTTGTAGAAGAGGTTGCTGTGTTGTATTTTGTAGGGCAAGAAGATATTTTCCTGGCTGTCCTGCTGTTTTTGCATCAGCTGCTGCCGCTGCGATTTCATCAGCAGAAAGTCCGTCAAGTTCCTTTGCATCAGAAAAGAATACACCTCCCTGTTTTCTAGCTTCCAATAATTTATTGGCATATTGAGTAGAAAGGGAAGCGAGCTCCTGATTGATCTGCTTTAATTTTTCTTTGTCAGCTGCGGAAAGATTCGCTCCTGCAATCTCAAAGTTTTGTTTATAATATTGTACCAGTCTTTTGCTTTCAGAATCTAACCCGTCTTCTTTGATGGATTTGATTCTTTTATAAAGATTTTCATTCAGGAATATCTTATCAGAATGTGCTGCAAAAATAGGAGCATATTCTTCATCTAAAGCCTGTAAAGTCGGGTTGGTGTTCGCACTTGTAAGATTAGAAAAAACAATTTGTGCTCTTCTCAGAACTTCACCGCTTTTTTCCAATGCAACAATTGTATTCTCAAAAGTAGGGCTAGCCGGATTGTTGGCAATTTTCTCAACTTCAGCAGCGTGTTGCTTTAAACCAAACTCAAAAGCAGGTTTGAAATGTTCATTTTTAATTTTATCAAACTCCGGTGCTTCATATTGAAGTTTACTCTTCTTCATGAAAGGATTTGATGATAAAGATGGATCAGGAGCCGGAAGTTCCTGTTGAGTATCGGTCTGTTTCATTGTAGTACAAGATTGATTGAACGCCAAGGCAGAAATTAATAATACCGATGAAATATTCTTCATAAATATAATTGTTATTAAAGCATAAAGATATTAAAAACTTACTTCATAAGATATATTTCACGGCATGTATTTAAAAAGGAGTTTAAAGAATGCTTGAATAAATGATTTAAATCTTATGTTTTCACTAGATGATACAGAAACCAGCTATTTTATGATACTAATGTAATATTTTTCATAATTTAGTTGTTATTAAATTATATATCCAAAAAATAATCTATAAAAGAAATAAACATGAAAAAAAGAACTCTTTTTATTTTTTCAGCCTTAGTGTTATTAGCCTCATGTAATGAAAAGCATGAGAAAAATAATAATGATAAAAATGGTTGGGTAGATAAAGTCATCAATAAAGAAGCAGGACCTATTCAGCAGAAAGAATTCAATGGTGATTTTGATGAAATCCAGGTTTCCCAGGCTATAGAAGGTGAAATTATCAAATCTGACGTTGAGAAAGTTGTACTTTCGGCGCCTCAAAATATTATCGATGAGATCCTTGTGGAAAATAGTGGCGGAAAACTTCATATTCACTACAAGTCTGGGATCAGAGTGATGAATATCAATAAAGTAACGGCAAAAATCTATACGAAAGACTTTACAAAGCTGGTGGCAGAATCAGCGGCAAGTATCAAGGTGAAAGATAAATTTACTCAAGAAAAAACAAGTATTGAAGTATCAAGTGCCGGAAGTGTTTCAGGAGATCTGGAAGCGAATGATTTTAATATCAGCGCAGACAGCAGCAGTAACTTTAGTGGAAAAATATGGGCTGTAAATCTTGATATTGATTCTTCATCAGGTTCAAGCATTGATATCTCAGGAAAAGCAAAACATGCAGACATTAGTTCTTCTTCCGGAAGCAGTATTTCAGCCAAAGAAGTTATTGTAGACAATGTAGAAGCAGAAGCATCCAGTGGTGCAAGCATTCAGATCAGTGCCGTAACCTCCGTTAAAGCAGAAGCTTCTTCAGGTGGAAGTGTAGATATCTCAAGAAAAGGAGAGCTTAAAAATATCACTAAGGATGAAAGCAGTGGCGGAAGCATAAACATCCAATAAATCAATCCTGGGACTCTTCCTCATCTTCTTCCTCAGTGGGTGAGGAGTCTTCCCAGTTTTTATGATCAAAATTCAGATTATCATAAGCCAATAATTCTTCCTCTCGCTGGAGGATTTCTTTTGTACTGAACAAAGCAACATCCTGATCTTCGGTCATCTTTGCAAGCTTTCTGACAGATGCCTTATCAATCGCCATAAATCTCTGTCCCAGACGTCTTGCTGCGTACTTTCTCATTCCTGTTTCATGCAGTACATCCACAGCCATATCCACGGCAGTTCCCAATGTTTCCCGATAAATATGATTAATACCATTGTTGAGGTATTCGTAAGCATCAATTCTGTTCTTTGCCCTTACAAATATTTTTACTTTAGGATAATGTTCGCGGACAAGTTCAGCGATAAACATGTTGTCGTCAGGATCATCAAGACATAATACCAGGATTTCAGCCTCTTCAATTCCTGCCGCTCTTAGAATAGGAATTCTTGTAGCATCACCATAATATACCTTAAAACCATAGCTTCTCAAAAGCTTTACACGGTCAGAATCTCTATCCAGAACTGTTGCTGATATTTTATTTGCCTTTAAAAGACGACCAACCGTACTTCCAAAATGCCCAAAACCTACAATGATGATCTTCTTCTGGCTCACATCACTGTCCAGAATATTGTAATCATGTTCTTCTTCAGGAATCTCCTTAATGAATTTAGGGGTAATGAATTTATCATTTACAATAAGCAGTATAGGAGTAATGCACATCGTGATCGCTGTAACAGCCATCAATTGAGCATTGACTTCGGGACCTAAAAGATAAAGATCCGAGGCATAATTAATTAATACAAATGCAAATTCTCCCACCTGAGAAAGGGCAAAAGCATAGAAAAGACTTTGTGAAGTATCTATTTTATAGAATTTACCAATAGTATACAAAACCAGAAACTTTACAGCCAATACCGCAAATACAGTACTGAAAATAAACAATGGATCCTTTTGAATAATATTAAAATTGATTGTAGAACCTACACTCACGAAAAATACGGCTAACAATAATCCCTTAAAAGGGTTGATCTGCGCCTCAAGTTCGTGTCTGAATTCACTGTTGGCAAGCATTACTCCGGCAAGGAAAGCTCCTAAAGCAGGAGAAAGTCCTATGACCACCATTAGCTCAGATACCCCGATAACCAGAAAGAGGGAAGAGGCGGTTAAGAGTTCTGCCATCCCGGATTTTGAAACATATCTTAAAAAGGGAACAAATACATATCTTCCCAATAATATTAATAATGCCACCCCGAAAATTACCGTTCCTGCCTGAAGCCATTCAGGTAGTTTCTGAATAAGGATCTGAATTTCATTATCATGGTGCTTCGCTTTATAATTAGCAATAATGGGAAGTATTGCCAAAATAGGAATCACTGAGATATCCTGAAATAATAAGGTGGAAAATGAAGCTTCTCCAGCCGTTGTTTTAAAATTATTCTTTTCCTGTAGCGTTTGCAGTACAATAGCCGTAGAAGACAGGGCAAAACACATTGCCACCGCAATCGCCTTATCTACTCTCCAGCCTACACCAATGAATACAAGGAACAGGAGCAAAATGGTAAGCAGCATTTGTGTGAGCCCCAAACCCATTATCTTCTTCCTCATTTCCCAGAATTTTCTCGGCTCCAGCTCCAACCCTACAATGAATAAAAGCATAATGACCCCAAATTCACTGGCGTGCATGATGTCATTTACATTATTTCCGGTAAGACGGAGTACATAAGGTCCAATGATAATTCCTCCTAAAATATAACCGATTACAGAACTCAACCCCAATTTTCTGGCTAATGGAACCATGATAATGGCTACACCCAGAAAAAGTAACGTGTTCATCGCTAAGCTAGACTCCATATATTATTGATTGAGTAGTTCTGTAAACTCTTTTTTATGTAAAATAATTTCTTTTTTAGACAATTTGTTGGCTTCGTAAACGATCTTGATATGTTTTATATCCGCCTTGAAAACTTTCAATGATACAATCAGCCCGCTAATCAGTTCATCTACGGAATATTGATAAGTTCCTTCTTTACTGAAAGATCTTTCCTTACCTCCTGTTGTGATCAGGATATAGACTTCTTTATTTTCCAAAGGATTATACTTTCCGGGTTGTAGCCAGTCACGGTCAAAAACTTCATCAATCCATAATCTTAATAAAGGCGGCATTCCAAACCATATTAAGGGGAACTGAAAGATAAACCGGTCATAGTTGGCTAAACGTTTCCTCTCTCTGAAGGCGGCGATATGAAAATCAGGATATTCTTCATAAAGATCACGTAAGGTATAATGCTGGTGTCGAACGTAGAAATTAATGAGCTCTACGTTAGAATTGGAGTGCTCCAGATAAGGGTGTGCAAATACTACGAGTGTCTTCTTCATAATCCTGTTTTCAGTAAATATACAGAAAAAATATTGAATAAAAGGTAGGTTTTGTGTTGATTTATTAATTTTTTAACATGTGAAAGTTGGTTTAATATTAATTAAAAGCAAAGAAATGATGTTATTTTAAGTTTTTAAATAAAAAATCAGGTCATTGAGACCTGATCTGTTTTATATATGATATAAATTTTTGAAAGATTACCATCCTCCGGAAGCACCACCGCCGCCAAAGCTTCCTCCGCCGCCAAAGCCGCCGAATCCACCTCCGCCACCGGAACTTCCACCACCGAAGCCGCCTCCGCCAAATCCGCCAGGGAACGGGAAGAAACCACCGGGATAATTTCTACGTCCTCTTCGGGTGATAATGACATCATCGTCATCATCATAATTTCCGCCACCGCCACGTCCGCCGCCACGATTACCAAAAAGTATGGCAATGATGATGAAAATAACGAAGGCGATAATAAGAACCTTAAGCGCACTGCCGTCACCTGAAGGAGATGTTGTAGAAACAGGTTTGAATTTGCCTTCAACTGCTTCCATAATGGCTGAAGTACCACGATTGATTCCTTCATACCAAAGCCCCTTTTTGAAGTTAGGCGTAACGATATAATCAAGAATCTGTCCTGCTACGGATGCTGTAAGATATTGTTCTACAGCTCTACCTTGCTGAATAGACATGGTATGGTCTTCCGTTGCGATCAGGAATACCACTCCGTTATCAACACCTTTTTTCCCGATTTTCCATTTTTCACCAAACATTGTTGCCAGAAAATTGACATCTTCGCCTTTCGTAGACCTGATGATGACAACTTCTATTTCCGTTGAGGTAGAATCTGCAAACTTGATCAGTTTATTATTCAGCTCATCTTTCTCCTGCTGAGAGAGAAGCCCCGCTTCATCAAATACAGGATATAGGATTGCCGGTTTTTCAGGAACAGTGTATTGTGCTGATACAAAAGTGTAAAAGCAGATCAGTAAAAATGAAAATACTATTTTAAGAGAACGTAATTTCATTCGGAAGTTGGTTTGGATTTTCTCCTTCTACAGGAAAATATTTTTTTAGTTCTATGCCGGTTTCCAGAATAGCACTTTTTAAGGCACCGTAATAATTTCCTTTCGCAAATTCACCAGTGATATAATCATGCAGATGATCCCAATAAGATTGATTTACTTTTGCATGAATGCCTACATCTCCAATGATCGTAAGATATTTTTGTTCAAAGTTAACATGAAAAAGCACGGCATTTCTATCAGTAGTTTTATCCATACACAGTTCTTTAAAAACTTCGAATGCGGTCTTTGCATCACGTTTTTCCGTATTAGAATCAATATGCACTCTAATTTCGCCTGTAGAATGGTCTTCTGCTGACTGAATCGCTTCCACAAGGGAAGCGATCTGTTGATTTGTAAGGAAATTACCCATTATTATTTGAATACATCAGGCGCTTTTTGTGCTCCTGCATCAGCTTTGAAATAAGGTTTCTCTTTAAAGTTTGTGAAGTTCGCCAGAATATTATTCGGGAAAGTTTTGATAGAAGTGTTGTAATCCTTCGCTGCATCGTTATAATAAACAGTTTCAGTTCTGATGCTGTTTTCAATTGCAGTATATTCTCTTTGGAAGTTGATATATTGCTGATCAGCTTTTAAATTAGGATAAGACTCTACCACAGCCATTAATCGGCTTAATGCACCGGATAATTCTCCTTGTGCAGCCTGGAATTTCGCAATATCAGCTTCAGTCATGTTGGTAGGGTCAATGTTGATAGAAGTTGCTTTAGAACGTGCTTCTACTACTTGCGTTAACGTTTCCTGCTCAAATTTTGAATACGATTTTACGGTTCTTTCCAGGTTAGGAATAAGATTCGCTCTTTTCTGATATACAGTCTCTACATTAGACCATTTGGCGTTCACGGTCTGTTCTTTGTCTACAAAGCTGTTATATCCGCTTTTTCCCCAGAAGAATAAGACTGCAACAATAATAAGGAGGGCTATACCAATAGTTCCGGCGCCCAGACATCCTTTATTTTTCATAGTTTATTTTTTTTAATTTTTTGTGCTAATCAAATATACAAATTATGTGCTAATTTTGTAGAAAATTATATTTGAATGACAACAATAGTGGTGGCAATGGGAGAGAAAAATGAAATTGGTTTTGAAAACCAGTTGCTTTGGCATCTTCCGAAAGATTTAAAACATTTTAAGGACCTTACTTCAGGGCATCCGATCATTATGGGAAGAAAGACTTACGAGAGTATCGGGAAGCCGCTTCCTAACCGTACGAATATTGTTGTTTCAAGAAAAAAAGATTGGTTTGAGGAAGGAATTCTTATTGTAGGAAGTCTTAAAGAAGCTTTAAAGTTTGCTAAAAAAATTGATGAAGAAGTTTTCGTTATCGGAGGGGGAAATATCTATGAGCAAACAATGGATCTTGTGGATAAATTAGAGGTTACTCTTGTGAAAGCTGATCTTGAAGCGGATACTTTCTTTCCAAAAATTGATGAGAAAATCTGGAAAAAAACAAATGAGATCTGCCATGAAAAAGATGAAAAGAATGGCTATGATTTCTGTTTTCAGACTTTTGAAAGGATCAAAAAAGAAGCTTAAAAGTCAATAGTCAGTTTTTACTTTGCAAAGTGAATTGTGAATAGCTGTCATATATAAAAATTGACAAGTATAGCGAATTGACCATTCACCATTGACTTTTTGAACTTTAACCTTTAAATTTATTATCTTTGCACTTCTAAAATTTAATAATGAATAAGAACATTAAAATTGCAGTAGCAGCACTTCTTATCCTTCTGGGACTTTACATGATGATTTTCACAAGAAATCTTGGATGGGGGATTGTTGTTTTTCTTCTTGCCGCATTTCCAATCTTACTTTATTTTAAAAATGAGTATATTCTTTTGGCGTTCTGGCAATTGAGAAAACAAAATATGGAAAAAGCTGCAGAATGGTTAACAAAAATTACCGATTATAAAACACAACTTCAAAAAACTCAATACGGATATTTTCACTACTTATTAGGATTAACCCAAGCTCAGGATCACCCGGCAAAGGTAGAACCTCTAATGAAAAAAGCTTTGGAATACGGATTGAATATGAAGCATGACAGAGCAATGGCAACGTTAAATCTTGCGGCGGCAGCTATTTCGAAAGGAAGAAAGCAGGACGGGCAAAGATTGCTGGAGGAGGCAAAAAGATTAGACACAGCAGGAATGATGACTGATCAGATCAAAATGATGAAAGATCAGCTGAAAATGCCAACGATGCAGAAACACATGCATAATCCTAATATGAGAAACAGAGGGAAATTCTTCTAGTAAGAAGCTACAGATAAAACAAAAAGCACCTGATTCAGGTGCTTTTTTTATGTTGAGAATTGAGTTTTACATTTCCGAAGTCTGATCATAGCCATAAAACTTAGGCATCTGCCAATGATATTTTACGGCAAGTGTTCTGATGGCAACAATCAGTAAAATGGTAAAGATCTGCACAAAAGTATAGGAAAGAGGAGCGTATTTCGTCATCAATAAAAATGCTGCACCTCCTACAATACATGCTGTGGCATAAATTTCCTTTCTGAAGATCAACGGAATTCTGTTCAGCAAGATATCCCGGATAATCCCTCCGAAACAACCTGTGATGGTTCCAAGCCCAATACAAATCAATGGATGAATGCCAACATTTAATCCTTTTTGAATCCCGATAATGGTAAACAATCCGAGCCCAAAGCTGTCGAAGATAAATAAGGTAACCTTAAAATTCTTTTCAAGAGATTTGAATACCATGGAAAAAACACTGGTAACAATAATCAGAGCGCACATCAGAAGATCATGCATCCAAAACACGGGAATATCTAATAAAAGGTCTCTTACAGTTCCTCCTCCCACAGAAGTTACAAAGGCTATAATAAGAACGCCAAAAGGATCAAGCCGTTTCTGCATGGCTGCAAAACTTCCTGACATGGAAAACGCAATGGTTCCCAGTACTTCTATGGCAAAATTGAACTGTTCGTGCATATATTATATAGGTAATGAGTAATGAGCAATCAGTAATAAAAATTATGCCACTTACATTTTAAACATTTTATATGTGGTCATAACCTTTACAAGCTTTTTATATTCTGATTTTAAATGTAGAATTTTTTCTGGACTTATCGAATTAAAAATTACTCATTGCTCATTATATCTATCTTTCAACCCTTACAGAGTCCGGAACCATCAGTTCATATTCTCCGCCATGGGTAATGATTTCCCTTACGATACTGCTGCTGATAAAGGATTTTCCGGATGAAGTTAATAGAAATACAGTTTCCAGTTTTTTGTGGGCAAGGGTTCTGTTGGTATGAGCGATTGCTTTTTCGAATTCAAAATCGGCAGGGTTTCTAAGACCTCTGATGATATATTGAGCATTCTTTTCAAAACAATAGTCTACGGTAAGCCCTTCGAAAGAATCTACTTCCACATTGGGGAATTCTGCTACGGAATTTTGGATGAATTCCATTCTTTTTTCAAGAGGAAACATATATTTCTTTTGGGAATTCTGCCCGATAGCAATGATTAATTTATCAAAAAGCGGTGCCGCTCTTTCTATAATATCGTAATGTCCTAAAGTGATTGGATCAAATGATCCAGGGAAAACAGCAATTTTCATGTTGTATGAGTTATAATTTACGCTATCAATTATTTTTTATCTTAATTTTCAAGCTTCTACTATCTATTTTCTTTTATTTAATGCTTTTTCAACTTCATTTCCACAAAGATCCATGATGGAAATACCATAATGTTTTGCCTGTTGAGGAAGAATACTTGCAGGTGAGAATCCCGGATTGGTATTCATTTCAAGCATATAAGGAATGCCATCCATCAGAATATATTCACTTCTTGAAAACCCACTCATTCCAAGAGAATTGTAAGCTCTTTTAGCTATTTCTTCCACTCTTTTTGTTGTTTCCTCATCTATTCTTGCAGGAGTGATTTCTTCGGAAGCACCTTCGTATTTTGCTTCATAATCGAAAAATTCATTGGTTGGAACAATTTCCGTAATTCCCAAAACAATTGTTTCTCCTTTAAAATCGATAACTCCCACAGAAACTTCCATTCCGTTTAAGAAGCTTTCGATCAGGATTTCGGTGTCTTCTTTGAAGGCTACTTCTGTAGCAGTAATCAGTTCAGATTTTTCTTTTACTTTAGAAATTCCCAGTGAAGATCCTGATTGATTAGGTTTTACAAATAAAGGAAGTCCTAATTCTTCTACAATGGTATCCACATCAATATTTTCGCCTTTTCTTAAGTAAATACTTTTTGCGGAAGGAATTCCATATTTTGATAATACGGCAAGCGTATCTTTTTTGTTGAAGGTAAGTGCACTTTGATAGAAATCACATCCTGTATACTTTTGACCGATGGCATCCCAATAAGCCTGAAGAATTCCGTTTTCACCCGGAGTTCCATGGATGATATTGAAGCAGACATCAAATTTTAAGACCTCTCCATTATCTAAGGTAACAGAAAAATCTCCTCTATTGATCTCGTATTTCTTATCATTTTCACCTAAAAAATACCATTCGTCTTTAAGGACTACTACTTTATATACGTCAAACAGATTTCTGTCTAAGGAATCATAGATCAATTGTCCGCTTTTTAAGGATACAACATATTCATCAGAATATCCGCCCATTACTACAGCAACACTTTTTTTGTTCATAACCATATAGTATCAATTAAGGCAAATTTAAACATTTTATGTATTGCAATACGGGAAATCGGGAATTTTTCAAATCAAAAATGAATTGTGTTAAATAAAAAGCGCATTCTAAAATTATTAGCTATATTTGCCGTTGTAATTAAAGTATTTTTAAGTATGCTTAAATCACTTTTCAATTGGAAAGTTTTACTGAATTTAGTAGTGGCAATCGGTGTTTTCGTAGGTCTGGTATGGCTTACGTTTCGTTGGTTGGAATACCATACTAATCACGGACAGGAGATCCCTGTGCCCAATGTAGTTAATAAATCTGTACATGATGCTGTTAAAATTTTAGATGATACAGGTTTGGAATATGAAGTAGACAGTGCTAATTATGATCCGAAATACAGACCATTTCAGGTTTTACAAATCTATCCTGCGCCGGGTTCCCGTGTAAAGGATGGAAGAACGGTACGTCTTAAAGTGAACCCAAGAACATGGGCTCAGATTGCTGTTCCGGATGTAATTAATAAGTATTCAGGGCTGGCATTCCAGAGATTGGATCAGGTAGGTCTTAAGATTGGAGATACCATTTATGAGCCTAGTATTCAGAAAGATGCCCTTTTAAGAATTTTATATAAAGGAAATGCTGTAAATCCGGGAGCCCGTTTACCTAGATTCTCCGTTATTGATGTAGTGGTAGGATCAGGACCCATGAGAAATATCTCAATTCCTAATGTTGTAGGACTTTCTGTAAAAGAAGCGAGAGCGGTTATTACAAAGAGTATGTTTGAAGTAGGGCTGGTAGAACACGAAGATGGAGGTAAGGACGAGTCTGATATTATTTACTATCAGGATCCTGCACCGGGAGATGTACGTGACCAGGGAATGCAGATTGACCTTTGGGCGAGTAAGAGAACTCCGGCGGAACTGAGAGCAAAAGTAGAACAGCTGAATTCTATTTATCGTATGAAGGTAGATACTTCTTTACCACCTGTACGATACGAAGAAGTTCATAATGAACCTGTATATGATGCCCCTGTTATTCCTGCACCGGCACCAAGGAGAGAAACTCCAAAACCGGAAGTACCGAAAACTGAGACTCCAAAACCTCAGTCAACAGCTCCTAAGCCCGCAAACTCAGGAACAGAGAAGCCTAAAACTTCCACAAGTACTCCTGCCAATACAGGAAGTGCAGCTAAACCTGCAGCTTCAACAACTACTACGCAACAGCCTGCTCAAAAACCAAAGGCTAAGAAAGTAGTCGTAGAATAAGAACATATTAATATTATAAATACTGGCTTCAACTGCAAATGTTGAAGCCTTTTGTGTAAAAAAATAAATACAATGTCAGAAGATAACGAAGATTTTTTAGATGAAGAATTATTAGATTCCAACAGTATTGAAAATATCGATATTGATGAGGAAAATAAAGGATTGTATGAGCATCTTAATATCACTGTTGATCCTAAACAGGAACCGTTAAGAATAGACAAGTTCCTTTTAATATACAGACAGAATTCTTCAAGAAATAAAATTTCACAGACCTGCAGAGCTGGAAACGTTATTGTTAATGGAGTAGCAGTAAAGCAGAACTACCGTGTAAAACCGGGCGATCAGGTTTCAGTGCTGCTTACTCATCCGCCAAGGGAAAATGTGATTATTCCGCAGGATATTCCTGTAAATATCGTGTATGAAGATGATGATCTTGTGGTAGTAGATAAAGAACCGGGAATGGTAGTGCATCCGGGACATGGAAACTGGGACGGCACCTTGGTAAACGCTTTGGCATATCATTTTGAAAAGAACGGACAAAAGTCGGATCTTGACAGGGTAGGGCTTGTGCACAGGATTGATAAAGATACTTCTGGTCTTCTGGTGATTGCTAAAAATGAATATGCATTAAGCTTCCTTGCAAAACAGTTCTTCAACAGAACTACAAAAAGGCTGTACTGGGCTTTTGTATGGGGAAATCCTAAGGATGAAGAAGGAACAATAAGGGGGCATATAGGAAGGCATCCTAAAAACAGAATGCAGATGTCCGTTTATGAAGACGGAAGCCAGGGAAAGCACGCCGTTACGCATTATAAAGTACTGGAGAGATTCAAATATATGACATGGGTAGAATGTAAGCTTGAAACCGGTAGAACCCACCAGATCAGAGCGCACTTCAAACATATCGGGCATACCTTGTTCAATGATGAAAGGTATGAAGGACATACGCCTTTAAGAGGAGTGAATCTTCCAAAATACAAACAATTTATTAAAAATGTCTTTGAAATTTTGCCAAGACACGCTTTGCATGCACACACCCTCGGATTTATACACCCAACAACAAAAAAGGAATTATATTTTGAAAGCCCAATGCCCAAAGATATGGCGGATGCTGTAAAAAAATGGAGAAATTATTTGGAAAACTAAAAATATATTGAGAATTTTTTTATATTTGTTGAATTGAAATCAAGATTTGTTATGAGAAAACTATATGCTATCGTATGTTTAGCTCTTTTGTCAAATGCATACAAAGCACAAGAATCACTACCATATTATCAACAGTATCTTTTGGATGGTGATTTCCTGTTCAACCCAGCTCAGTACGGTAAAACAGACTACGTACAGCTCAATGCCATTTATCAAAAACAATTTTCCAAATTCAGCGAATCCCCGAACGTACAATCAGTGGGAATCAATGCTAACATATTCGATAGAGTAGGTGCCGGTCTTACCGTATTTAGAGACAGTAACGGAGCAGAGTCTTCCGGTGGTGTTACAGCTGGTGCTTCTTACTTTATTCCATTGAGTAGTGAGGGAGACAGAAAAGACCAGTTCTCTTTTGGTACCAGTGTAAGTTTTTACAACAGAAATTTTGATTACTCAAAAATCAACACTGAAGAACAGAATGACCCTCTATTAGTAGGAAAAGAAAGTAATATTTTCATGGCTTACGCAAACTTCGGTTTAGCAGCTACTTACAAAAACCTTTTCGGGGGAGTTTCAGTAAATGATATTGCTTTAGGTAATGATAAACCTATTGTAAACGGATATGAGCCGTCTCCAATCAAGTTCTTCTTAAACTTAGGATACAACTGGCATATTGCCGATAACATCATGTTGACTCCGGCTGCGATGATCAACCTGAATACTAACTCAACAAGAGTAATGGATTATAACCTAATGGCTACATTCTCTAATGATATCAACGCATTCTCTTTTGGGGTAAGCTACAGAGCGGCTCAAAACAGATTCGACAGCCAGCAGTTGGAAATTGCTCCGATTGTAAAAGTAAGATTCAACAAATTCATGATTGGAGCTACTTATAACCTTGGATTGTCTGATATTCAGAAATACGGAGGAAACAGTTTCATGATTGGTCTTGGTTATAACTTCGATAACTTTATTAATGTTAGAGGATATAGATATTAATCAATTTAATTTAAATAAATTTGAGCTCTGAATTTTTTCAGGGCTTTTTTTATGATATATATTCACATTCCATTCTGTAAGCAGAAATGCAGCTATTGTAACTTTCACTTTTCTACGTCACTTAATTTTAAGGACGAAATGCTTCGCGCAATGAAGGCAGAGATAGAACTCAGGAAAGGTGAGTTACAGAATAAAAACCTGAAATCTTTATACTTTGGTGGCGGAACACCATCTATTCTTTCAGTGGATGAGATCCATTCTTTAATTGATGAAGTTTTGCGTCATTTCAGTTTTGAGAAAGATATTGAGGTTACATTGGAAGCCAATCCGGATGATC
The DNA here is from genome assembly GCF_059515185.1 of Chryseobacterium sp. CS2K3. Lineage (NCBI taxonomy): Bacteria > Pseudomonadati > Bacteroidota > Flavobacteriia > Flavobacteriales > Weeksellaceae > Chryseobacterium > Chryseobacterium sp. CS2K3. Next base: position 37,007 of record NZ_JCAKRW010000017.1, on the reverse strand, counting down.
TGGATAAGAATTTTTTAAAAAAACTTGCCGGAACTCCTGTCAATCGTTTGTCAATAGGGACTCAAAGTTTTTTTGAAGAAGATTTAAAACTGATGAATCGTGCTCATACTGCTTCAGAAGCAGAAGGTTCTATAAAACGTGCTCAGGATTATGGATTTGAAAACCTAAGCATTGACCTTATCTACGGTTCACCGACTTCCAATCTTGAAATCTGGAAAGAAAATTTACATAAAACCATTGCTCTTGAAGTTCCTCACATTTCATCTTATGCATTAACGGTAGAACCTAAAACAGCTTTAGAAAACTGGATTTCAAAAGGAAAAGTGAAAAGTCCGAGAGAAGAAGAACAAAACAGGGAATTCTACTATTTATCAGACTTTTTAAAGGATAACGGTTTTGAGCATTATGAGGTTTCAAATTTTGCCAAACCTGGGTTTTATTCCAGACATAATTCTGCTTATTGGAAATATCAGGAGTATCTGGGAATAGGTCCATCTGCACATTCCTATAACGGTTTTGATGTACGAAGCTGGAATATAGCCAATAATCAGCAGTATATTAAAAAGCTCAATGAAAAACTCCTTGCAAAAGAAGAGGAGATTCTCTCTCCTGAAGACCAATTTAATGAAATGATCATGATTGGTTTGCGCACAACCTGGGGAGTAGATCTGAAAAGTCTGAAAAAGAAGTTCAATGATCAGTTTCTTGAGCATTTTCAAACTGAAATCAGACAGAAAATAGAAGAAGGCATTTTAATTATTGAGGATAAGCATCTGAAAATTCCGGAAAAGCATTGGTTTATGGCAGATGGTATTGCTTCGGATTTATTTATTGTTTAATTCTCATATTATAACTTAGTGTAAGTGCGTTGTAGTAGCTCAAGAATGTTGTATTAAATAAAATATAATACAATGTAAATCCAACGTAAATTCATTAATTTTGTATAAAATTTCAGTTCATTTGAAAACTAAAAAACAAGATTATTCGCATCTTTCATCCAGCCAGCCTATCGGAATTTTTGATAGTGGAGTAGGAGGACTTACTGTTGCCAAAGAGATTAAAAGACTTCTTCCTAACGAAGATCTTATCTATTTTGGAGATACAAAGCACCTTCCGTATGGTGAAAAATCGAAAGAAGCGATTATAGAATATTCTACAAAAATCACGAATTTCCTGCTGGAGCAGAACTGTAAAGCAATTGTAATTGCCTGTAATACGGCTACAGCCAATGCTTTAAATGAAGTAATGCAATCCGTTGCGGGAAGGGTTCCGGTAATTGACGTGATCAATCCTGTGGCTGAAAAGGTTTCCTATGAGATTCATAATAATGTAGGAGTAATCGCAACCAAAGCTACAGTGAATTCAGGGCTTTATAAAAAAAGCATCCGAAAGCATAATAAATGGATTAAAGTAGATGAGCTGGCAACTCCTTTATTGGTTCCGGCTATTGAAGAAGGCTTTAAGAATCATCCGATTACTCATGCAATTATTTATAATTATCTGAGTAATAGTAAGCTTAAGAACATTGAGACGTTAATTTTGGGCTGTACCCATTACCCATTGTTAATAGATGAGATTAAACAGTATTACGGAAACAGAGTTCGTGTTATAGATTCTCCTAATATTGTTGCCAATCATCTGAAGATTATTCTGGATAAATATAATCTGCTGAACGAAAATAATCCAAAACCGAATTACCATTTCTACCTTTCGGATCTTACCAAAAACTTTGAGAAGATCTCTAAGAAATTCTTCGGTAAAACCATTGACTTAGAACTAAAAGTATTATAAATAAAAGTCTGCCTCACATCGAAGCAGACTTTTTTCTTTTATGGTGCAAAACGCTAAGACGCAAATGATATTAAACGTTTCATTTTTAAGGTTAAGATTTAATTGTTTTTCTCTTATATTTTGCGGTTTTACACTTTTAGTTCTGGTTATTTGTATTTAAAACTACGCTTCCAGGATCACTTTATCCGCTTTCAATCTTGATTTTGGATTGAATTTCGGCTGATTGGCATCTGAATCTAATTTCTCTCCGATAGCGACAGCAAAAAGCGTTTCATACTTATCGTTTTTCAGAATTTCATCATACTGTTCCGGCTCTATTCCTTCCATTGGAGTAGAATCAATGCCCATATCTGCACAGGCAGAAAGAAGAACACCTAATGATAGATACACCTGATGTCCTAACCATGATTTTACAAACTCATTACCTTTAGGTTTTACTCTGTTTCTGTAATAATTAACAGCCCCTTCAGGTAAATTTTCTTCAATTTGTCTTTCAAAATCTTCAGGGTTTGTAAGCACCTGGAAAATAATGAGGTGACTGCAGTCTAATACTTTCTCTTTATTGATGAAAGAAACTTCTGCAAGCTGATCTTTAAGTTCACCACGGTTCACAAAAATAAAATTCCATGGCTGGCTGTTGATAGAAGAAGGGCTGAGGTTTAGAATCTCTTTCAATTGAGCTATTTGTTCTTCACTGATGTTTCCCTGTGGGTTATACTTTTTTACTGTATACCTTGTTTTCATTTTGTTTAAAAAGTCCATAATTTTATACTATCATTTTTATAGTTACAAAATTAATTTAAGTTTATTAACTTTGCAATAACGGTAAAAAAGGATAGTATAAAAATGTATATCATAGACAACAAATCTTACCCATGTTGCACGAGTGTAACGATGAGGTTTATAGGAGGAAAGTGGAAGGCAGTTATTTTGCACCATCTTATCAATGGAGCCAAAAGATATAATGAATTAAGGAAAGATATTCCGACGATTACGGAAAGAACATTGAGTCTTCAGCTTAAACAACTGGAAGAGGATAATATTATAGACAGAAAGGTATACACGGAAAAACCTCCTTTGATGGTAGAATATACTTTAACGGATTTTGGTAAAACGTTGCTCCCGGTACTGGAAGCTATTACCCAATGGGGAATTGCAGCCCCTGCGAGCTCAAAAAAAATAATCAAGAACTAAAGTTCCTGATTATCTTCTTTATTGGGTTCAAAAAAACTGAAACTCACGTTTCCGTATTTTCTGGTGTCTACTAAATTCGGATGCTCAAGTTTCATACGACTTTGATGTTCTACAATAAGAACTCCGTTTTCCTTTAAATATTTATTGTTTAACACTAAGGAAATGAGCTCGTAATATTTCTTTTCTTCCATTTCAAAAGGAGCATCAGAAAAAACAATCTCAAAGGATTTTTTGTTTCTGAACTTTTTAAGCCAGTCAAATACATCGCCTCTTTGTACATTGATCTGAAGAGCCATATCCAATTCGGATGCTGTAGAATTGATGAAAGCAGTATGTTTTGGATTCATTTCTACAGATGTTATATTCTGGCATCCTCTGGAAGCAAATTCCAGCGTAATAGAACCGATTCCTGCAAAAAGATCCAATACTGAAATGGATTGCATATCGTATGTGTTTTCCAAAATACTGAATAGGGCTTCTTTAGCAAAATCTGTGGTAGGTCTTACGTCAAAGTTTTTGGGTGCGGCAATTTTCTTGGCTTTCCACTTGCCGGATATTATTCTGAACATATTTTTGTTAGGGTTTAAGGGACTAGATTATAAGTACTAGATTATTGAAATAATTTCTATCTCTGCACCAAAATCTAATTAAGTATAAAATTCTTATTAGGAATATTGTCGAAAACAATTTTTAGATTTCTTACAAACTTCTGAAGTTCGGAAATGAATGTTTCATTTTCTGTAGTTTCTCCATAAGCGTAGAAACTCGTATCATTGATTCCAAAACCTATTTTGCTTAGGGTAAACATCACAAAATAAAGGAAATCAACTTCAGAATTTACATCAAGGTTGTTGTAAAGAATGATCTTCTTGTTGTCTATGGCAAAAAACTCACATTGATTGTGATAGAGATTAATGTGAATTTCCTTATTGTTTTTATTATTGATAGAACTTAGAAACTTTTCTCCCGAGAAGTTAAAATGCACCGGTATAGCAAGCTCTTTTATCTTTTTATAATAATTTTTCGGAAAAGTATAATAAAACTGAATGTTGAATTTCTTGTTGATAGAAAGCATCAGCTCTTCTTTTTCTTTATCGGCAGGAGCATTGAAGGAAATAAGATCAAACCCTGCATCATGCTCGGAAAAACCTTCCGGCATCAGGGTAAAGTGATTCAGTGCTGAGATCACCTGTATTTCATCAAATCGTTGCTTGATAAGAACTTCATCCAGCTGTTCCTCAATAAGATTGGCTGGTGTTTCTTCAGTCACAAAATAGGATTTCTCTTCCAGAATGCTTTTGTTTTTAACAATCTGATAGATCAATCCGTCTTTAGTAAAAAGTAAATTAAGTACGTTCATATTTCTGTTCCTGCAAATTTAGTGAAATTCTACCATTACCGCACCCGATTGATGGTGAAGTATTTCCTTATTATAAAAATCAATATTAACCTGGCTTTCCAACACATCCCGAACCATTCTCTGCAAGGTACCATCACCAATTCCGTGAACGATCTCCAGTCTTTTAAGATTATTCTTCCTGCAGAACTCAATCACTTCAATCAGTTTTTCCTTTTGAATAAACAATCTTTCAAAGCTGTCATAATCATTAGGATTCTTTACCAAATTATGAAAATGAAGGTCTAAAACCAAATGATTTTTCTGATGTTTTTTAGAAATAATTTTTTTAGGCTCAGCTTTTCTTACTACTCTGATATTTTCGTAGAAATCAATATTTTTCGGAACCAGTTTTTCTTTCGGGTATTGATAGGTAAATCCGTATTCATCTTTAAAAACTACAATATTTCCTTTCACGGAAGTTACCACCCCGCTTAAATCTTCATCTACTACAGAAACTGTATCCCCAATTTTCATATTTTTCTAACGAATGCTTTTATTGATCAATGATATCGTCTTGTTTATATTCTAAAGCACTTTCACCCTCAAACCTTTTATACTCTCGGTCCCAATTCTATAACTTCCAGATCCTTTATTTCCTCACCGTCTACTACAAATCGCATCATTGTTCTCACTTTATGCCAGCCTTGTTTTCCACATGCTCCCGGATTCAAATGCAAAAGACTGTTTTTTTCATCGTACATTGCCTTTAAAATATGGGAATGACCGGAAATAAATAGTTTCGGAGCTTTTTCAGCTATTTCTTTTTTGGTAAGCGGAGTATATTTTCCCGGATATCCACCAATATGGATCATCAGAACTTCCAGTTTCTCACAAAAAAAACGATTGACTTCCAGAAACTCAGACTGTATTTTTGAATTATCAATATTTCCGTAAACACCCTTTAAAGGTTTTATTTTTTCCAGTTGTTCAATCACTTCCATGCTTCCAAAGTCCCCACAATGCCAGACTTCATCTGCCTGAGAAGCATATTCCAGAATTCGGTCATCAATATAAGAGTGTGAATCGGAAAGGAGAAGAATTTTTGTCATGAGCGTTCAGTAATATTGGTTTGATTTGTAATAATCTTTATTATCACTTTCAGATTGCAAATATAGCGAAGCTTTAACAAAAAATATTTTTTGTCAATCAGAGAAGTTGAAGAAGAGTTTTAAAAGTTAGTAAGAAATATCTTTGGTTCTGCGTATAGAATCGAGTTTCTTTTCAATATCCGCACTGAAAACTTTTTTTAATTTCAGTTCATGACTGTTCAGCTTTGAAATAATAAAAGTCCCGGTCATACTGGTATTCGAAGAGAAAGCAATAGCAATTGTAGAATCTGAAACTTTTTTCCAGCTGCCAAGATAACGTTCAGGTTTTGATGCTTTATTGGGTAAATCAGTTTTGAAGTCATATCCATTAGTAGATTTACTTAGATTGCCTGTGACTTTACCGTTTTTATTAAATTTTATACCCGGTGTTTTCGTATCAAACGAATCCTGTACTTCATAGGTATAAATATAAGTGTCTAGTTTATTAAGTTTCCAGTTTTGCAGCAGAAGAGGATTAGAAGTTCTGTCCTGGCTTTTAACGAAACCGATTGAAAAAATAGAAAATAGAAGTGCGCAGATGGGCTTTTTCATAACATAAAACTGATAGTCAGGAAATGTAGGTAAACTTTTACTATTGACAAAATTAAAGATCATCAATATTTACTACATTTGGGAAAATTAAAAAGTAATGAAGCAGAAACTTTCTTTTTTCATTTTTCTTTTAACCGTAGGAATAGCAAATGCTCAGGTAGAAGAAAAAAAACTGGATGAACTGATCCAAAATACACTGAAAACCTTTGATGTTCCCGGGATGTCGGTAGGAATAGTAAAAGATGGTAAAGTAACCTATTCTAAAGGCTTTGGAGTGCGTTCCCTTACCTCAAAACAGCCTATGGATGATAATACACTTGTTGGGATTGCTTCCAACTCAAAAGGATTCACTTGTGTAGCACTGGCAATTCTTGCAGACGAAGGAAAGGTGAACTGGGATGATAAAGTTTCAAAATATATTCCTGAATTTCAGATGTATGATCCTTATGTTTCCCAAAATGTAACCATAAAAGATCTTATCACACACAGAGCAGGATTGGGATTGGGACAGGGAGATCTGATGTTTTTTCCTGAAGGAGGAAGCCTGACAGTTAATGATATCGTTCACAATGTAAGATACCTGAAACCGGAAAATCCTTTCAGAACAACATTAGACTACAATAATATTATGTTTATTGTTGCCGGAGAAGTTATCCACAGAGTTTCAGGGTTAAGCTGGGCAGAATTTATTGAACAGAAGATTATGAAACCTGTAGGAATGACCTCTAGCTTTGGAAGTTATAACAGAGCAAAAGGAGCTGCCAATAAAATTGATGCCCACGCACCGGTAGACGGAAAAGCAATTGCCGTTCCTCACGATTGGAATGAAACAGCTAATGCAGCAGGAGGAATCATGAGTAATATTAAAGACATGACTACCTGGGCAGAATGTCTGCTAAACAACTTTACTACAAAAGAGGGTAAAAAATTAGTTTCGGATAAAAACGCTCAGCAGCTTTGGAGCTTACAGATTCCTGATAGAGTTGCTGCAAAGAATCCATATGATACCAGTTTTTACGGATATGGGCTGGGCTGGTTCCTTAGCGATGTGAAAGGTCACAAGCAAGTACAGCATACAGGAGGATTAATCGGGACTGTGACTCAGTTTACGTTAATTCCTGATCTTAAACTGGGAATTGTTGTATTGACGAATCAGCAGTCTGGAGCGGCTTTTAATACCATTACCAACACCGTTAAAGATTCTTATCTTGGTGTGGCAGACAGAAACTGGCTGAAAACCTATGGCGATAGAATGACAAAAATAAATGCTGAATATGATAAGCAAAAGAAAGAAGCATTTGCGAAATCTGAAGTATTTAAAAAAGAAAAAGCACTTCAGCCAAAAGCAGAACAGTTTACAGGAATATATAATGACGTTTGGTTTGGTGATGTAGAAATTGCGAAGCAGGGAAGTACTTATAGAATTTCATGTAAAAATTCACCGAGATTAAAAGGAGAATTGCTTCCTTATTCTAATAATTCATTTATCATTAAATGGGACGACAGAAGCTATGATGCCGATGCTTATATAGTTTTTGACTATGATGAAAACGGAAAAGCACAGTCTGCAAGATTGAAAGCGATTTCAGAGGTTACAGATTTCAGTTTTGATTTTGATGATCTGGATCTGAGAAGGAAATAAAAATGCAAAAACTGCAATAAAAAAATATACTTTATGAAGAACGGACTTTGGTTCGTTCTTTTTTTGTGATGTTCACAGATTATGAGAACTTTAATGCTGATAGATTAATTGTATCAATTATATATCGATAGGGATGGGCTTTAGCCGAAACTTAACCACCCCGTCAAAAAATATATTTTTTGCCACCCCTCCGGAGGGGAATATGAGTATGTATAATAAAAGTTAGTTAATGAAGAAGATTAAGGTCCTTTTCAGTACGTGATAGTTCAGCATTGAGATGGTGTTTTTCAAAAAAAGCTTTTAGTTCAAGTAAACGTTTTTTATTATCGTAAGGAATACTTGAGTTGAGTTTTCTTTGACAGAGCGAGCATGCTCTCGCATAATGAAAATCTGTTTCAGTAAGGGTGCTAGTTCCATTCATTACACAGTTGGCATTAAGACAATGGCTGATTCCAAACATATGACCGATTTCGTGAGAACTGATCTTTATAAGCCTTTGAAAGCTATCATTAAAATTAGAATCAGTTAAATTACCATTAGCAAATCGATAGATAGAAGTTACACCAACACCATCTTCATAAGAGGCATATCCAAAAACATAGTTCCATTCAGGTCTTGGAAAAAGGTCTCTTTCTGTGATTCCCATCAGTACTACAGCATCCTTTGGCTTCCTTTTAATTAAAAAACTATCTAATACATAGCTAGCCAGAATCTGTTCCTGTCCATCCTTGAAGATTCTTTTTACGGTTTTAGGAAAGATCGTGTTGGGTAATGTTGGTAATACTTTCGTTTCAAGCTGAAAATAGATCTTTAAGTATTCTTTTGTAAGCTCAATCTCTTTTTGCTGAAGCTCATTAAAATTACCGATTGGCTGCAGATAAATTGTATTTTTTGCAGGTTCTGGTTTGATTTTTTTTGCTTTTTGAAAATCATCAAACTGCTGAAATTTTTCATCATGATTATACCTCCAGCTTCCTGGTTTTGGAGTGGCAGATAATTGTACATCGTTGATAGCAATAGTTTCAAAATAAGTTTTTTCCTTTTTCTGGCAGGAAAAAAAAGTAAAAATTATTACATAAAACAGAGTTGGAGTGAAGCTAAATTTTCCCTGGCTCATAAAAGAAAAGAAGTTTCTTTCTGGCACCGTCAAACTCTGCCCAGGACTCGCAGTCAACCTCAAAACCGGCTACACCACAGGTTGGGAAATGAAAGATATCTTCAGAAATGGAGTTTGCAAAATTGGAAATTCCATTATTATGAGAGAACAGGGCAACTGAATTCAGCGTGTCATCCAGATCATAGATTACAGATTCAAAATTTGTTTCCGATGGATTATATAATTTTTCATTAGTAGAACAGTTCAGCTGATAGGTCTGATTAAAAATTCTACAGGTATTCAAAGCGCGTACAGCGGGGCTTGATACAAAGTGATCAATGGAAATATTGTTATTTTTTAAGAATCTGGACATGTTCATAGCATCCTCCAGCCCTTTGTCTGCCAAAGGTCTGTCAAAGTCCTCCGTTTCTTCCGGCCAGTCGCTTTTTGCATGTCTTACGAGGATGAGTCTCTTCATATATTTGTTTTTTGGAAGATTAAAATTATAAAAAAAATAATGGAATAAAACATGATTTGGATAAAAAAACTGCGTTATGAATAAAATCAGTAAATTTTACTAAATTTGCAGACTTATGGGACAAATCCTTGCAATAGACTACGGAAAAGCACGTTGTGGTATCGCCGCAACAGACGATATGCAGATCATCGCCAGTGGGTTGGAGACTGTAGAGAACCGTAATTTGATGGAGTTTTTGAAAAAATATTTCAGCGAAAATAAGGTTGATGAAGTAGTGATTGGGCTTCCCATAGACTTAAAAGGAAATATTTCAGAGGTGGAAACTGATATTCTGAAGTTCATTGAAGAATTTAAAAAAGAATTTTCAGATATTGCTGTTCATCGTTTAGATGAAAGGTTTACTTCCAAAATGGCTTCATTCTTTATTTCCCAAAGCGGAAAAAATAAGAAGAAAAGACAGGAAAAAGGATTAATAGATAAAGTAAGTGCAACGATCATATTGCAGAATTTTTTAGAACAAAGATTAAGATGATATTACCAATAAGAGCTTTTGGAGATCCTGTTTTGAGAAAAGTAGGGAAAGACATAGAAAAAGACTATCCCGGATTACAGGAACTGATAGATAACATGTTCGAAACGATGTACAGCGCGAATGGAATAGGTCTTGCAGCGCCTCAGATCGGTTTGGATATCCGTCTGTTTGTAATAGATGTAACTCCTCTTGCAGAAGATGAGGACTATGAAGATATTAAGGATGAGCTGGCAGAGTTCAAAAAAGTATTCATCAACGCTAGAATTTTAGAAGAATCTGGCGAAGAATGGAAATTCAATGAAGGTTGCCTGTCTATTCCGGATGTAAGAGAAGATGTGAAAAGAAAGGGAACAATCGTTATTGAATATTATGACGAAAATTTTGTGAAACATACAGAAACTTTTTCCGATATTAGAGCCCGCGTAATTCAGCATGAATATGATCACATTGAAGGAGTACTTTTTACTGATCATTTAAGTGCTTTGAAGAAAAAGCTGGTAAAAGGAAAACTTACGAAAATCACTCAGGGTGATGTAAGCATCGGTTACAAAATGAGATTTCCAAAATAATTTAAACAAGGATTAAAAAGAATAATAAAACGCAATAAGCCACGAGCCGATTGCAGAAATTACAAAAAATAAAATTATGCTGTTAGAAAAAATAATTTCAATTTCTGGAAAACCAGGACTTTACAAATTAGTTTCTCAATTAAGAAACGGATTCATCATTGAAGATGTTACCAACAAGAAAAAAGTAAGCATTGGAAACTCTAGCCAGGTAAGCTTATTAGACAATATTGCAATGTTTACATTTGATAAGGAAGTTCCTTTGTTCGAGGTTTTTGAAAATATTGCTAAAAACAATGATTACAAAGAAACAATCTCTCACAAATCTTCTGATACAGAATTGAAAGAATTCATGTTAACTTCACTTCCTAATTACGATACTGAAAGAGTATATTCTTCAGATATCAAAAAATTAGCTCAGTGGTATAACATTCTTCACAAGGCTGGATACATTACTCCAGAAAGTTTTGTAAAAGCTGAGCCTGAAACTTTAGAAGGTGAGCCGGCTACAGAAGAAGTAAGCATTGAGAAAGAAGCTAAAAAAGCAGCTCCAAAAGCAGAAAAGCCAGCTACTCCAAAAGTAAAAGCTACTTCAGCAGCAAAAGCAGCTCCTAAAAGCACACATAGAAAACAAGGATAATTCAGTTCTGAATTAAAAATACAAAGCCTTGTCAGGAGATTCCTGACAAGGTTTTTTTATATTCAAAAACCAAACAGGTTTTCGAAACCTGTTTGGTTTGATTTTTTTAAGCTCAGATTATAAAAACTTTGTTTAAACTTAAATCTCATAATCCAAATATGATCCCAAAGTGTTGAGATTGATCTAAAATTAGCACATCTAACAGAAGGTTTGAAGAGGATGAAGAATCTGAAGACAGGATACTTATAAAAACCAAACAGGTTTTCGAAACCTGTTAGGTTTGATTTTTAAAACAAGATGAGATCAGATTATAAAAACTTTGTATAAACTTAAATCTCATAATCCAAATATGATCTCAAAGTTTTGAGATTGATCTAAAATTAGCACATCTCATAGAAGGTTTGAAGAGGATGAAGAATCTGAAGACAGGATACTTATAAAAACCTAACAGGTTTCCAAAACCTGTTAGGTTTAAACTGATCCCATAACTTTCACTCCCAACGTTTGTAATGGTGTCCGAATAACCCTTACATTTGTATAATATTGAATTTCCAATTACTATGAATACAAAACAGGAGAAATTAGAAGCTTTCGGAAGATTATTGGATATAATGGATGATCTGCGTGAAAAATGCCCGTGGGATCAGAAACAAACGTTACAGTCTCTTCGTCATTTGACCCTTGAAGAAACCTATGAACTTTCTGATGCTATTTTGCAGGAAGATTTACAGGAAATCAAAAAAGAATTAGGTGATGTGTTGCTTCATCTGGTTTTTTATTCTAAAATAGGTTCCGAAAAAGGAAGTTTTGATATAGCAGATGTTATTAATTCTCTTAATGAAAAACTGATCTTCCGTCATCCGCATATTTATGGAGATACCAAAGTAAAAGATGAGGAAGAAGTAAAACAGAATTGGGAAAAGCTAAAATTAAAAGAAGGAAATAAGTCTATTCTTGGAGGAGTTCCGAAAAGTTTGCCAAGTCTGGTAAAAGCTTATAGAATTCAGGATAAAGTAAAAGGGATTGGCTTTGAATTTCATGATGCAGAAGATGCGTGGAAAAAGGTAGATGAAGAAATTCAGGAATTTCATGCTGAAACAGACCTTGGTAAAAAAGAAATGGAGTTGGGAGATGTATTTTTCTCATTGATTAATTATGCAAGAATCTCAGGAATTAACCCGGATTCTGCTCTGGAAAGAACAAACCTGAAGTTTATTTCAAGATTTCAAAAAATGGAAGGACTTGCTGAAGAACAGAATGCCAAGCTGGCGGATATGTCCTTAGAAGAAATGGATATTCTCTGGGAAAAAGCAAAACAATTACAATAGTTCTTTAATTGGAACAATTAATGCTTCTTATTTTCAGTTTAAATTAAAACAACACACAATGCTAAGACTTCTTATGTTACCTCTTTTTTTATTGAGCTGCAATCCTAAAGCACAGAATTCGCCTTCATCAGATAATGATCTGCAACTTCAATTTTCCTTACCTAAAAAACTAAAGGAAGTTTCCGGAATTACTTTATCAAAAGATAAAAAAACAATCTGGGTAATAGAAGACAGAGGGAATAAGAACGCTATTTATGGTCTTAATGACAAAGGAGAGATGGTTGCCAAAGTTCCGGTAGAGAATGCTGAAAATACAGACTGGGAAGACATTATTTCAGATGTACAGGGGAATATTTATATCGGAGATTTTGGTAATAATGATAATAACAGACAGGATCTTGCTATTTTGAAAACTGATCTGAAAGATGCTGCTCAGGCAACTACAAAAGTTATTCAGACGACTAAGTTTCATTATGAAGGACAGACAGATTTTCCACCAAAAAAATCAAACCTTTTATACGATTGTGAAAGTTTTGTAGAAATGGATGGTAATTTTTATCTTTTTACTAAAAACAGAAGCAAAGGCTTTGACGGTACTTTCCTGGTATTTAAAGTTCCTAATAAAGAAGGTGATTTTGAGGCAAAACTGATCGGTAAATTAAAACTTCAGGGCGGATATAATGATGCAGCTATTACCTCTGCTACGATTAACAGTACAAAAGATAAGATTGTATTACTGACACATAAAAACGTACATGTTCTTACGGGATTTACTCCTGACAGTTTCAATACCGCAAACATTGAGAAAATTCCATTGAATCATAATTCTCAAAAAGAAGCCGTTGTATTCCTTGATGATAAAACATTAATGATTGCCGATGAGAAAGCAAAGCAGGAAGGCGGAAATGTATATAAGTTTTCACTGAAACCATAAAAGATATATTTTTGCAATACAGAAATTAACCATGAAAAAACTATTTTATTTTCTCTTTGCATTGACTTTATTTTCGTGCAGTAGTAATGATGAAGAAACTCAGATAGAAGATTTACAACCGGACAAGGCTTATCTCTTTTTTGCAGACGAACCTTATACTCCAGCCTCTTCATGGCATTATCAATTTACTTATAAGAATGGGAATTTAATAAAGATGATTGGGAAACTATATACTCCTTCACCAGGTACATTTTATTTTGACCCAAATGCACAAGTTATATTGACTTATAATAATAATCAGGTAACTGTAGACGGAACCACATTTGATAATATACCTATTGTTTATATATTAGAAAATGGTAAACCAAAAACTGCAAAGATGTCTTATCAAGATGAATATGGTGAAAAAGTAGTAATGTCAAAGACCTATACTTATGAACCAAGTAAAATTACGGTATATTCAAAACGTTATGATATAGAAACCGTTACTACTTATTATTTTGATGCTAAAAATAATTTGATTAAAAAAGAATCATTAGAAAAAACATGGAAAGGCGAGGATAATATTCGTACAACGACTACTTACACAGATTTTGATAATGCTAGAAATCCATTCAAAAAGATGTATCTAATCAATGATACTTTTTATGAGAAAAGTTTATCTGTAAACAATTTTAGAGAAAAGAAAACGGTATATCAGTATTTGCCTAATTCCCAAAACGGAAATGTAAATCTGCCTTCTGGTTTCTCATATAACCAATGGACTTATAAATATGACTCAAACGGACAATTGCTTTTATACTACCCACATTAATACATAAATAAAAACCACAGAACATTCTGTGGTTTTTTATGCTGAAATTAAAATTTTCTTTTCTGAATTTTCTTAGGGAGCTGGATTGAATTATACAATTCCGCAAGTTCTTTAGGTGGCTTCCCGGAATCAAAGCTTGCTGAGGTATAGGTAGTACCATTGCTAGTAATGATAATGGTAGCTATCAACGCCCTATCTGTATATCTGTCTGTAGTAGGAGACTGAAGACTGGAGATTTTAGATAAATCTATTGCTTCTGCCTGTTTTGTGATCTTTCCCCATTCGGATGCAGACATTGGAGAATTGCTTTCTTCTCCATTATAGGAGCTTACTTTAGATGCAGGAGTGTAAGTAATAATGGTATTACTTCCTCTTGTCTGTTCTGTTAACTGTATTTTTTCAATTTTACTCTGTTGTGAAGATGCTTCTGTTTTTATAGAAGTACTTTCATTTTTGCTCTGATGATTACAATTAAGATTGAATAACAGAAATATAAAACTGATCGATAAGATGAGACTTTTCATTTTTTATTTTTTTGATATTGGTGTTTATTTAAAATTTCATTCCTACTCCGGCAGAGATCCTTCCACCATCGGCGCCATAGAAATAATTTAATCTTGCAGACATCATTTCCACGATGCTCAGCCATACTCCGGCTCCTACAGACTGATGCCATTTTCTGGAATATTCACCATCATTCCATACACGTCCGATATCGTAGCCTACAAGAATTCCCATATTGGCTGGAACGATATTATTTCTGACTCTTCCAAAATCCCATCGTATTTCAGAATTATTGACGAAATATGATCTTCCTGAGAATCTTTCGTTTCTGAAGGCTCTCATTCCGTTGTTACCACCAATAGATGCCGCCTGATAGAATTCAAAATTATGATTATTGATCCACATGGCATTGCTGGCATTGGCAAATACAAAAATTCCTTTTTTATCAATTCTGTGATCAATTGCCCATCGACCTTTCACCGTCAGGAAATTTCTGTTGAAATTAGAGAAAGTAGCCTTCCAGTCAGCATTTAACATTAATTCCATACCTAAAGTAGGAAAAGCTGCGTTATTAGCATTTTTATAACTGAAAGTATAATTTGCTCCTAAAAACTGTTGACTGTCAAAAACCTCAGGTCGTACATCAGGCGACTGATTGATAAATCTACCGTCTTTTCGCTGAACTTTGTTGTCTTCAAAAGTAAGCTGAATCTGATGATTGAAATTCATCCATGTTTTTTGAGAGATGGATGGAGCAATATTGAACTTGGAAATCCTAGCCCTGTTATATTCTCTTTCCGTATTTTCTTTATCATAAATACTCTCGTTGGAAAGTCCAAAGAAGTTCTGGGAAAACCTCGGAGTTGTATACGCTGCATCTAAGTTGAAATCCCATCCCGAAATTGCTTTCTTGAAAATTCCTTTATAAATAAGACTGAAACCTGCTGTAGCGGTATAAAAATTAGCTTTTAAACTATGTTTTTGAGTAAAAGGATCGCGGATGAAATTGTTAACGGTATAATTTACCAGCATTCCAAGGATCACTCCGTCATCGGGGTTGTAATCTGCATTGGGATAGCCAGCCACAGCATTGTATTTTGGATGCTTATAATTATAAGTATTGATTTCATAATCGTCCGAAATATTCTTAGTTGCATTACCAGCCTCCCTGTAGGTATTCTTTTGAGAAGCAAAATCATAAATCTTTACTTTTCTGCCATCTTCAACTTTATAAACATCATGGTTATTTCCTCCGATCAGGCGGATGTTCATTTTAGGTCTTCCGATTCCTACTACTTCATAGACATCATCATCTTCAAGACCGTAAATCCAAAGTTCTTTTGTTTTGGAGTCATAATAGGTTTTATCAAAAACAAGCTCATTTTTATCCTTGTTTTTTCCTAATTTATATTGCTGTACCTGTACAGAGTGTCCTTTTTTGGTAATAACAAATTTATCAGGGTTTACAGTTCCGGCTAGAGGTACTTTTTCCTGCAATACATTGTAATAATCAGCAGCGTATTTCTGTAATTTTGTTTTTCTTAATTTCAGTTTTCTCTGAATATCTGCAATCGTTTCGTCCTGTACCTCTTTAGGAAGATTATGAAATGCATCATCAATATCAGCATCCGATAAATGCTCCTGAATATATTTTGCCTGTGCTTCCCATTCTTCTTGTGTAGAACCCTTTAAGAACACCAGATCCATCGGATATGGTTCCATAGCCAGCCATTTAACACTGCTGATGTCATCGGTAAACGTTTTCATGTGTCGGATGGCAGGAACATTCATAATGACCCTAAATGCTGCTCCATCATATTTGCTGAATGCCTGATCTCTGTCCTTCGGAATTGGTTTGTAGATAATTTGATCTCCATCTTCATATTCTGCCCATTTCCATTGGTCAGAGTGCCTATCCCAGTCACCGATCAGCATATCAAAAAGTCTGGCTCTGATATAGGATTCTTTATCTACAGAATATTTGGTATTCTTGCTTAAGTTTTTCAGAACATCATCCGTGGAAAGGATATCTTTGGCATTATTAAGATAAGCAAGTGTTTTGGGATCCGATGAGAAACGTTCTTCTATCATATACATTTCATCTCCATAATTCTGGTTATATCGGTCTAAAGCCTTTTGTTTAGGGATATAATACAGTTTCGGATTACTATGGAAAATGTTTAGTTTTTCAGACATATTTCCAACGGAAAACGGAGTAAAGGGATGATTGGTTGTATAAAAATCCAAAAGAAATTTTTCCGGAAATGTATCCGTAAGTTCTTCTCCTAAAGTACTCTTTTTGAATGCCATATTGTTAAGGAATCTGACAGCACTTTTTTTCACACCACGCATTACAAATTCCTGCCCGTCCGGAGCCAGTAATCTTAAACTGTTCGACTGGTTTCCGCCACCTTCCCTGAATGGGATATAACCGCCATTAAGCTCTGAAAGATTAGCTATAGGGGCTTCAATAGGAATGCCATAATACTTTCTGTAATGTTCTCCCCATAACCATCGGTAAACGCCTCCTTTCTGGGTAAGCTGAACCGGATAGATGCTTGATGAAAACGTTGAAGGAAATTTATTAGGAAAATTATTTACAAATACATCCGGCTTGGAAATTACGGAGATCTGAGTCAGTTTTTTTAATTGTTCGTCTTTTGTAGAGAAATATTCTACATCAGTACTTTGGTCTTTTCTTATATTCAAAACAGCAAAGCCATTTCCTCCGTAAGAAAAATCTGTTTTTTCTGCAATGGTAGAGGGATCTGTTTTTGAGCCGGCTCCACTTATGATCTGTCTGATATTTCCGTCTTCATGATACTGTAAATTATGATCATGCCCGGAAACAAAAATAATGTTTTCCTTATCCTGAACTAAACTTTTCAGTCTATTGGCAAGGTCAGCATAGTGTGGATTGTTGAGGTCAGCCGGACTTATTCCTGAAGAGCTTCGCAGGATATTGATCATACTTGCCACAACAGGCACCGGAACTTTACTTTTGAGTGGGAAAAGGTGTGACTTTGCAGAATGAAACCCGGCATGGGTTCCACTGCTTATAATAGGGTGGTGAAGGGCTACAATAATCCTTTTGCCCTGATTTTTAATAATAAGATCTTTAAATTCTGTAAAGAAATCCTCACGGGTTTTGATATTACAGTTTTTATTGATTCCCGGGTAATTGTCCCAATTGGCGATAACCCATTCCGTGTCGATTGCGATAAGCTTAATATCCTTGGATATCGTAATATCATCAATTGGGCAGCCATTTTTAGGCAGGAAAGCTTTTTTATCGTCAAAATATTTTTTTACGAATGCTTCCTGTGCATTTAATCTGTCTAAGCCATTATACCAATCATGATTTCCAGGAATAACAAGTGTTTTTCCTTTGAAATTTTTGGTGATGGATAGCTGATTTTCCAGCTTTTGTTTTGCTAAATCGTAATCTTTATCTGTTTCCTTAGGCAATCCGTTGGGATAAATATTATCGCCCAGAAAGATCAGCATAGAATTGCTGTCGGCAGAATCCAGTTTGCCTTTCAGCAGATTTAATGTTTTTTGTGCCTGTGGTTCATCTGCATTTCCGGCGTCTCCAATGAGGAACACTTTAAAATCATTTTCAGATTTTATCTCGGAATCTTTTACTTCGAATAAGTTTTTGCCCTTTTGTACGTTATATGTTGCACAGGAATACATTACTCCGGCGGACATTACTGTTCTCAGAACAATAGAAGTATTTTTTAGATGAGTTTTAAAGGATAAATTCATAAATTTACATTAACAAAAATTCAGGAATGAACATTCTAGACAAAGCTAAAAATTATGTTGAAACCTTATTCAAAGATAAGTTATCTTCAGTATATTTTTATCATAATTTTATTCATACTGCCTACACCGTCAATAAGGCTGAGGAAATCATGAAGAATACCCCTGTTTCTGAGGCAGATCAGGAGAAAGTTCTTGTAGCATTGTGGTTTCATGATACAGGGTATATAGAATGCGCCAAGAATCATGAGGAAAGAAGCGTTGAAATTATGAAAGGCTTTTTACAACAGGAAAACTATCCGGAAGCGTATATTGCAGATGTAGAAAAGCTGATTCTTGCTACTAAAATCACCTATGAACCCCAGAATTTATTAGAAAAAATTGTGAAAGATGCTGATTTCAGTCATTTTGCAGGTCACGATTATAATGATATTTCTGATTGTCTGAGGAAAGAGTGGGAGCTTACTAACGTTAAATGCTTCTCTAATGATGAATGGAATGCCGGAAATCTGGATATGCTAAAAAACAAGCATCACTTTTATACAGATTATGCAAAGGAAAACTGGGAGCCTCTAAAAAAGAAAAATATCAAGAAAATTGAAAAAAAACTGATGAAAGAAGAGGAAAAGAAAGATAGTTCCGATAGTAAATCCGATAACAAAAAAGATAAAGAGAAATCAGACAGAAGTGTAGATACACTTTTCAGGATTACTCTGAACAACCATACGAGATTAAGTGATATTGCAGACAGTAAAGCTAATATTCTGTTGTCTGTAAATGCAATTATTATTTCTGTTTGTCTTTCTGTATTGGTTCCTAAGCTGGATGCACCGAAAAATTCACATCTTATTCTACCCAGCTTTATCTTATTATTGTCAAGTGTTTTGACTATTATATTCGCCATATTATCCACAAAACCGAATGTAACTAAAACAACATTTACTTCTCAGGATATCACGAACAGAAAGGTAAATCTCTTATTCTTCGGAAACTTTAATCAGATGCTGTTTGATGATTATCATAATGCAATGAAGGATCTTATTAAAGACAGAGATTACATCTATGATTCTATGGTGAAAGATCTATATTATCTGGGAAAAGTTTTAGACAGAAAGTATAAGCTGTTATCGATTACTTATAAGATCTTTATGGCAGGAATTATTATTTCCGTGTTGTCATTTGGATTTGCTTTTCTAAGTCTTTAAATTAAGAAATAACAAAAAACAGAGCTGCTTCTGGGAAAATTTAACCTTACCTTAAGCAGTTTTTTTGTGCTATAATGTTTGATAGATTGTTCAGAATGAATGCTGGCATAATGAGACTCTTAATGCTAATAATCCCGTTATTCCCTGTAGATCTTCAACTTTCAGAAATTCTATATCGTGTTCCAGAATTCCTTTCTTCTGGAGTTTGGCAATGTATTCCAGATATTCCTTCTGATTTTCCATTCCGAAATAAACAATGGTGATCTTTCCGGGAGCGGTAATACGTTCAGAAGAATCTTTGACATGAGCTTTATCCAGACGTTTTTTGATAATCTCATAATAAGAATTGTAGGCTCCGTCTACATCAAATCGTTTTTCATCCATTCTAAAACGGATGTCTATTTTCTCGTTATAAACAAAGATCAGAGAAGCTATGTCCAGGTGAATAGGAAGCTCTTTTTTAAATGACTGGAATTCGATTTCCATTTTACAGATGGTCTTTAATTGCCAGTATCGAAGCTTGTGAACAACTTTTGAAGTGTAATGCAAATCCGGAGCAATTGTGTGTCCTATGTACAAATTATGCTCTACACCGTCAGATTTAAATCTTTCATAGTAATGCGGAAAAATCTGCTGAGCCTTATCCTGATTTTCATCCAACATATCAGCCAGTTTTCTGTTGACTAAAGTGATGGAATTGTCCAGATCTTTTCGGTGATTATAAAACAAATCGGTTTGATTCAATACGAGTGCAAAGTAATTTTGAATCACTGATTTAATTTCCTGGGACGTTCTTACTTCCAGCTTTCCCTGTAAAAAAGGGTGTATTTCGTCTCTCAGTAATCTTTGAAAGCGTTGCTCTGTATCTGCTTTAATTTCATGGTTCAGTTCATTCTCAAAAACCTCAAGAGCAAGAAGAAATTTTTCCGAATCAGAATTCGTTAATGTCAGAATATTTTTAAGCCATTCAATTTGTTGATTAAGATCTTCAACCATCAGATTGAAACGTTTTTCAGAAGAAGAACGAATGTCTGAAACTCCAAACAATGGCGTAAGATTTTTAAATGAAATTTCCTTAAGGGTGTATATTTTTTTACCAAGTGACGCGGTGAAGTATTTTTCCGCTTCATTCCTGAATTTCCATACCACGCTGTTGTGAATAGAGGTATATTCCCGTTGGATAATGGCTTCAATCTGATAATTTTTCTCAAAGCTGAATCTGTTAAGTGAAAACAGCATCATATCAGTGAAAAACTCCATTTTTTTAAGCTTCAAACCATTGAAACTTCCGGCAACAGGCGAAGTAAATTCCATAATGGCAAGAAGTTCATTATCCTGCATGATAGGAATCACCATAAAGCTGTTGATGTTATTATTCTTTAAGATACTGAAAGACGAAAGCTGCTTAATACTTTCATCCAGATTGTCCACATTGGAAATAACAATTGGCTTGGAATTATGACTTAAATTATTGAAAGTCGTTTTACGGATTTCCTCATCAAAAGTATTGATCCAAAAATCAAGAATATGGTTGGTAAAAACATTCTCATAAATAGGAACTTTCTCCAGTTTCTGATCTTTTTTGTTGAAAAGCATCAGCCCGAAATTAAGCTCGGGAACTTCAAAATACGACTTAAAGATCTCGATGAGATTTTCATCAGGAGTCAGGTTTTCAAGATCTATTTTGATCATACTTGATTTCAGGTCAGACAAAGCAACTTCCGAAGTACAGTCAACAAGGGATATAATTGTAAAACCTTTTAAAATCCATGCTTCAGAGGGAAAATATTTTTTCCATAGTTTAGCATCGTCCATATTTTCCAGCAGCATATCTAAAATATCATCTGTTGGAATTTTGGCCCTTTCGGTAGGGAAAATCTCAGTATAATCAGAGTTTACCGTAATTTTATAATGCTTCATGATTCCGTTTTTATCCGGTATATCAAAATAAAGCGGGATGGTAGTTCTGATGTCTTTTTTGAAATAATTCTGCAGAATAAGGCAACAACAAAATATGTACATTTCGTCATCATCTATGTTTCTAATTTCTATTTCAAAGTTTTTTCCGGCATCTTTAAGGATGTTTTTAAAACGTTGTGTATAATTAAAGGTAATATTTGAAAACGGAATGCTTGCTGCCTTGATTTCATTGTGGGTAAGCCCTGTAGGGAAGAGGTCGGCAAGAAGAAGCCTGATGAGCTCCTCATTTTTTTCCAATAATGAAACATCCTGAAATCCTTCTTTCAGTTCCTGAAAGTTTTTGGTCTTTTCAATCAGGGATTCCACATAGTTGACACGATATTCCAGACGGTCATTATAACGGATATGTTCCAAAACATCCAAATACTTTTTGAATGAGATGAAAATCTTAAATGGAGCGTCTTTTTTATAGAAATTTGCCAACAACTGAAATTTAGAGTAAAGTTATGAAAAAAAGACTATTTCCAAATGAGATTCGGATGGGTAATTATAATCTTTACCAGCAGTTTTGCTCTATTTTTGTAAAGAAATTCTTAAAAAGAATAGAACATGATATGTTTGTGATTTACTTTTTGATAATACTATAGTTGTGGGTGATTTATTATAAATATAGTTAATAGAAAACGATAAAGAATAGTTTTTCTGCCTATTTACATTATTTGCAAGACTCAAGAATCAGCGGTGTTTTTCCTCCGTTTTCGCTTATTAATAAGAAATCTTTTCCAACAAACTCTAGTTTTTGTTTTTTACGATTATATAAGCCTATCCAATCTAAATTCGCTTTTCCATTTTCTAATACTGTTAATTTTCCAATAGGTTTGTTTTTATCTATATCTTCATCCACAATTTTTAATTCATTTTCGTAGTAATGACGCTGTGAAGAAACACTTGCATACTTTAAAATATATTCATTTTTGTTTGAACTTTTTTCTACTTTAAGATTAATATAGATAGCATTTACACTGTATAAAGATAAAAATCCTTCATTTTTATTGATTTCTAATTCAGTTAATTCATTTTCACAAATTACTGCCCAGGTTCCTTTTAAATCTGATGGATATGTTTTTTCATCTACTTTTCCATCTAATAATTTGATATCTTCATTAATATTGTCAAATTTTTCGTCCTGATTTTGTTCAATTTTATTAAGTTTTAATTTTTTAGAAGGAGAGGAGTGTATATATACATTTTTAGAGTTTTCATCAAAAGAAAAAGTGCCTTTCACAAATTCTGAAACTTCATATGTTCCTATAAAATTAAGTGTATCTTTCTTAAAATGATAAAGAGAATAAGTAGAAAACTGTTCTGTAAACGATGGCAATAACAAATATCCTTCAGAAGGATTATTTTCTTTCAACAAAATATGGATGTCCTTCTCTGCAAGTTCAAGTGAGGTATCATAAAAAAAATTGATATGAGCAGGCTTCCAGGAAACAAATTCTTTTTTATTATTTTCAATAGAAATATAAGCTCTTTCAGAGAGATACCTAATTTTTACAGTAAGAGAATTATGATTTAAATCTAGCTTTTGAAATGGCTTGTTTAGATCGTAATCAGCTTGTTTACTAACATTTAAAACTTCTGTATATAAATTTTCTTTTGTATTATTTATGGTACTTCCTATGCTATTTTTTTCATTTGTGGTGTTTAATAAATTAGCTTTTTTACAAGAAATACATGCCAATAAAAATAAAATTAAAAGGTTTCTCATATACATTTTTATGGTGTACTATTTAGTGAATTCGATTTTTCTAGACAAATAAAAATATTGCCTATCACTTATATTGGGTTTTAATTTTTATTTTATTCTGGAGAGAATTTATAAGATTGTTAAGGAGTATTACTTTTTATTCTTGCAGAATTATATTGTTCGGAATCTTTTATAACATTAGATGTTCCATAGAATTCTTTATCTTTTTTATATAATGTAATCAATAAATCTTTTTTGTTACCCTTTATATTAACAAGAGTACTGCCTGGGTCATCATATTCTTTTCTATATAATGGTTGATCTCGACTTTGATTTCTGTATAGAACAGAAGTATTGGAATTCCGGCAGTGTATAATATTTTACTAAAGACTATTGTTTAAGGAGAACATTTTTTTAGAATGATTTCTTTTGCTTTACTTTCCTGTTGGAAGCTAGATTCTTTAAACTCTCTTTTTTTATTTTTTTTATTATAGAAACCATACCAATAAAAATACATGGTATTATCATCAATCATTTTAATGTATGCTATAGGTTCATTATTAATATATTCATTCCAGTTCAAATCTCTTCCTATATTCCCTACGTCTTCTGGAATTTCTTTTAATGTATAAGCAATTCCCTTTTCAGAGTCATATCTTTTGAGTTCTTTCATATCGATATAAACTTGGTTGTATAGGAGTGTTAAAGATGCTTCTTTATCAGCAATAGATATATTCCCTGCACCTGTTTTACAGTCTACTTGCCAGGTTCCATTAGGATAGTATTGTAAATTTTGGTTTTTAGTCTCTTTTTTGTCTGATGATATAGACAAAAGATTATTTTTAGAATTGGATGATATTTCATCTTCAGCATTTATGATTTTTTTTTCAGAAAGATAAATCCATTTCCCATTTTCTTTTTGATAGTATTGTTGTAAATAAGGAAAGTTTAGATTGTATTCGTCAGCATTCTCTATGGTAATGAAATTTTTGGGAATGAATGTTCCAATAATTTTAAAGTCTTTTTCAGCTTTTACTTTTTCTTTGAGAATTTTATTAATTTTTTTCTGATCACTGGCAGAATAATAATTCAATGAATTTTCTTCATCATATAAAGGTATAATATGATTGTTCTTTTCAAAATCTTGATAGTAATTAATTTCCTGTTTTGAGTTCGGAATATAGTATACAGTAAATTTTCCTAATTCTTTAATTATAGAAGAAGAGAAAATTAGTTTTTTTTCTGAATCAAAATATAAATTTGAAGTTTTATTAAAATTATCTGTTAACGAAGGTTTTACTTTGTCGGTCTTATTAGATATAGATGTTGTCGATTTTTCTTGTCCATTGCAACTAAGCATGAATAGAAAAAATAATAAATGGAGTAATATGAATTTTATTCTCATTTTGGGTTTCCTTTTGTAGTTTCGTCAAATTTTGTTTTCATAAATTGTTCTGGATCTATGCGGGTAGCTCCAAAACTTGAGCTTGTAGCAGCTTCTATATGTATATGTCTGTAAATAGGATTGATACCATGAATAAGTTTACCGTTTTTATAAACTGAAGCTGCATTTCCGGTACTTCCTGATTTACCAATTGTATCACCATGTTTTACTTTTTGGTTTTTAATAACAGAAACTTCATCTAAATGGCAGTACTTTATATAGACATCATTACCATTTTTATCTTTTGATTTAATCACAATATAATTACCGAGGCTATTCTCTCTGTACTCATTTGCAGAAAATGTTTTTACCAAATCAGATACCGTTCCACACATCATTGATTTTACTGCTGTGCCTGAAGATGCCAGAATATCAGTTCCAGTGTGATAATATCCATCGGGATGGGTGCTATTATAACGTTTTGTACGATGCCATCTGTTCTTATTCACATTATCACTTTGGTTGTTAAGTTTTGGACTTGATACCACATCTGAATATTCAAAACATTGGGATCTGTCATCCGGACATACTCCTGATGATTCTTCACCTTCATTACAACATTTTACTCCAAAATCTTTTAAGAAGCCTTCTTTTAAATGTAGATTAGTATTTCCCTTCAGTTCTTCTTGTAGGAACTGCTCATAATGTTCAATGCAGGTAGTTAAAGGTGTTGCAGGTTGCCTGGAGCCATTGTAAAAATAGTGACTTTCTGTTTCTGTTTCCGGTAAGCTTGCCCAGATGTAGCAGGCATCCTGCTGTATGGCTTCTCTAATTTTATTGGCTATTATTTTACCAAGAAGATCTTCTCTTTGTTTTTGCATCAGAGCAATACATATTTTATCCTGAGATTCAGGTGTATAGTCTGGAATTTTATATTTTTTCAAAAGATCTCTTTCCTCAAAATATCTGCCTGTTTTTTTCTTCTTTACGACCTCAAATCCAGATAGTTCCCACCATGTGTATCTCATTACCTGATAAGCGCCTGCCGCAGAAGATCCTTCTTTGTCATTCTTACCTTTGTAGACAAGTTGAGGGTGAGTGCTTAAATCTGTGATTGTATTACCTGCAAATGCTATAGTATATCCTCTCTGGAAATCATGAGGAATATAAATGATTTTTTTCTGTTTTCTATCATAAGACTTAATGATTTCTCCGGTGCCTTCTCCCACACGTAGCATTCTTATAAATGCTCTTACTCTTGCTTCACAATCACATTTCTTACCTATTTGGAAATAAGCTCCTTCTTTTTTAAGGAATTCTTTATCATGCTGTTTTTCTCCCTGTGCTTTAGCGTGAAGGTATAGGAATTCCGGTACTTTTTTCAGTAATTTAAAGGTAATAGTGTTTCCTTCACTATAGTTCTTTATTTCTAAAACTTTTTTGATTTCTTCTTCGCTGGACGTTTTTCCGCTTTCTATTTTAGGATTTTTGGAATTTCCTTTTTGGGCGTTGGCAAGAATAACCTTAGCTATGGATGCTTTTTGGGTTTCATTAGTTATGTTGGTTGGTCCTCCGAATGTATAGATGTAAGTTCCGTCTTCTTTTCCTTTGCTG
This sequence comes from Chryseobacterium sp. CS2K3, assembly GCF_059515185.1. Lineage (NCBI taxonomy): Bacteria > Pseudomonadati > Bacteroidota > Flavobacteriia > Flavobacteriales > Weeksellaceae > Chryseobacterium > Chryseobacterium sp. CS2K3. The sequence goes on along the minus strand of NZ_JCAKRW010000017.1, from coordinate 10,811 downwards.
ATTTTATCTTTCCATTGTTTCAAATCATCTTCAGATTTTGGACGAAGATGGATCGGAATTTTGACTATATTATCTTTTACAGTACCAGTGAACATTGTTTTTTCAGTTCCAGGAACTGCTTGACCGGCTGGAGTTTTTTGTTCCATTTGTTCCTCAGTAATTTCAAGAACAGGAAGAAGAGAGTCTGGAGCACCTTTAATGAGACCATCTTTTTCTTTAATAGAAATAGTCACCTGTTTTGCTTCCAGCAACATAGTTCTGGCTACCAGGTATAATTTTTCATCCAATGGAGCGCTGTCTACTTTTTTAAAGTCTGCACCTAGTTTAAACGTTTTAAAAGTAACGGTTTTTTCATTGGTTGTATCTTTACCGTAAGCCTGAGCAGTCAATGATGCTGCAATTATTTCCAGAGTGGTGTATTTTTTCTGAGCTTTCAGGCTGTCTTTAACTTTATTAAGGATAGTCTGAGCCACTTTATTTTTCTCTTCGGCAGTAGAGGTTTTGTTACCACTTTTGCTTCCTCCGAAAGTATAGGTATGAGTACCATCTTCCTCTCCGGTTTGCTTGGTATATTCTTTTTTTGCAAAATAAGCATCCAGAAGTTCTTCAACCTTCACTGGATTGACAGTAGTAGGAGATATTCCACCGGATGGCGGCGGTGTTGCCGGCTGAGTATTATGAGCTTGTCCATGGGCTGATACAGGATCAGGGACTGGAGTAGGATTTGGACTAGGAGTTGGTTGTTGAGGTTGCTGTGGTTGTTGAGGCGGAGGAGCCGGCTGTTGTGGCTGTGGCGCAGGTTGTTGAGGCTGCGGTTGTGGTTGCCCTGCAGGAGTACGCAGTTCTGCAGGGGTGTTGATATTTACATTATTGGTTGCATGTTTTTTATGGGCATAGTATTCTACAGTTACATAGAATTCCATTTGCTGAGGATCAGTTTCTCCTTCCATCGCTTTCCTCATAAGTGCTTTGGTTAGCATAAATTCAGCTCTGGCAGTTCCATTAATGACTTTTGCTCTCTTATTGTCTATAGACTGATTACGATTATTATGCCCAGAATCTCTGGCATCATCTTCCCAAAGAGTAAACATCAGATATTGACCTTCCAGGTTCATGCAACTGGCTTCTGCAACCAGTTTTTCTGTAAAACTGAAAACGGTTCCAGGGGTGTCGTCTATATATTTTAATTCTACTTTATTAATTTTAGGAACATCATTAGGCTGTGGCTGTACCTCAAGTGCCATAGGTGCTCTTTCTTCCGGACTATGAAGATAAGCTTCCACTCTGAAGGTATCTTTGTAAGCATTTGTATTAAAAGTAAAGCTGCTTATTCCCACTTTCTTGATCGTAGTAGGAACAAATTTTCCGTTTACCTTTTTAAATAAATGCCAGGTAACGAGTGCCGGATTCCTTTTGTGCATTGGTGTGGCAGGATACCACTCATCAATTCTATAAGTAGCCAGCTCACCTACTTTTGGTTTTGTATTCCCCGATATTTTATAAATTCCTTGTTTTGACATGACCGAAAAGTTTAAGGTTAATAGGCGTCCACTTCATCACCTTCCGTTTCTTTCTGAAATTCTTTGAAATCTACAAAAGGATTGATGTTATGCTGTTCCTGTGGATCTGCTTTTTTTACATTCTGTTTGTTCATAGCTGCGGTCTGCCCATGTTCCATGATGGTGATTTTACCGCCTGTAGAACACATGAGCTCTGAAATTTCAGTGACACAGCTGTTGCCCATTACCTTTACTTTTTCATAGGTCTTCTGCCATTTTCCAGCGGGAGCGTAAGCGCAGGGAAGATATCCTCCTGCTGATGGTTTCAGTTTGCATTTTCCAAAGCTTGGACCTTGAGGATTGAATTGAAGATCCTGTTCAGTGACCGCCAGAAAATCTGCCTGCCCCTCCTCATTATTCCAATAATGTTTTTGATGAGATGTTACTTTAAACTGTGGAAATTGATCACCTTGATTACATTGAGCTTTCCCTTTCTGTATTACAAAGTGTTTTCCGTCATGTGGTGATGCGGATCCGGACATATTTTGCGTTTTTTATTGGTGTTGCTTCAAAGATACTAATTTATTTTAATTGCTTTTCCATTATAAAAACTTCATTTTCTGTTACATCGCCAATATATAATTCAAAATTTCCTGTAATTTTCTGAATCATTAAATTTGTTCGGTCAAAGATATATTCGGCTTCGTGACGACAGCTAATAGAATTGTTGCTAGGTACTGACTGTTCATAATAGTCATGGTTTTTATCATAAAGCTGGTTAAGATCCCGATAATCACGGCTATTTCCGGTTTGTGTGATTTTCAAAACATCATTATCATTGTTTTGATTTTTGGGAAAAATTCGGTTGTGGAGCTCAAAACGGATAGGAGAGGCATTGGTGAGCCACGGAATAAACTCGTGGTAAACCTCAGAATCTGTCCATTCATTATAGGTTGCCTTATAGAAAGCTCCAAAAAGAAACTGAACGGGTAATGTATGTCTCATACTTTTCAAAATATCATCTTTATCCTCAACCTTTCTCTTCATCTGATCGATATAAGAAGCTGAAATATTATCCGTGAAATATTTTTTCAGCGCTTCTAATTCATCTTTGATCACTGGTTTCGGATGAAAGAATTTTACATCTGTAAGTGTTCCGGTTTTATTTACCTTGATTTCTACGGGAAAGAGTAGGTTTGCACATGCTTTGGCAAGACTGGAAACTTTGGAGTCGGATTCTATTCCGTCTTTTCTGGATCCGAAAATCTGTAATGAGAGGAAATGATCATTTTCTTCTGCTCTCAGATATTTAAGTTCTGTCTGATACTGATAGCTGGATTGTATTTCACCATCTTGTAACTTTTTATGGCTGATATTATAAATACCGCTCAATAAAGGAATCGAATATTTAATTTTTCCTTGTGGCGGATGAAAGTATAAGCTGTCACCATTTTCATTGATCTCTTTATTCAGACTACTGATTTCATCTCCAAAGGGAATCAAAAGAAGTGTACCGGATTTTAATTGTACGGGTTCTACAAGTCTGTCGTATACAGCGCAGTGCTTGTTGTGAAATTTTTTGAGATAATCCGGGTTCTCTATTTTAAGGTCAGAAGCAATCTTTTCCAACGTATCGCCCGGAAGAGTCATATAGGTAATCATGTGATTTGGTAATTAATGATTATTGTTTAAAATACAAAAAAAGTTTCCTGACGTAATTTATAAAAAATCTCACAAAAAACCTTCCAGATCTTTTTTATAAAGTAATTATCCCTGAAAATGGGGAGTGATTTTATACTTTGAACATACTTGATTTGAATGAAAATTTTCTCTATTCTGATTTTATCCTGCTCTTATGAATATATCCCTGTTTTCCTTCTTTAGTTTTTACTAGAAACCACTCGCCAGAATTATCCAACACTTCAATATTTTCACCAGATTTTACCTTTTGTAAGATATCTGAGGATGTATTTTTTTCTTTTCTTAGATTGGTGTAACCGTCGGGATCATTTACAATAGCTGTGTGAATCTCATCTGTCCCTACATCTCTTTGTTTTTGAGGAATATAATTTTTAACAGCTTTTTCCAATAATGGGAAATTATAAAACTTTTTAGATTTTAGTATATTCATATAATCTGAATGATTATCAAAGTAAAAATTAACATCAGCCTCATTGTCACTTTTAATTAATTCATTTAAAATATTAGCGATAATTTCATTTTCTTCATCCTTTGTAAATTGTGTGTATCCCAAGTTTTTATTTTCCGATGGAAATGAAGAAATTAATGTTGTTAAGGCATCAGGTTTATATTTTCCTATACCTTCTAATATTTTTTTTCTTAATTTTTGTCCTTCAGGCTTGTACTGATCAAAAACAAGTTCATATATATTATCTTTATTATATATGCCAATACTATTTATAGCCGTTTTCAACATATTTTCATTGAGATAAAACCCTGTTCTCGCAATGATACTATAGAGGTAATTACTGTCTTTTTGAAGAAAGACTGTAAAAGCAGAAGGATCTTTAGTAAAAACCAGTTTATTGAAATTTAACATGTAAAAGTCTTCATCTTTAGGAACTCCTTCTTTATAGACTGTTTTATCAAACTCTTCCCATGTCTGGTATGTTGAAATAAAACGCTCATTAACAAAGATAACATCTGAATATCCTGTATCTTTTGTTTCATTATCATTAAACTTACAAGTATCAATATCTATTGAGTAATAATCCAAAACTTTCTGACGAAAATCTTCATGGGTTGGAAATTGATAATATCCATTTTTTAATACCTCTACCATATGAGGCATATATTTCTTTAAATCATCATCAGAATAGGGAAGGTCTTCTTTTATTGTTTGCATATTTTGGCTTTTTGATTTAGAACAACATACTAGTAGTAAAGAACAAAATGCGATAAGAATATTATGTTTCATAGTTACAGCTTTTAAAAACTTATTGTGAGTCATCTGGTTTACTTGTCTTTCTTTTATAATCTTTTGGATCTCTTATGGTTCCATAAGCTTTGTAAACTTTATTTTCCATTTCATCTTCAGTGACATCTTCCACATAAGCTATTATTTTTTTTCCTGATTTTTTTAGATTATTATAGATTTCTATTAATTGAGGCATATCATCATTATAAACTCTGACACATCCATGGGTTACCATTAAAGAACCTTTATCATTAATAGCATCTGCTTCCTTTTTGCCATTCACTTTTTTGCGCCAGCCATATGTATGACCACAGTGAATTAAAATACCATCCCGTCCATTATCCATGGCTTTTTTCGCTTCTCCGTCAATTCCTGTCATATCGAAAACTCCATGGTTTCCAAAAGCAAGTTCTCCAACATGTCGTTTAGAATAACTTATTGCCCAACGTCCAGTGGGGATATCTCCATACTTACCACCCCCTAATCTATTAGTCCCGCCAGTACCATGAGCGAAGGCATAACATTTAAATAATACTCCGGTGTTATCAAAAATAACCAGCAAGCCTACTGTTAGCCTATTAAATGGTTGTATAATATCTATATAAGCTGTTTTGTCATCCGCAGAATAAGCTTTATCATAAGTTGTTATGCTTTTATTGTTTGGTTCTTTCTGTAGTTCAACAGGTTTACATTTATTGACTTCTAAAACTTTAACTGCAGATTCAAAAAAAGCTTGTCTCCGTTTTAAATGTTTTAATGCTTTATTAACTCTTTTGGTTACTGTTTGTACTGATTCTTTATTTTCTGCTGCTAGGGGGGTAATACCTCTTGCGCTCCAGTAATATATTGCACTTAAAGCACTCCAAGGGGGACTTAAAACTAAATCTGGATTAGTAACAAAATTTAAAGCTCCGGCAGATTTAGCTTTCGGACGATAATTTTGTTCATAAAACTCATTAAATTTTGTATAAACTTCTCGTCCAGTTATTTGAATCAGACCTCTTCCTCTAAAAGAATATCCATCAGTATCATATTTATTCCCCAAATGTAAATCTTTTTCTACTTCTGGTCCATATACTTTGTTAGCCATTTCAATTCTGGTAGCAATAGGCATGGCAGGCGAACTTACTTCTTCTCTAGCATATTTTTTGAGATCTCCCGGATGTTTACTAAAGTATGCATTAAAAGTTGTCTTCGCATTCACTTGAGTATAATTAAAACCTTCTTCTACACTATAAAAACCTGTTTCTTCACATATTTGAGCTAATAAATGGGCTTTCTGAATACAATGATCTAAATCATAAATGTGTAATAATTGATTAAGTCCGTCTAAATGTGTTTGTGCAATTTTATAATTTTTAGAACTTAAAGTAAGTTTATCTTTTTTCTTAGAATCTTCGGGATCCATAATATCCATAATTTGGATTAATTGTTGCAATGTTATTGGTTTATCACAATTTGGACATTTATTTTTGTCTACCGGTTCTTGAGGTTTCTTTATACTTGTGGTTGTTCTAGTTGGCTCCGGCTTAGTTGGCGGTGTATCCAATGTCACGGGAATTACCGGAGAATCTACTGAGACTCCATTGTGGATAACTTCTATAAAATATTCAGGTGCACTTCCTTCTCCTGTTTCATAGCTATTGTCATATATTTCTTTTGTTAGTTTGACATTATTTAGGAAATTGGTGTCATATAATAGTTTAGCAGGCTTTTCATACAAAAGGTTATTGGTATAGCGTGAAAAATCTTCTTGCCAGATTTTTATATTCACTGTTTTACCTTTCATATTCTGAGTGACTATTTTAATAGATACAATATCTCCTATTTTTGCATTTTTAAGTGTTTTGCCTGTTCCGTCTGTAAATTCAGCACTGATAATTTTTCCTTCAGGATCTGCCTGTTTTTTTGCAGCAGGAGTCTGTGGAAATTTATCTGAATCAGGATTGGGCTTTGGCTTAGCGGGTATAGGGTCCGGTTTTGTTGGAGCAGGTTTTTTCTGTTGGGGCAGTTGTTGTAGAGTAGGCTTTGGTTTTGGCTGGGTTGATGTTGGATCATAAGTAGGATTGGCAACATTAACATTAGGACTGGCATTCATTATTTTTTTATCGACAACTTCAGCGGTCACATAATATTCATGGGTTGCTCCTTCATTCTTATCTCCGGCAGCAATATGTGCATTGGCGATTTGTACAGCCATCGTATATATTGGTAAACGAAATACCACATCTGTTTTCCCGTATTGGTTAACAGAACCTGTGAGTGGAATAGAATTGATTTTGTTTAAAGCATTAATAACTGGATCATGTCCTTTACCTTTAGCATCATCTTCCCAAAGGATAAATGATACAGATTTTTTAAACATTTCCACACAATGTGCTCTTGCGATAATGGTATCTTTATAGCTTAGTCTTTTCCCTTTCGGAATTGGATTATAGTTTACATCAAGAAGTTCTACTCTGGTAATTTTAGGTTCTTTTGCTCTTTGCGGATGAATCAGGAGCTCTCCCATATCATTTCCACACTGCACTACAATTTTCATAGCTTTATGAAAAAGGCTTTTTTGTCCGAATGTGTAGGGAACCATTTGCCCTTCTTTATCATGTTTTGCCCTTCGCCATCCATTCTCGTCCTGAACAAAAATTCCCCACTGTATTTTAGCCGTCTGTAAGGGTGATGAAATAGAGAGTGGCTGAAGCCAATTATTTATTGCAGAAATAGAGTACATTTCTAATTTTCCTATAACAGGATTAGCATTTCCTATAATGGTTAGTTTTCCCATATCCTGTCTTTTTTATTCGCAAATATTATCTTCATTTTCAATTTCCTCCTGAAATTCTTGAAAATTCAAAAAAGGATTGATCATGTGTTGTTCATCCGGATCTGCATTTTTGATATTTTGCTTATTCATAGATGCTGTTTGCCCGTGTTCTTTCACCGTAATTTTTCCTCCTGTTGAACACATAAGTTCGGAGATTTCAGTGACACAACTTTTATCCATAACTTTTACTTTCTCATAAGTCTGTTGCCATTTTCCGGCAGGGGCAAATGCACAGGGAAGATAACCTCCTGAACTTGGTTTTAATTTACACGTACCAAAACTAGCACCTGGAGGCGTAAATTGAAGATCATCTTCGGTAACAGCTAAATAATCTGGCTGTCCCTGATCGTCATTCCAATAATGTTTCTGATGAGAGGTAACTTTAAACTGCGGAAATTTGTTTCCTTGATTGCATTGGGCCCTGCCTTTTTGGATAACGAAATATTTTCCGTCATGAACAGACGAGATCTTAGACATATTTGTGTTTTTTGATGAGATTTAAAGATATGAATTTGTGGGTAATCTTAAAACTTTATTTTGATGTAATACGTTGATATATAGCGTTTTTTTAATTGATTTAATAAACTTGGTTTAAAGTTTTCTATGATTCTTAATTTTAAAATTAATGTGGTTGGTTTTAGGCTGAATTTGGTTAAAAAACTCAGAAGAACAAGAAGATGGATATTCACTATAAAACACAAAAAAACCTTCCAGTTAACTGAAAGGTTTTTGATATCGTATGAATAACTTTTTACAATCCGAACATTTTTGCAAACAGATCCGGGAAGATTCCCAGAATGATGATCAATACAATCACTATTACTGCAACAATGTTATAAGTAAGTGTTACCTTTTCTGATGATTTAAAGGTTGACTCTTTAAAGAAGAACATCGCGATGATCAATCTTAAATAGTAAGCAATAGATAAGGCAGAACCTAATACTGCTACCAATACTAAGAATGCCGCTCCGTTCATTGCCTGGGAGAATAAAGCAAATTTTCCCATGAAACCAGCAGTTAATGGAACTCCTGCCATTGAAAGCATAGAGATCGCTGCTACTGTTGCCAATAAAGGTTCTGTTTTTGCCAATCCTTTGAAAGCTCCGAAAGAAGTTTCTCTTTTTAATTTCTCTACCCAGATCAGACACATGAAAACTCCTACTGTTGATAACGAATAAGCGAATAAATAGAATGCTAAGTTATAAGTAGAAAGGCTTGTCATTCCGAAGAATACTAATCCGATGTATCCTGCGTGAGATACTGAAGAGTATGCCAACATTCTTTTTGCATTCGTCTGAGCAAGACCCATAACGTTTGCTAAAAGTAATGTAATGATTAAGAATACTCCAAGAACATTAATCCACTCGTGGGTAACTCCGGCAAATCCTATTGTCATTAATCTGAACAACGCGAAGAAACCTGCAATTTTTACAACACTTGCCATGAAAGCAGTAATCAATGAAGGAGAACCTGTATATACATCAGGGCTCCACATATGGAATGGTGCTAATGATACTTTGAAAGCCAATGCACAAAGAATAAGCAATACCCCTAAAATGAACATTACATTTCCTGTATTTGCTACTCCAAAGTCATGGATTCTATATAAATCGAAACTTCCTGCACTTCCGTAAATAAAAGCGATCCCGAAAAGTAAGAAACCTGTCGCGAATGCACCCATTAAGAAATATTTGATCGAAGCTTCGTTTGATCTCAGATCAGTTTTGTTGGCACCAGCCATTACATATAACGGAATAGAAAGAATTTCAACACCTAAGAACATCGTTACCAAGTTCTGGTATCCGAAAAGAACAATCCCTCCGCATAATGCAAACAGCATCAATGCATATAATTCTGATTGGTGGCTTCTGTGATTGCTGAATGCAAAACCTCCCAAGAAGAATAACAATAAAGTTGTTACAATGGATAATTTTGTAAATAATGCAGTATTGGCACTGTATTCATACATATGCTTGTATTGATCGAAGAACGAACATTCAGGCATAAAGCTTACATACAATGCGATGATTAAACCCAAAATCCCAATGTATCTTGCGAATTTTCCCTGTTCGAAAACTCCTGAAAATAACGCAATAACTGCCGTTAGGAAAACAATAATTAAAACACTCATAATATAGATTTGAGATGTGAGATCTGAAGTTTAAAGTTCAAGGTTTAGAGGTATAAGTTTCAGTTCAAAAGTTCCTGTCTCTTATCTCTTCGTCTTTTATCTTTATTCTCTCTAATCTCTTATTTTTTTAATTTTTAAATCTTTTAATTTTTTAGTTAGCCATCGCTGTGTAGATAAACTTCACTGAACTACTCACCATTTCGATTACCGGTTGTGGGAAAATACCAAGTAAGATCACAAAAACCGCTAAACTTGCCAATACAGAGAATTCTACACCAGATAAATCTTTTGCTGTACTCAATACTTCTGCATTTCCTCCTCCAAACATTGCTTTTCCGTAGAATCTCAATAAATAAACAGCTGCAAGAATGATCGTAAGACCAGCAATTACTGCTGCCGTTCCGTTGAAATCATATACTGCTTTCAGCAAAATAAATTCTCCGATAAATCCATTCGTCAATGGAACTCCCATTGAACCTAATATAATAATCAGGAACAATACAGCAAACTTAGGGGCTACTTTAGCTAAACCTCCCATTTGTCTGATGTCTCTTGATTTAAATCTCTTGTATAAAATATCACAACAGTAGAATAATCCTACTACGTTGATACCGTGAGCGAAAGTCTGTACTAAGGCTCCTTCAGCACCTTCCACATTGAAAGTTCCTCTTAAAGTAACGACTGCTGAAGCGAAGATACCCGCTACCATCAATCCTACGTGAGAGAAAGATGAATAGGCGATGATTCTCTTCATATCTGTCTGGATGATTGCGATCAATGCTCCGTGAACAATTCCCACAATAGCAAGGATGATTACAATCTGTCCTGAAATTCCTGCAATCGGAAGTGGAGTGATTGGAAGTAAATAACGCATTACACCATAAACAGCCATCTTAAGCATGATACCGGATAACAACATCGATCCCTGAGTAGGAGAGTAGGTATACGTATCAGGCTGCCATGTATGAAAAGGGAATACTGGTAATTTCACTGCAAAAGCAAAGAAAATGAACCAGAATACCACTGTCTGTTGTACTTCATTCAGTTGTGCATTGTATAGATCCGTTAAAGCGAATGATGCAGAGTGGTTGTACACATAGATCAATCCGGCTAACATAAATAAAGATCCTACGAATGTATATACGAAGAACTTCGTAGTAAATTCAAACCTTTTATTCTCTTGTCCCCAAAGTCCGGCAATAAACCAAATTGGAATCAAAGTTACTTCCCAGAAAATGTAGAACAATAATCCGTCTAAAGAAGTAAATACTCCTACAAGACCGAATTGCATCAGCAGAATCAATCCGTAGAATGTATTTCTGTAGTTTACATTTTCATTGAAAGAAGATAAAATAATGATTGGCGCCAAAATGTTTGTCAGCAATAAAAGAAGCATGCTCATCCCATCGATACCGAAGTGAA
>NZ_JCAKRW010000016.1:0-78223 GCF_059515185.1 Chryseobacterium sp. CS2K3 | reverse complement strand
AGAAAAATTTTAAACATTTGTTTGAAGGATGGGAATTGGAGAGCGTGGAAGAGTTTTATAGGGAAAATAGATATGATAGAGCAATGTTGGGGTCTTGTTGCCTAGTTGCTGGTTCTTGGTTGCGGGTGTTAAGTTGCGGGTTGCTCGTTCTTAAGTCTTATTCTCAAAAAACATAAATAGTAAGGTTAGGCTAAAGCTGGGGCAAGGGAGAATATTTGTTTGAGTGGGCTTGTGAATTTAAATGAAATAGGGAAATTTAGAAAGTAGAAGAACTTGGATTATATTATAAAATAGGATAGCTACCCTTCTACCTTATATAATATATAGAGATAGAAAATAAAAAAGCTTTGTTGAGATCCCTACGGGATGATAAAGATTGTAATAATGAAGACAAGTTCAAAAGTGGCACAACCTATTACCTATTACCTATTACCTTTTGTTCGATTCATCTGTTCAAATACAGTAATAGATGTAATAATGGTGAAAAGCATAAAGCATATTTTTTCGATTGCTTACATTTGTATCACATTCTGAATCTATAAGAATGAAATGAGCCTACTATATGACAGACATACAATATAAAGAAACGAATCACACAGATATAAATCACTACGAATATACTACGGTAAACCACGATGAAAATAAGGTAAGAATCTATACATTAAAGAATGGCTTAAAGGTTTTCCTTGCCCAGAACTTTGATGCTCCAAGAATTCAAACATTTATTCCCGTAAGAACCGGAAGTAATAATGACCCTGCCGACAATACCGGGCTTGCTCACTATCTGGAACACATGATGTTCAAAGGAACATCGAAGCTAGGAACTCAAAATTGGGAAAAAGAAAAAGAACTTCTTGATCAGATTTCAGCATTATATGAAGAACATAAGGCTGAGCAAGATGCAGAGAAGAAAAAAGAAATCTATAAAAAGATCGATGAAATTTCTCAGGAAGCCAGCCAATATGCTATTTCCAATGAATATGACAAAGCAATTTCTTCCCTAGGCGCCAGCGGAACAAATGCTCACACATGGTTCGATGAAACAGTTTACAAAAACAATATTCCTAATAATGAACTGGAAAAATGGCTAAAGATTGAGAAGGAAAGATTCTCGGAAATTGTTCTACGCCTTTTTCACACGGAATTGGAATCTGTATATGAGGAATTCAACAGAGCACAGGATAATGACACAAGACTTGTCAATTATGAACTGATGTCAGCCCTATTTCCTACTCACCCCAATGGACAGCAGACAACTCTTGGAAAACCGGAGCATCTGAAAAATCCTTCCATGAAAGCTATTCATAAGTATTTTGATGAATATTATGTTCCTAATAATTATGCAATGGTATTGGTGGGTGATCTTGATTTTGAGGCAACGATTCAATTGGTAGATCAATATTTTGGAGCCATTCCTTACAGAGAGCTTCCGAAAAAAACACCTATTATTGAGCAGCCAATAACCGAAATTGTTGAAAGAACAGTAAAAAGCCCCACCACTCCACGGGTTCAGCTAGCCTGGAGAACGGATAGCTACGGTACACGTGAAGCTATGCTTGCGGATATTGTAGTAAATATTCTTAGCAACAGAGGCGAAGCCGGGTTATTGGATCTTCACATTAATCAAACTCAAAAGATGCTTTGGGCACAGGCATTCTCGGTTGGATTGAAACAATATGGATATTTTTCAATCGTTGCCGTTCCCAAAGAGTCCCAAACATTGAAAGATGCCGTAAAAATGGTGTTAAATGAAATTGAGCTCATTAAAAAAGGAGATTTTCCAGACTGGATGCTTCCTGCTATCATTAATGATTTCAAACTTCAAAGAATGAAAGGGCTTGAAACAGCTGAAGGACTTGCCACTACTTTATATGACATCTATATAAAAGGCAGAACCTGGGAACAGGAACTGAATGAAATGAACGAATATGCAAGTTTCACTAAAGAAGAGGTGATCAGTTTTGCCAATACTTTCTTCAAAGACAATTATGTGGTTGTCAATAAAGAAAAAGGAGTGAATGATAAATTGATAAGAGTTGAAAATCCAGGGATTACTCCTGTGAAGATCAATCGTGAGGCACAATCAGAGTTTTTACAGGAAATTTTATCTGAAAAAACGGAAGATATCAAACCTGAATTTATTGATTATAAAAAAGAGATCGCAACGGATCATATTAAAGATAAAAAATTAAGCTTTGTAAAAAATAAATACAACGATATTGCTCAGGTTCATTTTATTTTTCCTTTTGGAAGTGATCATGACAGAGATCTGGGAATTTCAACACAGTTTTTACAATATTTAGGGACAGAAGATTTTTCTCCGGAAGATCTAAAAAAGGAATTCTTTAAAATTGGGGTGAGCAATGATTTTAAAACAACAAATAATCAATTGCTGATTTCTTTGAGCGGACTGGAAGAGAATATTGAAAAAGGAATTGCACTTTTACAGCACTGGATGAAAAATGTACAACCCGATCAGGAAATTTATCATCAGTTTGTAGGAACTATTTTAGAAAACCGTCAGGCGATGAAGAAGGATAAAAGCCGCATTATGACAGCTTTAGTTAATTATGCCAAGCTTGGAAATACTTCCCGTTTTACAGATGTTATTTCCCAAGAAGAACTTGAAAGCAGTAAAGCGGAAGCATTCACAGACCGAATGAAACAGCTTTTCAATTATCCTTATCAGGTCTTTTTTTACGGAAAGGATTTTGAAAGATTTAAAGGTTATATTGGTCAATATATTGAAAATGAAACCCTTCAAATCCCTGAACCTAAAAAATATCCTGAACCAGCCACGGGAGGAAACGTTTATTTTGTAAACTATGACATGGTTCAGATGGAAATGAGTAAAGCCGGAAGAGGGAATCTTGTTAATCCGTCAAATTTTGGAAAAATCAATGTTTTTAACGAATATTTCGGAAGAGGTTTGTCTTCTATTGTTTTCCAGGAGATTCGTGAAAGTAAAAGTTTAGCATATTCTGCTTATGTTTCTTACTCTGCCAATGCGGAAATAGAACATCCTGATTATGTGGTTACCTATATCGGAACTCAGCCGGACAAATTGATGATCGCTGTAGATACGTTGAACCAACTGATGAATGAGCTTCCTGAAGTTCCTATTCAGTTTGAAAATGCGAAAAATGCGGCATTAAAACAGATTGCATCAACCAGAGTGACCAGAAATAATATATTCTTTAATACCTTAAGATTAAAGAAACTGAATATAGACCATGATTTCAGAAAAGATATTTATGAGCAGATTCAGGGATTAGAATTTGATGATATTAAACAATTCTACCAAACAGATATTCAATCTGTAGATTTCAATACTGCCATTATCGGTAAGAAAGAAAATCTGGATATGGAAGCTGTAAGTAAAATGGGAATTTTTACAGAAGTAAGTCTTAAAGATATTTTCGGACATTAAAAACAAAAACCACTCAATTGAGTGGTTTTTTATTTATATTTTGCGCTTATGTCATCAGACAATCTCCGTCTCCATCCTGAAATTCAGGATTAAAATCTTTTGGCAGTTCTTTTAATAATTCATGACGGAAAAGATAATCACGCTTAAAGTCTTTTTCATAAATTTCCGCAAAAATTCCGGATTCACTGATCTGTTGATTCAAAGCTTCATGATAGCTCGTCATCATCTTTACATTATTTTTAATGATAAAATGATTTAAAAAGTGAATCATCGGCTTCAGATTGTTCTGTGTTTTTGAAAAAATATAGGGAATTTTTAGATGCCCATCACGCAAAAGCAATAATGAACAGATCACCAAATCATCATTTTCATCATAGATTTTAACCCATATATATTTGAAAGATTCTGCGAAGCTTGAAAAGAAATACTTATTATCTCTACTTCGTCCCTCCAGAACCCAGGGATGATTAATAAAATAATTGATCTGGTCTACATTTCTCTTACCTTGAAAAGTATTGAGATAGCTAATGATCTCCGAATCAATATCAGGTGTGATTTCAAATCGGATCTCCGGTTTTGTGACCATAATATTTTTTAATCCGATCAGCGTGTTAGCAATTGTGTCACCCATCTGTAACAGTGGACTGAAAGTCTTTGCCCAAGGATTTTTACCGATAATAAATGTCGATGAATCTACTTTAAAATAGTAACGTTTTCCACTTTTGGGAAAAACATTTTCAACATTTCCCATATGATTAAAGAAAACCTCAGCTTCTTTGGTAAACTCAGCCATGATCACACGATTTTCGTATGCTTCCAAGGCTTGCTTCAAAAGGGCTTTTGCAATCTTTTTTCCTCTGAATTCTTCGCTTATATACAATGTACTCAGCCACGCAAAACTGATATTTTTATCCTCAATGGAAAAATAATCGGGAAGACATCCCATATATCCGGCAAGTTTTCCTTCATAGAAAGCAAGAATCAGAAGTGTTTGCTCCTCTGTAGCCTGGGGATTATTGATATGAGATATTGCACGATGTTCTGTAATAGGAAGAAAATCATACTGCTGATAATCACCGGATGTTATAAAGTCTTTCAACTCTTTTTTGTTCAATGTTTTCAGCTGCATCATTTTCTTACAATAGTGTTTTTATTCATCAGTTTTTTTAGTCTGAAATAAGCTATTCCTTTTTTCAAAATCCTTTCTGCACTCTCTCCCATTTCCATTGGAATTCTCTGAAAATTTTTCTTTTCACTATCCAGCTTTACTCCTGCTGCTCCAAAACTGCAATACATCTCTTCATTTTTAAAAAGTTCATCAAAAAAGTCCTTTTTAACACCAAAATCGGTGAATGGAAAAGCAAAACTTTCATATAAAAATCCATTTTCCTTTAAGTAAGCCAATGTTTTATTCGTTGTATCGATTTGCTGCTCAAGGGACAAATCTCCGTATTTCGGGTGATCCCAGCTGTGAGAAGATATTCCAAAACCTTTTGCTGTAAGTTTTTTCAGTTCATCAGTACTCAAATAGGGTTTATATTCTTTCAAATAGGATTGAAAGTCTACTTCAAGTTTTTCTGCAAGTGTATCAAGGATATCTTTTTTCTGATAGTTAATGGTCAAAAGATGCCTTTGTAATATTTCCGTTGCTGTATTATTTTCAAGTGATAAGAAACGATATACTTCGGGATCAATTACTGTTGATCTAGTTATTTTTTCAATAAGAAGACTAGATTTACATCTGAACATTAGCTCTTTATTATCTATAAAAGCAGGGTTGATGAAATTACAGGCATAAATTCCCTTACGCTCCAAAACAGGGGCAACGAGATCATAAAATTCTCTGAAACCATCATCAAATGTAAGTAAGGCAATCTTTTTTTCAGATTTTATATTCCCTGAAGTAAAATCTTTAAATTCATCCCAATCTACGAACCTGAAATGTCTTGAAATATAATCCAGGTCTTGCTCAAACTGTCTTGTATTTTTATACTTAATAATATGTTTTATATGGGGCAAATCCTGATCACAAACACAATGATAAACAGGCAAACAATAATCCAGCGGAAATGATTTCCCGATATTATCAGATTCGAAAGCAGTAAAGAGATTAATGATTTTATCCTTCATCCTAAAAATAAAAAGAATCTATTCGAAATAAATTCAAATAGATTCTTTAAAGGTATAACTTTTTAAAATTATTTAATGATCTTCATTTCATCAACAAGCCATTTTGCATCTGCAAATTTCTCAATAATGAAAAGAATATATTTGGTATCTACCATGATGTTTCTGCTGAAACGCGGATCGTAGTTGATGTCACTCATCGTTCCCTCCCACTGTCTGTCGAAGTTTAGACCTACTAAGTTTCCGTTAGCATCAAGAGCTGGGCTTCCTGAGTTTCCTCCTGTTGTATGGTTTGTCGCTGTAAATCCTACAGGAACATCACCTGTTTTATCTTTATAGATTCCGAAGTCTTTCTTATTATAAAGCTCGATCAGTTTCTTTGGAACATCAAATTCATAGTCTCCAGGCACATATTTTTCCATTACTCCTGCAAGGTGGGTCTGATATCCGTAAGATACAGCATCTCTTGGAGCGGATCCTTTAACTTTACCGTACGTTACACGAAGTGTTGAGTTTGCATCCGGGAAGAATTTTCTGTCTTTATCAGTTTCCATCTGCTGAGCCATGAACTTCTTCTGTAAGGCATCAATTTTTGCCTGAAGAGAGGTATATTGAGGATCAGCGGTCTTTGTATAAGTTTCTTTCATAGAAATATACAACTGATAGATAGGATCTTTCTTTAACGTCTTGATTAATTTATCCTGATTAGAAAATGCTTTTTCAATATCTGTTGTTAAAGTTCCACCGTTTACAGCTGTTCTTCCTGTAATGATAGAGTTTTTAGACATATCTTCCACTACGGGAATGTTTGCATTTTCATCTTTATATTTACTGAAACCTGCCGGTAAAAACTGTGGAGCGGTTTTATTAACGTATAATGCCAATAATTTCGCTGTTACTTTAGCATCAAGTTCTGCACTGTAATCCTTGTAGAAAGAGGTTACTTTTGTTTTAAACTTCGCAAGTTCTTTTTCATCCATTCTTCCTGCTTCTACAGCAGTGATGAAATCATTATAATCTCCTGCAAGCTTCAATGTCTCAGCATTTCTTATTACTTCTGTGTAATAAGCATTGTTTAAAGCGTAAGGAGCCTGATCGTTATAAAGTTTGTTCAATTGGTCTAACGTTGTCTTAATCTCCGGATTTTTAGCAACTAAAGAACCTTCATACATTACTTTTTTCTCAACAGCATTAGATTTTTTCAATCCTTCTACTTCACCGATCCATTTTTTCCAGTAATTAGCTACTGAAGCGTATTTCGAAGCGTACTTAATACGTGTTTCGTTATCTGCACGCATCTTTTCGTCTAATGTCTTTAAAGCTACATCACGAACAGCAATTCTTGCAGGATCAATATCTTTCATGATCTTCTCTACTGCTACTGCCGGAAGGTATTCTGTAGTTCTTCCAGGGAATCCGAATACAAAAGTAAAATCGTTTTCGTTTTTATCCTTTATAGAAACGGGTAAGTAATGTTTTGGTACGTAAGGTACGTTGTCTTTTGAATATTCTGCAGGCTTATTGTTTTTGTCTGCATAGATTCTGAACATTGAGAAGTCTCCCGTATGTCTAGGCCAAACCCAGTTATCTGTATCACTACCGAATTTTCCAATGCTTTGAGGAGGTGCTCCTACAAGACGGATATCTTTATATGTTTCAATAGTGTAAGCATAGTATTTATTTCCATAATACATAGGCTTCACCATGATAGACTGATAAGATTCTGTTTTTTGAGAATTCTTATAGACCTCGATATTGTTGTTGATCTTTTTAGTGTACTCAGGCTCAGTAAGTTTATCTGTGCCTTCCAGGATCTGGTAAGTAACTTCTTTAATATCAACAATAAAGTCTACTTTTACTCCCGGATTAGGAAGTTCACCATTCATGTTTTTAGCCCAGAATCCGTTTGAAAGAAGATCGTTCTGAACCGTAGAATGTGCCTGGATCTGACCATATCCACAGTGATGATTGGTCAAAAGTAATCCTTTAGGAGAAATAATTTCTGCAGTACATCCGCCGTTAAACTGTACCACAGCATCCTTTATGCTCGGTTTCTGGGGGTTAAAAATATCTTTTGCAGAAATTTTCATTCCCAGGTCCTTCATTTCCTTTTCATTCAGTTCTGTAGGAATCCACATTCCTCCATATTGTTGTGCAAATGCCATTGCAGCCGGCAAAAGAAATACGGATAAAAGTATCTTTTTTGTCATAATCAAAATTTTGCCCGAATTTACGAAGAAAAATAAGAACGGTCCCCATAAAAGGGCTGTAAAAGTTGATAATGATAGTTTTTATAACAATAGATTAAACTTAATAATGAATTTTATTTCACAAATAAAGAGTAGATTCTATTATTTATAAAAAATAGCAGACAAAAATAAATTGACTATTCATCATACATTGTAAATATTTCAACAGTAAATTTATTTCACAAATAAAGGATAAATATCTATACGTTTAAAAAGTTAATAAACATGACTGATAAATCAATAAGTATTGAATTATATTACAAAATCAGCTATTTTTACCTTTTAATGGCTCGATTTTTGTTTAGAACAAGTAAGTTTAATAAAAAAACATTTTTAATTAATTTTACGATGAAAAAGAATATATTCGTTCTGGGAATTGGAGCAGCTTTATTCCTTGCTTCCTGTTCTAAAAAAGATTCTGTTGAAACTTCTGCTACAGCTGTACAATCTACTCCTTCTGACAGCATTGTTAAGGCTACTCCATCCGCTGCCGGTGACACTTCCGAAAATTCGTTAGACTGGAACGGCACTTATGAAGCCATCGTCCCTTGTGCAGACTGTCCTGGAATAAAAACCACTCTAACATTGAATAATGATATGACCTTCAGTATTACGGAGGAATATCTTGACAGAAATTCAAAAAACAGTGATACAGGTACTTTTAGCTGGGATACTACGGGAAGTATTATTACTTTAAAAGGAAAAGCAGCAAGCTATAAATATAAAGTCGGTGAGAATTCATTAATCCAACGGGATATGGAAGGAAATGAAATTGACGGTCCAAACAAGGATCTTTATGTTTTCAAGAAAAAATAAAAAATAAAGGCTTCTGCCTTTATTTTTTTTGCTTTGTACTAAAATTGATACGATATAATCCTACTATCTTTCATCATATACTGTATGACTGCTTCATGATTACTGCTTTTTCCTACCAGTCTCCATGTAACGGCTAAATTCCCTTTAGTATATTGCTGCTTGAGCATCATATATTTTAAATGGTGTTCTTTAAAAAAGTTTTCACAATATTGTAAATCTTCAGGTTCTGACAAAGCTATTTTATACTCCCTTACTTTATTATAATTATCAATAAAGGATTGAAGATAAGTTAGGGCACTCAGAATGATTAGCACCAATGCTGTTCCCAACAATGAAAAATATACGTAGCCTGACCCCACCGCCATTCCTATGGAAGCGGTAGCCCAAATAGTGGTAGCCGTGGTAATTCCTTCAATTTTATTTTCACCTTTAAATATGACTCCTGCTCCCAAAAAACCAATTCCTGTTATAATATTAGCTGCGAGACGATCAGGATTCTGCACTCCAATTTTAATGGAAAGAATCGTAAACAGACAGGCGCCAAAACAAACCAGAATAAAAGTTCTTAATCCTGCAGATTTATTGCGATACTCACGTTCAGCACCAATGAACAATCCAAGAATGACAGAAATAAAGATGAGTAAGAGTTCGTTTTTGACCGTATAATGGTCCTGAAGAAATTCCATTTTAAAAATTTTAACCTTAGAATAAAATTACGATAAAAAAACTTACGGAACTACTTTTGATATTCCGACTTTCATGTGGCTTCAAAGTGGATTTCACAGAAAACTTTTGTAATATTACATTTTTAAAATTAAGACAACAAAAAATAGATTATGGACAAGGAAATTTCACACTTCTGGTTGGGATATTTTAATAATGAAGAAGAATTTTACGCTTTTGTAGAAGAGAATGAAGATTATTATCTGGAGGAGGAATCTGAAGATCAATATGTTTCAAAATTCGCAGAGTCTCAAAATATCAAATGGTTTGATGATGATTTTATTGAGTATGGTTTTGAAGATGAGCGATTAGGACTTTATGATAAATTTGCAGAATATTCTTATGCAGATCAATGGCTCCCTATTCTTGAGAAAAAGCTTAATGACCTAAGTCTGGATACTCCCGTAAACGCTATTATTTTTGCCAGCAGATTCGTTATTCCTAATCCTGTTTCTGTGGATGGAGAAGAAAACAAATTATATTATCTTGGTGAGATTGAGTTCGATGTATAATATATAGAAATTATAATATATTCGAAATAATGGATATCTCAATAACGGATATCCATTATTTTTATCTGTGGAATTCTTACTTTTTCCGAAAAAAAATAAAGAAAACAATCACCATCATAATCAAGATATTTTGAAAGGTCAAAACTCTACCCGGGAACGCCGGATTCTCTCTTTTTTAAAAAGGTTTTCTATTAGTATCGCCATTATTTTCGTGATTACAATATTACAGATGTATTGGGCAATGGGGATATTGGCTGATCAGATATCAAGCAGTTGTATGAGCTGTAGTTTTCTTGATGATGCTGTTTTTATGTCCTTTCTTACGGGAATTTTTCTGTCTGCTGTATTTGCTTTATTCAATTCTTCTCAAAAGGTTTTTATTAAATATATTACTGAGCTTTTATTATTGATGAGTATTTGGATATTCTGGAATTATTCTGTTTTTGTAGACAGGGAATCATCATGGAGTACGTATGATTTTAAAGCTGAAATGTATACTACCTTATCACAATCCTTTTTTCCTGTTATTATTCTTGGATGTGGATGTGTTTTTCTTTTACATTTTAAAGAAATAAAAGACAGATTTGTATCTACAAAAAATTAATTTAATTTTTCACGGTTGAATAAAAACAAAACTTCCGCCCAATGAGCAGAAGTTTGTTATATCATTTAATGGTAAATTGTAATTAATGTGCTTCCAGCCAATTGTCTCCAACACCGATTTCCACTAATAACGGAACCTGTGTTTTCAAAGCATTTTCCATTTCTGTTTTAATCAGTTTTGAAGCGGCTTCAATTTCATCAGCAGGAGATTCAAATACCAATTCGTCATGTACCTGAAGAAGCATTTTTGTTTTTAAATTCTGTTCTTCCAGCTCTCTGTCTATTTTGATCATCGCAATTTTTACGATATCTGCAGCACTTCCCTGAACCGGAGCGTTTACAGCATTTCTCTCAGCGTGACCTCTTACCACAAAGTTATTAGAATTAATATCTTTTAAGTGACGTTTTCTGCCTAAAATAGTTTCTACATACCCTGTCTGACGCGCTTTATTTACCTGCTCAGCCATGTATTCTTTTAATTTCGGATAGGTTTCAAAGTAAGCTTCAATCATCTGCTTGGCTTCTGTACGGGATAATCCTGTCTGTTCTGCTAATGCAAAAGCTCCCTGTCCGTAAATAATTCCGAAGTTTACTGTTTTTGCCTGACTTCTTTGGGTCTTGGAAACTTCCTCCAAAGGAATTTTAAACAGTTTTGCAGCCGTGGATGCATGAATGTCTTCTCCGTCCTGGAATGCTTTAATCATATTATCTTCTCCTGAAATCTCAGCAATAAGGCGAAGTTCAATCTGCGAGTAATCGGCTGAAATGATCTTTTTACCTTCTCCTGAAACAAAGGCTCCACGAATTTGTTGTCCTCTCACTGTTCGGATCGGAATATTCTGAAGATTAGGATTCACACTTGCCAGACGACCTGTAGCAGCTGTGGTTTGTGAGAAATTGGTATGTACCCTGTCATCATGTTTATCAATCTGTGATGGCAACGCATCTACATAGGTTGATTTTAATTTCTGGTACGTTCTGTACTCCAGAATATGTTTAATGATCTCATGCTTCGAAGCTAATTTCTGAAGAACATCTTCTGAGGTTGCGTATTGCCCTGTCTTTGTTTTTTTAGCTTTGGGATCAAGCTGCATTTTTTCAAAAAGAATTTCACCTAACTGTCTTGGTGAATTCATATTGAATTCTTCTCCTGAAAGTTCAAAAATAGTAGCTTCCAGTTGTTTCAGATCATTCTCAAGATCAATACTTTCCTGTGCCAGCCATTTTTCATCCAGAGAAATACCTGCGAGTTCCATTTTAGCCAATACTTCCATTAAAGGCATTTCTATATTATAGAAAAGTTCTTCAAGGTTTTCTTTTTTCAGTTGTGGTGCAAAAAGTTCGAATAGCTGGAATGTTACATCTGCATCTTCTGCTGCATAATCTGTCTGCGTTCTAAGGTCTGCATCTCTAAAGTTCCCTTGTTTTTTACCTTTCTTACCGATGATGGTTTCAATGGAAACAGGTTTATAATTAAGATATACTTCTGAAAGATAATCCATCCCGTGTCTTCCGTCTGGATTTAACAGATAATGAGCAATCATCGTATCAAACATGGCGCCTTTTACGGTAATGTCATACTGCTTTAATATCTTATAATCGAATTTTAAGTTGTGAGCAATTTTCAGCAGATCTTCTTTTTCAAAAAATGGTCTGAAGATTTCCAGCGTCTGCAAAACTTCATTTCTGTCCTCAGATAATGGAATATAATAGGCAAGTCCTTTTTTATAAGAAAAGCTCATTCCTACCAACTCTGCTGCCAGCTCATTTAATGATGTGGTTTCTGTATCAAAACAAACTGCTTTTTGCTTCAGTAAGTTATCAACTAATTTTTTCTGAGCTTTAGGGTTATTAATGAACTGATAAAGATGATCGTTATGTTCAATGGAAGATTTTGTGGAAGTTGCCTGATCCAGTTCTTCAAAATTGGCAAAAAGATCTAACTGCATTACCTGTCCTTTTACCTCAGTACCAGCAGGAGTTTGTTTTACCTCAACCTCACTTACCACTACGGTTTCTGTAGCTGCCGGAGCAAATGCTCTGTATAGATTTTCATAAAGCCTTCTGAACTCTATTTCTTCGAAAACTTCTCTTACTTTTTCAAAATCAGGAGTTTCAAGATCATATTGCTCCTGATGGAATTCTATAGGAGCATCACAGATAATGGTAGC
Organism: Chryseobacterium sp. CS2K3; assembly: GCF_059515185.1. NCBI lineage: Bacteria > Pseudomonadati > Bacteroidota > Flavobacteriia > Flavobacteriales > Weeksellaceae > Chryseobacterium > Chryseobacterium sp. CS2K3. The sequence continues at coordinate 65,592 of NZ_JCAKRW010000016.1, read as the reverse complement.
CAGCTTTTTTGACATAATTCCGCGTTCTGCAGAAGCTTCAACTTTTTCTTTAAGTTTTCCTTTCAGCTTATCTGTATTTGCCAATAAATTTTCAATGCTTCCGAATTCTTTCAGGAATTTCATTGCTGTCTTTTCTCCTACTCCTTCTAATCCGGGAATATTGTCTACAGCATCTCCCATCATGGCAAGAAAATCAATAACCTGTTTTGGGTCCTCGATTTCATATTTTGCCTTTACTTCTTCTACACCCAGAATCTCTATATCACCGCCTTTTAAACCTGGCTTATAAATCTTAATTTTATCAGTAACCAGCTGTGCAAAGTCTTTATCCGGTGTTACCATGAAAGTGGTATACCCTTCTTTTTCTGCTTTGCAGGCAATGGTACCAATGACATCATCTGCTTCATAACCTTCCACTCCAAGATTCGGGATATGCATTGCTTCAAGAATCTTGTGAATGTATGGAACAGCAATTTTGATTGCCTCGGGAGTTTCGCTTCTGTTTGCTTTATAATCTGCAAAATCATCAGTTCTTACGCTTGCCCTTCCTACATCAAAAACTACAGCCAGGTGAGTCGGTTTTTCTCTTCTGATCAACTCGATCAATGAATTGGTAAAACCAAAGATGGCAGAAGTATCCAGTCCTTTACTGGTAAGCCTTGGATTCCTTATCAATGCGTAATATCCTCTGAAAATCATCGCATAAGCATCGATGAGAAACAGCCTTTTATCTTGTGTTGCGTCCATATTATCTATAATGAACAAATATAAGAAAATAGGAAGATAAATTGCTAGTTTTAGGAAGTGGTTGTGAGAGTAAAGTACGGATTAACAATCATGGTTTTCGTAGCTTACTTTTTCCATTTTTTCTTCGTAACCTTCCCTATCTTTTTTGCTGATGGGTACTTTTTTCAATTGTACAGGTAGCTGTCTTTTGTTATCAGGGCTGATCCAGATTCCGTTCATGGTATCTCCTTCTTTTTTAAGGATCATTAAGCCTGTAAAGCCGTGTTCCACCATTGCGAACTGCTGTTTTGCTCCTTCTGTAACATTAAGTTCCAACCAGTTACTTACTTTTTCGTAACGATACATTGCATTATAAAAAGGATCTCCTCCGCAGCCATTTTCTACAGACTGCAAGAACAGGGTTACCGGCATTTTCCCATCAACGGTACCTTTGTATAAAGTTGAATTGTTTTGAGCCTTCGCGAAAATAAATGATAGGCTGAAGATAATAACAGATAGTATTTGTTTAAGTCTCATTATTGAATTTCAAATTATAATAGTAATAAACAAAACAGCATGCTCTTAGAGCATACTGTTCTGTTTTAATTTTTTTATTAAGTGTTTCGTTCGGCTTATTGACCGTCTGATGGCCAAAGACCTTCATATGCAGAATTACCGTATTCAATTGTTTCTGCACTTACTACGAAGCTGATTAGCATACTGTTAGTATCTACTGCATCGAAGTCTACTTCGTGCTGGATTACATATCCATTGTTCCACTTTAAAGTGATCAAAGTTCCTTCTTCGTGAGACTTGTTGAATGTAATTTCTCCTACTGTCGGCTTATATTTACCGTTTAGTAAGCTTTCAAGGATGTCAGATTTTTCAGTAGCTTCTACTGTAATCTTGATTAATGCGTTAGAAGGATCTGATGCTACACGTCCTGAAACGTCTGTAGATCTTGATACGCTGTAGTTCAGCTTTAATAATTTTTGTCCTTCTCCGTTGTTGAATTTTAAGATTCCTCTCGAATTTCTTTCTGCCATGATTTGTAAATTTTAATCGTTAATAATATTTTGTTGTTCAATATTTATATGACAAAGATAGAGTGCCGGGAAGTGAAAAAAAAGCTTTTGACAAGAAATCTGAAAAATTGTAGTAGTTCTACGATTTTATGTCGTAATTCTACGACAATAGAGTTAAAAAATACTGCAATTGCTTATTAATAAATATTTTAACCATTTTTAAAATTTAATAAAAAATCACAACTTATATCTCATTTTAGAGAGATAATTTATCACAAACGACCTTATTATGATTTAAAAATTAATTAAAAACTATTCTTTCTGAAAAACAATTATCCAACTGTTTTAGCTCAGCCAGAGTAGAAAAAATAAGCCAATAAATTTCTCTTAAAAGCTACTTTACTATTTTTCAGACATAACTTTAATAGAATTTGAAGCATCCTGATCATAGATCTGAGCTCCTAAACGTAAAGCTTCATTGCCAAAATAGGATGATATAAACGGTGCAACCACCAATGCTGTAGCATTTTTAATATTCTTAATGCTTTCCTTATTATTTGCCCGTATACTTTCCTGTTTCAGATTTCCTGCTTTATCATAATTCCCCTGCCTGTTCATTCCTGTTCCTGTACCACTTTTATTAGTAAAAATATCTTTTGCTGATTCGCCGTATTTTCCACTCCTGATATTTTCAAATACTGTTTTAACAGCAGGTACTTCACTCACTTTATAGGTTCCGGCTTTCTGTGCTTCAGCTATGGCATTATTGATTTCTGCAATCTGCTGTTTGCTGGCACCATTTTCAATCATATTTTTTCTCACCCCGTAGAGTGTCTGTAAAGTATCATTATTGGCTGCCGGATCTGGCACTGAACTCCATTGCTGCCCATCGGGTTTTGAATTCACTTCTCCTTTAATTGTACCATAAGAATTACTGGTTCCTTCTAATTGAGCTATATTCTCTGAAGTCCAACTTGTTGCCGGGCTGAATATATATGGATTGATAATATAATGTCCCGCTGCCGTCCATCCTAAAAAAGCACCTGTAGTAGATAATACACTTAAAGTAGGGGCGCTCATTCCTAAAAATCCTGCTCCTGCAGCCGCTCCTGCTCCTCCCAAACCGGTTCCTGCTAAAAAGCCCGTTAAAAAACCTGCTGCTGCATTTGTAGTCAGCTCACGACGATTGTTATATCCTATGGCTTCCGCAGCTTGTTTAGCACTTGATTCACTTATAAAAGGCAGAAGCATACCTCCTGGTTCTTTACATTTAAGCATAGAATTTTTTACCAAAGCCAAATGTTTTTCTTTTAAAGAGACATTGGAACTGTCAAATCGTACTGTGGGATGATAATGAACCCATTTACTTTCTTCATATCCTATCATCTGAGAGCAGGTAGGGCTTTGCATCATCTGCCAGATCCCATAAGCTAAACAGCCTACTGCAATCAAGCCTCCAACAACCCAACCTATCACAGGAACTGTAGCTACTGAAGCAGCTACAACTAATCCGGTTACTACTCCGGCTCCTACAGCAGCGGTACCAGCTCCACTACTCCATCCACTTTTACATGTGAAATCCTCAGTAATATTTTTATCTAGTACTACAAGAAAGACTCTGCGTTGACTTCCCAATTGAACTGTTTTTGCACTACGGTCTTCAGACAAAGTCAATTGTTTGTATTCTATTCCTAGTTGATTTGTACAGACTACATAGGTCTTATCCGGAAGATATGAGCTCATAACTTTACTTTTTTAGATAGGTTAATTTTACCGTTCCAGGAGGTGATTGCTTTACAGTTCCATCTTTTTTTGAGTAATTCTTTTCAAAATACGGTTGTATTTCTTTAATAAAATCCTCTAACTGCTTTAAATCGTCCTGATTTGAAAAAGGTGTCAGTCCACTATTTCCAATTCTCATTCTTACACTTTCATTATTTTTAAATATGCTTACATATTTAAAGCCTGGATTTCCAAAAATCTTAAACTTTGAAATTTCATTAAACTGAAACATCCATTTTTTATCTTTAAAAGAAATCAGTAAAAATTCTGGTTGTACTTCTATATTCCATACACTATTCATATTTCTACCTAATATTTTTGCAAACAGAAGCCCTATTGATATTCCTAATACCATTCCACCAAGAATAATATAAAAGGGAATATTTCTAAATTCAATACCTGTAATATTATTGTAGAACCAGATCGTCAATACGCTAAATATCAGAAAAAAGGGTATGATGGATAATCCAATGATCAGTTCAGTTTTTAGATCAACACCTACAATTTTATATTTCTTATTCATTCTTATTACTTTGATATTCACGAATCATATTATATATCCTTAAATTTCTTATTGATCATTTAAGATGTATAATTGTGCAGTTTTTTTAAGTGATATTCGCAATGATTTTCTATATTATCGGCAATTTGCTCTATGATAAACAGATCTGCATTTTCAATAGTCTTTTTCTCTGTATTCCATTCTCCCCGTACCCTGAATTCCAGTTTATATTCTGTAAAATTATACTTAATACCTGGTTTATGAATTTCATCATACTTTTGTTTGATCTCTGAAATAAGCTCATCATTCAAACGGACAGTTCCTACTTTCCTAAACTTTACTATATTATTCTCTTCAGAGATTTTATCATATCTGAAGTCAAGAGGAATGATAATGGGAGGAACAAGAGTAGACATAAAGTTAAACTCTTCATTTTTTATATTCTCAATATTTTGTACCAGAATTTTATCAAAGAGAGTAAAATACAAAAGGTTTCTTCGGTATTCCTCTTCCATTAATTCATAATCTACAGCAAACTGACGATCACCCATGGCAAGCAGTTCATTCACAGCATGTTCATTGGTTTTCATAAGCTGTATGATAAACTCATCCTTGTAAAACTCATTCTTTTTAAATTCCTGCCACTTTTCATTGATCTCCTTTTTATTGTTGATCTGCTCTAGTCTTCCATTTTCCTGAGAAATATTAAAAAAGATCTGGTTCTTGATAAACTCTGTTTTAGAAATAAATGCAAAAGAAGGATTCAGATATGTAGGATTAAAGTCAAAATGGTGATCTTCAAGACCAACAAAAAATTTATTGTTTCTGAAATGACTTTTTACAACATACTGAAAGTTCTGCTGTAAAAAATGAACCAGATTCCCGTTGATTTTGGAGGTATTTACCTGCTCACATCTGTATCTTGATTTTCTTTCAAATTCTTTAGATTCCTGTCTTTTTTTCTCTTCTGCTTCCCGTACAGATTGTAGGGGGAGAAATACGTACTCAAGATGGATGGGTAAATAATCTCCTGTAATAGATTGAGTAATAAGGCTATGGGCATTATGGAAATTTATCAGATCCTTAACACTTATTTTTTCCTTTTCTGCTATTGTTTGTAACGTATCTCCCTGTTGTACTTTATATTTTGTAAACTCCATCATTAATTAATATCAACCTGTTCTCCTTTTATTGTTACATTTTCATCTATTTTAACGCCGGGAACTGCTCCGGTCTTTCCTAATTCAGTAAGAGTACTTCCTATAATTTTAGTAGTGGTTCCTTCTATCGTGATATTGATTCCCTTAATCGTAATGTTACCACTTTCATCCATTGTCACGGAACTACTTCCCGTTTCAAATTTTATTTCTTTAGTACTTGTAATGTTTACTTTGCCGGCATTATCCATGGTAATTTTGGAATTTCCTTTCCCTACATCTATTGTTGTATTTTTTGCAACGTTTATGGTAAGATTATTTCCAATAAATTCTTCACTATTATTACTTACCTCTGTTTTAAGGTTTCCGGTTCCGCTTAAAGTGACATGATTTCCATTTTTATCTTTAATCTCAATTCCTGCTCCATCATTCAGGCAAATAATATTTCCGCTTTTACTAGATAAACTTTTAATATTATTACCGGTTCCGCCGCCGCCACCAATACCGCCATGGAACATCCCACCCATTACAAACGGGCGATCCGGATGCTGATGTACAAAATTGATAATAACCTGATCTCCTACTTCCGGAATAGACATGAAGCCTCTGTTTTTGTTCACTTTATCGCTGCTTCCCGCATCAGGAGACATAACGCGGATAAATTCTGTGAAGTCCGGACCGTTTTGCCAGTCGAATTGCACCTGAACCCTACCCTGGTTTTGAGGATCTGTATTTGAAATTACCTTTGCAAATTGCGCTTCTGCTCTAGGGGTTTCAAATTCAGAGCGTGGAAGAAATCCTGTATCTGCAGCAATAGCTTCAAATTTTCCGTCATAATATCCTCTGGCATCCACTTCATGGGTAACTTCTATAATCATCAGCTTGGTAAAATAGGACGTTTCATTACTTGCAGATTTACGCATTTCAATATCTGCGGTACATCCGGGATAAAGAAAGGGTACTGTTGTTGTTCCTGAAGTAATAAAAACCTCTGATGCCTTACTACCAGCCGTTCCTTTCTGAGAAGCATCAATATCCATGAAAGATGATGCTTTTATGGGTGCCACTCTTAAAGAGGGTGTTGTAAAAGTTTTTTCTGATATTTCGTAAGCTCTTCTTGCAATATCTGAAGTATGGTTAATTTTTGAATTCCCGGTAATCAGTTTTTCATTTTTACTGCTATTATAACCATAAAAGCTAGGGCTTACATGCTGAGCTTTCATTTTAATAGCGATATCACTTACGCTACTTCCATAGGTAAGTTTCACAGGTTTTTCCTGAGGCGGAAGTTTCCCGAAATGCAGAACTTCCCCGTCATAATAAAACTGCTCGCCATAGGCTTCTGCAATTCTTGCAAGATAATTATAATGGGTTTCTTCGTATTGTGAGCTGTAGGAAACATTTCCGTGCTGTGCGTCAATTCTGAAATCGAATTTGTTTTGTCCCAAACCTTCTCTGATCACATGATCTGCAATACTGTTCAGGCTTACAGGCTGGCTTCCCCCAAAACTTTGAATATGCGGTGCTGCATCTAAAAGTACAGTCGGGCTATACCCTTTAAGAACTATATTCCCAAGACTTCCTTTCTCCTGGCTGAATCCTACTTCTGTAACCACTCCCACGAAATTACGTTCTGCTCCTTGTTCAATATCTTTATATTTGAAAACAACGGTAATACGTTTTCCAAGGAAATTTTGCGCTTCTTCCAAGTTATGGTTTTCAGCTTTTCCTAAAGTATCATGGGCTAATGTAAGACTGAATTCATGATGCTTAGCAGCACTTTGGGTCAGTTTAAAATGTTTAAAATGCTTAATAATCTGCCCTTCAATGACCACATCCAGCTTTACCACACGGTTAATTCCTGCAATAAAACTTTCCGGAATGGCTTCGGCATTATGTATTTTTGAGGTTGGCTGCTTTGCCCACACTTTATCTCCGATTATGGAAGGGTTGTTGGGAACCTGAGTTTGGTTCATAAACAGATTGGCTCCCTGTGCAGAACTTATAACCTGTTGTCCGGCTTTTGTTACTTTTTCCTCAGCATTTTTAACGGCATTTTCTTTTATTACCTTTATATCACTCTTTTTATTTTCTACCTTAGTGGTTTTATTATCCTGAAACATAGCGCTATATGTTTTAAATTAAATAGTAAATACAATGCTGATCGTACAGCACCTAACAGAATCAAAAAATAGAGTTGAGATATCAACTTTTCATGGGAAAATCACCCTGAAATTCAGCACTCCCTATAATGGAAAAACAGAACAGCATACTCTTACGAGCGCACTGTTCTGTACCAATTTTATTTTTACTAAGATGATGAATAGGCTTAATTACCTGGCCACAGTCCAGCGTACTGAGAAATACCATAATCAATGGTTTCAGCACTTACTACGAAACTGATCAGCATACTGTTAGTATCTACTGCATCGAAGTCTACTTCGTGCTGGATTACATATCCATTGTTCCACTTTAAAGTGATCAAAGTTCCTTCTTCGTGAGATTTGTTGAAAATAACTTCACCTACTGTAGGCTTATATTTACCGTTCAATAAACTTTCAAGAATATCTGATTTTTCTGTAGCTTCTACTGTAATTTTGATTAATGCGTTAGAAGGATCTGATGCTACACGTCCTGAAACGTCTGTAGATCTTGATACGCTATAGTTAAGCTTTAATAATTTTTGTCCTTCTCCGTTGTTGAATTTTAAAATTCCTCTCGAATTTCTTTCCGCCATGATTTGTAAATTTTACTCGTTAATAATATTTTGTGATTCAGTGATTGTGTAGCAAATATAGAGGCTCTTTTTTTCTAAAAAAAACTTTTAACTATAAATGTGAAAAATTGTAGTAGTTCTACGACTTTTTGTAGTAATTCTACGACATTGGATATAATAACTCTACTTAAACAGCCTAAAACAAACACTTTCAAAACATTTGTAAAGCATTGATAAAAAGGTTACTTTCCCACATACCGGAGAAATATTAAGATCTCTTTAAGACAATTTAGCATGCTTTAACAAATCGTGAAAAAACACAAAAAAAGCCGTCAATAACTGCGGCTTTCTTTATTTTTAAGCAAAAATTAAATTTATTGCTGAACTCCACTTCCTTCTTTTATTGATCTTGAAAGGATTTTAGTTTTTCTTAAAAGGAAATCGGGCATTAAATCGGTAGGAAGATAGAATGTACTTTCTCCTTTTTGCTGTAATTCCTGTACAATTCCGGGGTTCCAGGCAAGAATTTTGTCAACCTCTACATTCAGTTCATCAGCAATTACGTTCAGACTGAATCCTGCATTAATTTCAGTTTCTGAAAGGGAAGTATCCATTACTTTTCTGTTTCCGCCTTCAAAGAAAACTTTATTAAGTCTTGAGGAGTTATAATTAGTCAATACACTTTCAAGTTCTCCTGTTGCATAGCACGCATTCAGGTATTTCTTTACATGATTAATTGTTTCTCCCGGAAGATATTTAGAAAACTCGTGATAGTGTGAAGATCCGGCTGTCTGCATTGCTTTGGCAATATTTCCTTCTCCACAGTTGTAGGCGGCTACTACAGTTACCCAATTGTTGTACTTCTTATAAAGGTTAGCTAATGAAACAACGGCAGTTTTTGTACTTTTATAAATATCTGTACGGTTTTGTTCTGAAAGTCCGTACTGATTTGCATGTGCTGTCATAAGCTGCCAGATCCCTACTGCTCCGGCGCTTGAAGTAATATTTCTGTTAAAATGAGATTCAATCAGAGCCAGATTTCTCAAATGTTTCGGAAGTCCTTTCTGTAATAGTAACTGCTCAATAAATTCAACAAGATCTTTATTTGAATTAATGATCCCCTGATATTTTTTTACGCTGGTTTCTGAAGTATCGGAAGCAGCAAGAAACTGTCCGTTTACAAAAACAGTAGTTCCCAACAACATGACACCTGTAAAGATATTCCTGATTATCGTTTTCATCTTAAATGTATTTATAAAGCAGAAAGACAAATCTGCCTTTCTGCTATTTTATTTCTCAATTAATCTACTTTCCAGCTTAATTTTTCCTCTTCTTTGTTCCAATCTACATGAATGGTCTGCCCGGATTTCACTTCTTCTCTTACGATCATTTTGGAAATTGGTCTCGCAAGCTGTGCACGTATCACACCGGAGATTTGTCTGGCTCCATATTTACTGCTGAACCCGCCCAATGCAAGATTTCTTACTGCATCATCACTTATTTTTAAGGCAATTCCTAGTCTTGTCAATGAAGTATGAAGTGATTTTAGCTGGATGTTAAAGATTCTTTCCGCGATAGATTCCGTGATTGGTGCAAAAGGAATAATTTCTGTAATTCTTGCTAAGAACTCCGGTCTGAATCTTCCTGAATTAGACATAATTTGCATCAGTGATGATGATTCCGGTATTTTTCCTTCTTCAAACTGTTTTACAATTTCTTCACTTCCGATATTGGATGTAAACAGGATTAAAGCGTTACTGAAATCTCCTTCTTTTCCTAATTTATCATGTACTTTACCTTCATCCATAATCTGAAGGAATACATCAAAAACGGAATGGTGAGCTTTTTCAATTTCATCAAATAAAACAACGGTATAAGGCTGCTGTCTGATCTTATTCACCAACATCCCTCCTTCTTCGTACCCTACGTATCCCGGAGGCGCCCCATATAATAATGCTGCTGAATGTTCTTCTTTAAATTCCGACATATCAAAACGAACCATTGCTTTTTCATCATTGAAAAGTAATTCTGCCATTGATTTTGCAAGCTCTGTTTTTCCGGTTCCGGTAGGTCCTAAAAGGAAGAATGATCCAATAGGCTGTCCCGGTTTATTTAATCCGCTTCGGTTTTCAACAATAGCATCGGAAAGGATTTTCAGTGCATGATCCTGCCCTACTACTCTGTTTAATAAAAGAGATTCCATATTCAGGAGCTTTTCTTTTTCCTGAGCCTGAATTTTTCCAATTGGAATATTGGTTTTGGCAGCCATCACCGCAGCCAGCTCCAGGCGGTCTACTTTTTCTCTTTTTTTCGCAGCATGCTGTAAAAGTTCAGCATAAGTATCTTCAATAATCTTCTGGATCTGATCTACCGGCATAGAATTATCTATTGCAGGCTGCTCACTTAATGAACCCCATAAAATAGGGCTTATTTTGTCTCTTAATAAATTATAAGTCCAGATCAGTTCATCTGCTTTGTCTTTATTATCAAGATATTCTTCTTGTAAGATTTCATCATAGCTTGTTTTCCAGCTTTCCAGTTCTTTTTCTGAAAGTTCGTCAAGCATTTTAATTGCTGCCATTGTTCTGTCTAACAAATCGATTGCTGCATCTGGCAATTTTTTACCTTTTGCATATCTTTTTGCTAAGCGAACACATTCCGGAAGGGCTGTTTTTTCTACTTCGATGCCGTGGTGTTTTTTATAGCCTTCTAAAAGAACGTCAATCATTTTCACGCAGGTTTTTTCGTCCGGTTCATTTACGGTTAAAACCTCAAAACGACGGTTGAAAGCCTGTTCCGGCTCGATGATTTTTCTGTATTCTTCCTGAGTAGTTGCTCCGATTACAGTGATCTCTCCTCTTGCCAATTCCGGTTTTAAAAGGTTGGCAACATTTCCTATACTTCCTTTTGGGTCTAAAAGAGTGTGGATTTCGTCAATGAAAAGTATTGCTTTTTCGATTTTCTTACATTCATTGATTACTTTTTTCAGACGGTCTTCAATTTCTCCTTTGTAAGAAGTTCCTGCCAGTAAAGCTCCGGTATCCAGTTCTAAAAGGGTACCGTTTTTCAGCATATCAGGAACATTTCCTTTTGTAATTTCAATAGCAAATCCTTCTACTAAAGCGGTTTTTCCTACTCCCGGTTCTCCGATGATAATTACATTGGGTTTGCTTCTACGACAAAGAATTTCGACTAGCATTCTCAGTTCTTTGTCTCTACCGATAATATTTTCAAGGTTTCCGTTTCTTGCCTGTGCTGTTCTGTCTACACAATAGCTTTTAATAGACGGAAGGGATGAATCTGAGAATTCTGATCCATTGGAAAATAAAGAGGCAAAGTCTCCGTTTTCTGATACGGTGAAAGGAGTGTCTTTTCTGTATAAATTAAAAATATCGTGTTCTCTTAATGGAAGAGATTTCAATTGTTGAAGTGAAAATACAACCTGAGGTTTCACAATGGCTGTAAGGATACAGATTGGAGTGATCTCATCCAATCCTAGTTTTAAACGGATATCGTCTGCTTCTTCTATAAGAGTATCTACCGCTTCATCCTGACCTACCTCATCGGGAAGATGGCTGGTTTTTGGATATTCTTCAATACGAACATCTGCCCATTCGTAGAAATAGCCGGGATCTTTATCTATGCTTTTTAAAAACTCGTTAAGACCAATATCTTTGTGCATTAATGCCTGTAAAATATGTGGTCCGCCATAGGTTCCGTTATAGTTTTCCCTCGCTATCGACTGAGCAATATGAAATAGCTGTTTTACTGTTTCGTTGGTTACTAGTACTCCCATTTATAATTTTTCTTATATTAATATATTTGCGTTCTGTTTTAATTTTTCTTTCAGATCAACTGATTGAAATGTGGCTTTTCTCCTTTGGTGTTCAAGAAGTCAAAAGTTGTTTTTTATTTTGCTAAAATTAAATATTTTATTCTAAACGAGATAAAGATAGGTAATTCTTCAATTAGAGAAGTAATAACGCACTTTTTTTATTGATACAGGCGTTTCCAAAAATGGGTAAAATCTCCAAAATCTTACTGTAGAAGCATCTTTTTATCTTAGATATTCAAAAAGTACATTAAAATAAGACTCAACCATTGAAGTCCGATATAAATATAAAATAACATTGCAGACGGCTCTGCCAGCTCTTGCAGTTTTTCAATAAGTGTTGTCTTAATGATATCATCAAAGTTTGTATTTTCATCGCCCAGATTCAATTCATCAAATTTCACTTTATTTAAAGCATAGCTTAGAATGCGTTTCAATATTTTATTTTCCGAATTGTTTTTAAATTCATTAAGCAATCTGGTTTTTGCTAAAGCATAATCTGCACTATTCCGTACAACCACGGGCTGATTATTTTTAAATTTTTCAACAATTTTATCAATAAATGGAATTAATATCGTTTTTGAATGGTCCTGAACCAATCTGCTAATAATCTTTGACATGCCATATTTGGTAGAAAATATAGCAATACAAAATGGTGCTGCGATCATTAAAAGGTAAAAAAGTCCGGCTGATAAAGGTTTTGCCATCACTGTTGCTATCAGAAATGCCAAAGCTCCGCTATGTCCCAAGGAGGCTCCTAAGCTCTCTGCAAGAATATATATTCCCAGCGTAAAAGTAATAAGGGTGGATAGAATTCCTATTGCATAGATCTTAAATAAACTAATGATAAATATGCCTGAGAGTTTTGAAAAGTATTTTAGGTGAATTGTAATGGTGTTCATTGATGTTCAGGTTATTGTTTTAAAGCTTTTCAAGATAAGAAAATTATAGAAATTATTATTTCGACTACAAATACAAAATTATTTCCTTAATATTTTTCTAAATCTAAAAAACTTAAATCCTGAATTTTTGGCAATATATCGATTTTAATGTTTTTCTTCCTTCTATTTAGAATTTTATCCGACCCCAGCTCCTGATCAAATTCTACTTTGGTTTTTGTTAAAAGATCAATTTCCGTTTCAGATGTGGTATTTTTTCCATCCCAGATCACCCGTGAAATTTTTATCAGTTCAAAATTATTCTGTTTATATCGGAATTCATATATGCTTTTCCGGCTATTAATATCGGTGAGCATTTTTAAGTTACCATCTTCAATAATAAAATCCGGAATAGTGTTTCCGTTATGTTGTCCTTTTTTATCTTTAGGGTATTCACTTTCAATTAATTTTGTTGAAGAAACTGCCAACTTAAGTTTATGATCAGGTTGCGTGAGGAATATCTGTAATCTTAACGGTCTGGTTTCATCCTCCAGATCCATTGCTAAGACTATTCTATCATCATACTTATCCTTATTTAAATCTCCTTCTTCTGTTTGTACCAGGAATGTATAATGATCTTTCTGAACCGGTTTTTGCGAATATAAACCTGTTTTCATTAAAAGAAAAAATATAATAAAGTATGGGGTTGGTTTTTTCATGGTTCTTTTTATTACTTTAATAATTTTCCATCATCCAATAGTTATCTGCTAGATAAGATAAGCAACTACCTGAGCAGGGAATTTTTTAATAATCTCATTAAGAAGATGGGAAACCACATTATATATTTTTACTTTGCCACCATCTTGGAGATATTCTATTTTCTTTTCCTCAAGTAAACCTAAATTAATCATGCTTTCGTAGAAAAGGCAAGTTCCTGCTCAGAAAATTCATTTAATGTCTTTTGTATCTTATCCATTACCATTCAATCTTTTTCTTGATAATTTCTGATCGATTTTTCACTTTCCCTAAATTCATTATTATTTTAATAATTTTACATCCTATTTTACTTTATAGCTGAAATTTCTCCTGTTTCCGAATTAATTTTTGCTAAATATTTCAACGGAACACTTTCAATTCCTCTTTTGTCATTTAAACTAGCAAACCCAATATTATAATTGTTATCAGTCACATAAATAACTCTATCATAATTTTTTCTAAAATTCTGATCTTTCAGTATATTAACATTGACATTAAATTTGTTTTGAAAATTTGCTTCATATATTTTTATTGCATCTTCACATTTTAGAGTTGATTTTTCTTCGAATTTTGAAAAATCACTAGTATTATACATTAGTTTTTGCTCCATATTTTTACAGTTAAATAATGTAATCGTTAATGTTATTAAAAGTACTTTTTTCATAATTAAGCAACCATTGAAGCTAGTATAAATGAAATCAAAATTATAAAGAAACTTCTCCGCACACTATTCTATTTAAAATAAGTTCTCTTTTGATATTGCTTTTCTAAATTTTCTTGAGAATAGTCTTCTAAATAAATATATCGCTTGTTTTTAGGAGAAAAAATAATATTTTTAACTTTTACACTCCCACTAGTCTTTTTAGTTTCAACTTTATTAGAAAACTTGCTTTGAATCAATAAAACTTTATTTTGTGTTATTCTAAATGTAATCAGATTGTTATCCATATTAATGATGAACTCAGAATCTTTACCCTTCTCAAGAGAAATATATGGATCCCCATTTATTCCCCCACAATTTCTACAAGGAATAATATTTTTATTCACAGATAATAAAATGTTTTTGTTATTATACACCTCTACAATTCTATTTATTGTATCATTTTTCTCTCTAATGTATACATAATACTTTCCAGAGCTTATAATAATTGAATCTAATTTCTTTTCCTGCGAATAGAAAATAGAAAACATAAGTATTAAAATAATAAGGTTACTTTTTATTAAAAAATTCTTAGTGGTATTTCCAGTCATCATAAATCAAATACTTTGCTTTACAGTTTTTAATATTGAAGTAATTATTCATTGAATTTCCATAATTCTGCATTATTAAAGTATCTTTTTTATATAGTATACAAAATCATTTAGAATTATAGTATGTTGATTATTATCTAACACTTGTTTAGTTTTATTTTTAATGGAAAACAATAATTGTTTTTTACTTTAATATATCTATTTCTATTTGTGGACTACATAAACTCGAACTATCAGAAAATATTTCCCTATACTATTGTGATTTATATTTTTTGTCATAAACAATTCCAAATAAAAAAATTAACAAATACTCCATAGCTATAATACAGCTTACAATCACCTTACGGATATGTAAAAACACATTTTTTCTTTCTTTCCTTTTCTGCTGGGAACTCTTTTATATTAATATCAGAATCTGCAAGTTTTTTCAGGGAAATATTTTGCACTACCCAGCATTTACATTCTATTGCTCTTTTATCCCAATAATTCACATAATACATTGTTTTTGTCAATATCCATTTATTATTTTTGAAATCAATATAATGAACAGCGCCCGAATCACCTCTATCTGGAAAAGACGTTTCTATTTTTATTACAGCATCCTTTTTCATTGGAAGAATCCTGCTAATAACAAAACCACCATCTTCAGAAAAATTTCTTGTTTCCAGTACTTTCTTTTTGTTGATAAAGAAAAACAACCGATCTCTCATATATCGTTTACTACTGAAAACCTCATCTAAAACCTTATCTTTATTTAGATTAACTTTTAAAGAAAAAAAATTCGCAGTATCTTTCTTTAGATCTTCATAAGACTGAGAAAATAAATTTATACTCAAAAAGAACAAAATAAATAATATACTATTTTTTATTAATACATTTTTCATTTTATTCTTGCCCATATATACTGAGGAATTTTCTTAATGTCTTTCTTATGTGATTTCATTAGATCAACATATTTTTGGTAATTTTCTTTTGCCAGTTTTTGGTTTCTTACTGCCCAATAAGCATCTGCTAGATTAAGATAGGTCACTATTCGTGTAGGGAATTTTTGAAGAATTGTTTCAAAAAAAATTATAGAAGTGCTATATTCTTTTTTCTTATAAAGACCAAAAGCAAAATCATTGAGTTGTCGTACATTATTTTCAGAAATAACTAGCTTATTAATCCATGTATTTTGGGCAAAATTAAATTTATAAAAATCAAATTTTTCATCAGTAAAATCTCTTTCATTTAATTCTATAATCTCAGGGTATTCATCTTCAGAATTTTGATAATATTTTTCAATGTATTCTAAGAGTTTAAAATCTGTATTCTTTCTCAAACCCAGCTTAAAAGATGAAATAGTGTAGGATGAAGATTCTAAAGAAAAATTACAAGTAGTATAACTTAATATTTCATTTGAAAATGATAAATCTGAATACAAATTATCACACTTGCCTCCACATTCTTTGCATGGAACAACATTATCTTTATCAACTATTTTACTGTATAATTGTCTTTTATCTCCTAAAAGAACAATTAATCTTCTTTTAGATATTGAATCTGTATTATTTACTAATAGTTCATTTTCTTTTACAGAATTTAAAATCAATAAAACATCTTTAGCTTTATCATTATTAAAATCATTTTCATATTTTAAATTCACCTCAAAACCTTTAGGAATAAATGAATCTATGTTCTGTGCCAAAACATAATTATGATATGTAATAAAACATAGCATAAAGAAAATTATTATTTCTTTTCTCATTTAAAAATTTCTTTAGTAATCAAAAAAGCATCTCTACGTTCTTTGTATGATTTAGTTGAAACATTAATTTTTGCTGTTATACTATTAACATGTTCTGGATTACTACCTTTATCAGCTAATTTATCAGCTCCTCTAAATACCCAGTCTCCAAGACCTGCAAAAACAGCTTCTTTAGCAGAAAAAGCATCTTTACCTAATGATAAATCAATCCCTGAGTTAGGTAAATGTTTATCAATTTCCTTTTGGATTTCTTTATAATTTGATCTGCCGGTTATTTGCATCAAGCCTCTTCCTCTAAACTTCCATCCATCCCCTTCATAAATATTTCCAAGTTTATAACCTACTTGTCTATTTTTATCAGCATATGCAATATTTGCAATACCTTTTTTGTCCGGTATCTTTTTCCATTTTTTACCATCCTTTATCCCTCCTAGTACTCCAGCTGCTTTATAATTATCAGGATTAGTTTTGAATGTAAGAAAAGGATATCCTGATCTTAATTTTTCAATTGTATAATATATATCTTCACCATTATACGCCCCTGAAAGTTTAATACCACTCTCTACAAATGCTTGAGCAAAAAAATGAGATCTCTTTAAGCATGTATTTAATTCGAATATATCATATAGTTTCTTTGGTTCTCCATTTACAACATATGTCTTATTAAGTTCGTTTACAATATTTTGTTTCCTTTCTGTTGATGCTTCAGGCCATATTTTATCTAGCTGATCATATGTAAAATCTAAATTACAATTATTTCCTCCTTGTGTCAACTCAAACAGTTTCTGATACGAAAAATTCTTAGCATCATTGGCATCATCTCCATCATACTTCACTTCTCCATCTGCATCTAAGACTTCGACATGAAAATAAAGTTTAATCTTTTTATCTCTTGTTTTTGTTAAAATCTCTTTCCAATTTCTTTTTTCAGCATCAGTTTTAGCTTCTAAAGTCATTTCTTTCATGGCTATATTTTCCAGAGCACGAAGATTAGAGATATCATATTTATTTTTAGAATCTTCACTTTGGGCTATTTTGCCCACGGTCATTTCTGCCACACTTAAAGCTTCTACCTTTTGATCTTTATCTGTTAGTTGCTTTTCAATAGCCTGCCTTACTTCTACCTTAAGTTTCTTTCCGACTAAACCAACTGTTTTTACTTTCAAAAATACACGTTCACCTATTGAAAAACTATTAGAAATTGGTAAAGCCATTACCTTTTTGGTTTTATCAGCTGTACTTTCTTTAATTTCCTGTTTGGCAAACCCTACTTCTATTACTTCAGCTAAAGCATTGGAAAGGAGCATTTTTTCATAATCCTTATAGATTGTATTATTTGCATTCCATGCTGTAAGATCTCCAGAACTAAAACATATATTACCATCAAAAGAATGGATAACCAGATCCTCATCACTTGTATAAGTGATTTTTCCATCACAAATTACAATTTTCATGTTTAATGATTTTTTGATTTTTCTCCACTTTGCGCATAGAGTTCTGAAGAAGAATTCAGCTTTATATTCTGCTGACTATTCATTTCAAGCTCTTTAGAATGAACCTGCCTTACTTTTTCAGTATGAGACTCTATATTTCCTTTAACATATTCAGTAAGCTTTCCTGTAATCATTGTGCTCGCATCTCCAATGACTGAAGTAAGTTTCATAGCGCCTACATTTTCTGTATTATTTAAACCAATACTATCAGATTTATTCATTCCCACTGTGGTCGTCATATTCTCACCTACATTGATGTTCATATTTTTCCCTGCTGTAAACGTAATATCATTTGGAGCAGTCACTGAAATATTCCCGTTTCCGTCCATAAAATAAGTATTTCCACTTGGATCAATGATTGTCACACTTTTTTCATCATCATTCATTAGCACTTTGATCCCACTTTTTGTCTGGATGGATCTCATATGGTTATTTACACCACCTCCAAGACCGATTCCTCCATGAAACATTCCTCCCATTACGAAAGGACGATCCGGATGACTGTGTACAAAATTAACCATTACCTGATCTCCCACTTCAGGGATTGCTACATAACCTCTATTTTGAGTGATCTGATCGGTTCCTCCAGCATCAGGACTCATCACTCGTACAAAATGAGTGGTATCATTCAGCTGCCAATCAAATCGTACCTGAACTCTTCCCTGTCCTTCTGGATCCGCATTGGCAGTTACCGTGGCTATTTGAGGCTGGGCAATAGGTTCTGTAAATTCAGGCTTAGGTAAATAACCTGTATCTGCCGCTATAGATTCAAAACTGCCCGTATAATGCCCGATGGTATCGATTTCATGGACGGCTTCGGTTACCATCACTTTGGTAAAGTAAGACGTTTCATTGCTATCAGGTTTTCTCATATGAATGTCTACAACACAGCCAGGATGTAAAAAAGGAACTGTTGTAGAGCCGGAAACAGAAAAGACTCCCACCGCTTCACTCCCGGAAGTGCTTCTCTGAGAATGTTCTACATCTAAATGAGTAGATGCTTTGATAGGTGCCACCTGAAGTGCCGGAGTTTTGTATATTTTATCGTTATGGCTGTAAGCGGTTTTAGCCAGATCTCCTAAATGTTTTATTGGTGTATCTCCAGAGGTCAGCTTTTCATTTCTGCTGCTGTTATAGCCATAGTATTGAGGCTTGGTATGAACCGCTTTAAGTTCTACCTTCACATCATTCGCATTACTGCCATAGATCAGTTTTATAGGCTTGTTTTGAGGGGGAAGTTTACCGAAATGTAAGACTTCGCCATCATAGTAAAATTGCTCGCCATAAGCTTCTGCCATTCTTGCAAGGTAGTTATAGTGGGTTTCGTTATACTGACTGCTGTAAATAATCTGTGAGTAGTCATTCGTATCTACTCTTATATCAAAGCGGCTTTTATCGATTCCCTGCTTGATTACTTCTTCGGCGATAATTCCCATATTAACGGGTTGTCCGCCTCCAAAACTCTGAATATGAGGAGCCCCGTCTAA
The DNA here is from genome assembly GCF_059515185.1 of Chryseobacterium sp. CS2K3. Classification (NCBI taxonomy): domain Bacteria; kingdom Pseudomonadati; phylum Bacteroidota; class Flavobacteriia; order Flavobacteriales; family Weeksellaceae; genus Chryseobacterium; species Chryseobacterium sp. CS2K3. Next base: position 46,240 of record NZ_JCAKRW010000016.1, on the reverse strand, counting down.
TAGAATTGTCGGGCTGTATCCGGAAAGAACGATATTCCCTAGACTCATTTTCTCCTGACTGAATCCTACTTTGGTTATTACCCCTACAAAGTTTCGTTCAGGACTGTTATCGATATCTTTATAGGAAATCACCACGGTAAGTCGTTTCCCTAAAAATTTGTTGGCTTCTTCAAGGGTGTGACTTTGTCTGTCGCTAAGGGCATCATGGGCAAGAACCAGACTAAATTCATGGTGATGACTTGCCTTTTGCTTAAGCGTAAAATGTTTATAATGTTTGATAATTTTTCCCTCAACTACCAAGGAAAGTTTTACCAAACGGTTGATTCCTGCATGGTGATTTTCTGATATCCCGTCTGCATTCTGTGATGGTCGGAAAGAGGTGCCTTTTAGTTTGGATTCGGTTTTCATATGCTTTGTGTTTTTGCTTAAGTCTAAAAATAGAAATATTCCACAAAACACACAATATCAACACAATAAAACTTAAAATCATTAAATTCAAATAAAAAAAGACTGATTTCAACAGAAACAGTCTTTTTGAAATAAAATTTTAATTCTAGAGTTGATTTTTAAGATAATTAAAGATTATGGTCTGTTATCTGCTCGATAATTAACACCCAGAATTTCACCTGTGTTTGCATCTATTTTATAATCCACTTTACCTTTTGTTAAACTAGTTGAAAATCTATATTTATTAATATTAGCAATTATTTCATTAGATTGATAAGAGTACAGAGTCTCTGATAGTGGAGATTCAGACTGACCTTTTAGTTTTTTCTAAGAATAGAATCTCTCACTTTGTTTTTCAGTATAAATATTTTTTCTCCTTTGAATAATTCTTTTTGTTGTTCACCATTTTGAATTTGGATCGAAGATATAGTATCCTGATAATCGGGTTTCTTTTGAAAAATTAAAGTGGAAGAAATATGATTATTTTTAAGTAACTAAAATACCCTCTATGATCTGTTACTGTCTTAGTCTCATTTACTAAATCCAAAACCTGCATTCCGGATATTGGTTTTTTATCAATCGCATCATGTACGTATCCTTCATAGTAATGCTGCTTGCAACCTATTAGAAATAAAACCATAATGAACAACTTTAGTAATTTCATATTCTTTAATTTACAAACCCATCATACTTTACAACAGAAAAAAGGACCCGTAATTATTTCAGATTTAGGTTCAAAGCGTATATCATTTTTTTATTATAGTGATCTACAATATTCAATTCTTACTATTTTTTCCATAAGGTTAAAATGATTCTAGCTGGATAATACCTAATCTAATTGTATCAGAATCGTTAAATTTTGATATATCATATTTCTTAATTTTATACCCATCCTTTCTGAAAAAAATAAACTGATTTAATTTCTGAATTTTTCTTTTTGACTCCTGTGAATCTTCTACTTCAATTTTAGGAAAAATAAATTGACCATTGCTTCCACTGGTAATATTTCTTGGACTTAGAACATCTAAAGAATCATAATAAATATGGACATTTGACAAAGGTTTATTATCAGTATTTCTTACTATTCCAACAACAGGTTTTCGATAAACTCTATTTTTTGAGCAAGAAAAATTTGTTATATTAAGAAATATAATACCTGTAATGAATAATAAATATGTTTTAAAGCTTACTATCATTTACTTGTTAAAAATTAAAATTATCATAATATAACAATTACATGGAGAATACTATTTATAAACACCTTAACTTTAGTATTAGTTAATTAAATAGCAAGTTGCAAGCAATATTTAGTACTTATTCAAATTTGATTTTCTGCAAATAAAGAGTATCTGGAATTTTGTATATAAAATGATTGCTGTTTAGATTTTTTGTCTGTCTATATTGTGGAATACGCTGAGTAGTGTAGATTGTATCAGAAACATATCCCTCTTTGTAGAAAATTAATTTTCTTTGCTCTTGTATATTAAGTGTATTCAAGGATGAATCTGAAATTTTAAAATGTCCTCTTTTGTCAGTTAAAACAGTTTTAATAACATTATTATTTAGGGAACATTTAACTGACACATTCGGCAATGCAGTTATACTATTCTTATCTAGTACGATTCCATTATAATAATTGACAATTTCTCTATTATTCTCAGCATTTTTATGAGAACAAGAAAGTATACATGAAAAAATAAAAAATAAACTCAAAATTTCTATTTTACTAAGCCAAATTATACTCAATGAATCCTCCTTAGATAATACTACTCTATCATGATAATCTACCGGTATTTCTTCGTCAGCATATTTCATTAAATCAATTTCTTCAGTATTTTCAGGATACTTTGTACCTGGCAGAGGATCCTGCTGAATTCAAGTAGGTCCAGATGTACTTTTATGCGTATAACTATAACTACGTCCCCCATAAGTTAATAAGAGCTGATGCCCTATTTCATGGGCTGAAGTTTCTTTAAAATCTAAATCACTCTCTTTAGGATCACTATAAAACCATCCTTTAGTTACGTAAACAATGGTATTTTTATTATAAGATTTCCAATCAGAATAATATGTGTATCCAGTTTTATAGTATAACTCTCTATGTAACTCCCAATTATGGGAACGATTAAAAGTTGTATTCTTAGCATTTGTAAAATAAATAATTTTTGGAGCAGCCATTCCATTCTCATCCTGAATAGCATTAACAAATATTCCCCATTTTTCTCCATGAATATCTGTTCCTTTATTAAATGTTTTTTTATCAGTTCTGCTCCAATATATATTGATACCTTCTAAAGCCATATTTTTCAATTCTTCCCAATTTTTGGTTCTATTTTTGATCGGATTTTTCTTAAAATATTTCAATGCCTCTGTAGAAATCTTATCCCATGGGCATCTTTGTTCCCAATGCGTTTCATCTCTTGCACCGGCTAAATAGGAAGTACATTTTAAACCTTCTTCTCCTCCGTCCTTTTATTCAAAAAATTTTGAAATGAGCTAGGAATTGTAAAAAATTCTTGATAAGAATAAAGTTTATAGTTTCCTATATATGAACCAAAATTAAAAATACCCGTACCTGCTTTTTTTTAAAACTTCACATGTCTCATCATAACTGAACCCGCAGAGAGCATTAGACAGATATTTGAACGCTACCTGTAAACAGAAATACCATTGTGATTTTCAATAAGAGAGTCATTTAATTTATATTCGTTTAGTTCACAAAAAAGCTTTTTATTCCACATTGTTGACCTCTGTACCTTATTCACCTTTACTCCAGAAATTTTAAATTTCAAACTATCATCAATAATAATTACACAATCTTTCTGGAGAATATCAATCGTAGTTGTATTTATTTTCAAACGAAATTCCTTTACTCCATTATATTCTAAGTTAGGGTTCTGATAAGAAAACGATCTATTTTTAGACGATAAACTTTCAAAAGTAATTTTACCAATTTTATCATTAAACCCTTTAAAAAAAACATAATTTCCCATAGGAGTATCACCTAAGTTACACTGTTCAATATTTTTTTCTTTACAGGCAAAAAAAAATAAAAATAAACATAATACTTTTTTATTTTCCATAAACGTATCCATAAAAGTTAGTACTAAAAACAGAAGGATTAACTATCACTTTTCTAATCTCCCCCCAAGTAAATACTTCAAAATCATAAACATCCGGAGTTATTGTCCCACCTATCACTCCTTCAAAAACTATCCAATGTTCAATAGGTGTAAATACTCCAGATTTTTTATTTGATAACATATTTGCATTAATTAACATACATACGGTATAACCATCCAAATAAAGTTCCTGCATCTTTGCAACCTCTCTTGAAGAAGAATCTTCGCCATCCCAAGGTAATGCCCCTTTAGTAAATACAACATTAGTATTGTCAATAACCGATGTAAAATTCAATACATCCCTCATTAGTTTACTTAACTCTCTAGGCAGGGTTGATCCATCGAAAACTTCATCATTTTCTCCATCAAAATCTTTTAATTCATTTTCCTTATCCCTCATACAAGAAAATGGTATCCAATCCGCATAAGGCATTTTATTTGGATTGCTAGGATATTTTGTATTTGTAACTGGATTCATTTCTAGCAAATGTTTACTCTCATCAACATCAATTTTATAATTATTACAAATACCTATTCCTGTTCGATGTAACATTAATACAAAATTTTTATACTTTTCAAAATCCTTTTTAGCCAATATATATAAAATTGCAGCCATACCACAAGTCGGGGTATCATTTTGATCCGCTAAATACGGCTTATCCCGTCTTTGTTCTACTTGATCTTCTAATACCTTTCTATCAAACCATCTAAATCTGTTATGCATGAATACAGGCAATTTCCCTTCCATTTCAGAGTTTTCAATATATGCCCTAACTTCCAAATTTCCTCCACAACACTCATGCGAAGTAAAACTCACATTTAGCTCAATCCCTCTATAATCTTTATTCGTCAAAATATTTTCTGTTTTCCTACCTGTTTCAGGGTCAATATATTCTATTGCCCATCGGATACTATTTTGATTTCTTGGTTCGCCATTTGTATATTCTTTGACCTTAAATCTATAAGTTTTACCATATAGAATTCCTTCTTTTTTATTGACATCTGATCCATCATTAGCAGATCCTTCTTCAAAGTTATCAAGACACTCTATAGTTTTCACTCTTGTTACTTCAACAGAATGTCTTCCTTTATTTACATCATTATTAATCCCACCAGCTAAGCCATTCTGTATATGTCTTCCACCAGAAATATTTTTAGTATACTTACTTTCTTCTAAAATACCCCCATTTGCTGTACCTCGTATATTTTTAGCAAAGATTTGTATATGTCCTTTCTTTTGCGCTGCCATATTTTAATACTTTTATATTGAAATATTATGCATTATGTCCCTTTTCACCAGATAAATTATGAATAGTCTGTTCACTATTTTGTATATAATCCTTTGAAGCAGCAACTTCAATTCCTTCTGACGCATTTTTATGAATATCTGTTGCATCATATGTAAAATTATCTGAGGCTATATTCATAATATTTGTTGCATTTAAACTATAGTTTAAAACTGCGTTTTGCCCAATATTACCACCTGCTGTTTCAGTAATATTCATTCCCACTGAATTACTCTTATTCATTCCTACCGTCGTTGTCATATTCTCACCTACATTGATGTTCATATTCTTACAATTAAGGGTCATGGTTTCCGGTGCTGTAATATTAATGTTGCTTCCCGTGGTATCCAAATGAATCTCATTACCACTCTTATCCGTGATAATAATACTTTCATCTTCGGTAAATACAATTCGGTGTCCGCTGCGGGTTTGGATAGATTTTACACGGTTATCTGCTCCACCTCCAAGACCGATTCCTCCGTGGAACATTCCTCCCATTACGAAAGGACGGTCAGGATGACTATGCACAAAATTAACCATTACCTGATCTCCTAGTTCAGGGATTGCTACGTAACCTCTGTTTTGGGTAATCTGATCGGTTCCTCCAGCATCAGGACTCATCACTCGTACAAAATGAGTGGTATCATTCAGCTGCCAATCGAATCGTACCTGAACTCTTCCCTGTCCTTCTGGATCCGCATTGGCAGTTACCGTGGCTATCTGAGGCTGGGCAATAGGTTCTGTAAACTCTGGCTTAGGTAAATAACCCGTATCAGCAGCTATAGATTCAAAACTGCCCGTATAATGCCCGATGGTATCGATTTCATGTACCGCTTCGGTTACCATCACTTTGGTAAAGTAAGACGTTTCATTGCTATCAGGTTTTCTCATATGAATGTCTACAACACAGCCGGGATGTAAAAAAGGAACTGTTGTAGAGCCGGAAACAGAAAAGACTCCTACAGCTTCACTCCCGGAAGTGCTTCTCTGAGAATGTTCTACATCTAAATGAGTAGATGCTTTGATAGGTGCCACCTGAAGTGCCGGAGTTTTGTATATTTTATCGTTATGGCTGTAAGCGGTTTTAGCCAGATCTCCTAAATGTTTTATTGGTGTATCTCCAGAGGTCAGCTTTTCATTTCTGCTGCTGTTATAGCCATAGTATTGAGGCTTGGTATGAACCGCTTTAAGTTCTACCTTCACATCATTCGCATTACTGCCATAGATCAGTTTTATAGGCTTGTTTTGTGGGGGAAGTTTACCGAAATGTAAAACTTCGCCATCATAGTAGAATTGCTCGCCATAAGCTTCTGCCATTCTTGCAAGGTAGTTGTAGTGGGTTTCGTTATACTGACTGCTGTAAATAATCTGTGAGTAGTCATTCGTATCTACTCTTATATCAAAGCGGCTTTTATCAATTCCCTGCTTGATTACTTCTTCGGCGATAATTCCCATATTAACGGGTTGTCCGCCTCCAAAACTCTGAATATGAGGAGCCCCGTCTAATAGAATTGTCGGACTGTATCCCGAAAGAACGATATTCCCTAGACTCATTTTCTCCTGACTGAATCCTACTTTGGTTATTACCCCTACAAAGTTTCGTTCAGGGCTGTTATCAATATCTTTATAGGAAATCACTACGGTAAGCCTTTTCCCTAAAAATTTGTTGGCTTCTTCAAGGGTATGACTTTGTCTGTCGCTCAGGGCATCATGGGCAAGAACCAGACTAAATTCATGGTGATGACTTGCCTTTTGCTTAAGCGTAAAATGTTTATAATGTTTGATAATTTTTCCCTCAACTACCAAGGAAAGTTTTACCAAACGGTTGATTCCTGCATGGTGATTTTCTGATATCCCGTCTGCATTCTGTGATGGTCGGAAAGAGGCGCCTTTTAGTTTGGATTCGGTTTTCATATGCTTTGTGTTTGGATGAGTATTAAAATTAGCAATATTTTACGAAATAATCATCATATCAATAAGATATGAAATAAAAATATTTGGTGTAAATTTTATTTTAGGCAAAAAAGACCGTCTTTAATTGTGACAGTCTTTTTCTCGTATGAATGTTGATAATGTGTATTATTAGTTATTTGGCCAAAGTCCAGCATATTCAGAGTCTCCATAGCTGATGGTTTCAGCACTTACCACGAAGCTGATTAGCATACTGTTAGTATCTACTGCATCGAAGTCTACTTCGTGCTGGATTACATACCCATTGTTCCACTTTAAAGTAATTAAAGTTCCTTCTTCGTGAGACTTGTTGAATGTAATTTCTCCTACTGTCGGCTTATATTTACCGTTTAGTAAGCTTTCAAGAATATCAGATTTTTCAGTAGCTTCTACTGTAACCTTAATTAATGCATTGGAAGGATCTGATGCTACACGTCCTGAAACGTCTGTAGATCTTGATACACTATAGTTCATCTTTAATAGTTTCTGTCCTTCTCCGTTGTTGAATTTTAAGATTCCTCTCGAATTTCTTTCTGCCATGATGTGTAAATTTTAATCGTTAATAATATTTTGTGATTCGGTGATTGTGTAACAAATATAACAGGTCTTTTTTTCTAAAAAAAACTTTTGAATACAAATCTGAAAAATTGTAGTAGTTCTACGACTTTTTGTAGTAATTCTACGATATTTGATTTACAAAACTACCATAAACTACTTATTATAAAGCATTTACACACAATATACCTGATCATATAAAAGACTTTTTTTACACCTAACAGAGAAATAGCATATTAATTAAGCTTAATATTTCGAAATTTTCCTACTTCTGTTTACTAGTTTCTAATCAAGGTTAAATACCATAAAAAATAGAGTTCTTCACTTTATCAACAAAAAAAGCAGAAGTATTCTACTCCTGCTTTTTAAATTATAAAACTAACAATTAATGTTTAGTATATTCCGGTGCTTCGGTTGGAATCATTGTTGGCGTAAAGTATTCGTTAAGCCAATAAAATGTTTGTCCGTTCTGCTGAATTTTTACAGCCGGATCATTTCTATGAGCAAGCATTCTGTCTGCTAAATCCTTATAATGACGGAAATAGGTTCTTACTGTTGCATTAGGTACTCCTTTTGACTTTTTCCAGCCCTTAAGCTTATACTTCGTCATGATTTCTTCATCCGTAAGGTCTATTCCTGTACTCATTCCTACTGCATAAGCCATAGGTAACTCATAAAGATCTCCTTTATCCAGGAATTTAATTGTTGGATTATATTTCTTCAACAATTTCACATATTCCTTAATGGCTTTTGCCTGATTAAAGTCTGCTCTTTCAGCTCCTGAATTTTTATATACTTCTGTATAGAAAGCTTTAAGATTGTCATATTCAGCCTCAGAAATCAGGATTCCCTTTTCTATTCCCGGTGTATAATCTTTCAATTCTTTTGGAATATATCCTTTCACAAGGAATGGGTTTCCATAGTTGATCAACTGTGCTGCAATGCCTGCAGAAACCGGATTGGTAAGCCCCGGATACAGATATTTATATTTCACATCTACATCTGTTCTTCCTGCTCCTACTGAAGAATGGAAATAATCATTAAGTGATTTATCTACAGTCTGATTATCTAATGTAACCTGTGCAATAAGGCTATCTACAGATTTTTTCAGGAATCCAGGAGTGGTAACATCTCCTTTTTTAGGGAAAATAACAAATCCCTGAGACATACTCTGCTTTGGATAGGCTAATGAGAAAAATCCTGCATCGCCTTCCATTAAGCTAAAATTATTCTTTGTAAGAACATCATATTGATTGATGATCTTTTGCTTTTTAAGTTCGGCAATATTTTTCGCTGTGTTGGTCACTACATTTTCTGCCATTAATACAAAATCATTGTAAGTATCTGAAGACCTTGCACTGGTCTGGAACATAATTAATCTTGCCTGAGCTTGTGTAAGTGAGCTGATGACACTGTACATGTTTCCACTCTGGCTGGCAGAAGTTCCTACCGTTACCACAATATTGGTTTCATCAGGAACGTTTGAAAGAAGATTTCCGGCAGCTGAAAGCGCTTCTCCTACGGGCTGATAACCATTATTGCTGGCACAGTTCATTTCATTCGTTTTCTGATCAATAAATGTTGTGATTTTACTGTAATCTGTGCTCAGGTTAGAAACGGAAACATTATTCCCACAAGGGTTGTTCTTATAAAGTACAACTCCATATTTCACTGTATTGAAATAAGACGGTTTTTCAAATCTAAGCTGTAGATCCTGTAATAATGATTTTACAATTGGTGCATAAGGCGCGTTTCCTGCACTTACATCAAGAGCAAAAACAATATTGATATTCTTATCACGTTCTGTAATTTCTCTATAACGGTCAAAGTAGATTGGCTCTCCTAAAACATTGTATACAAAGTTTTTACTGTAATCCAGGATATTGGTAAAGTACTTGGTTTTTGAATCCGGAGTTGGAGCTTCATTTAAAGGTAATGTTACCGGGAAAATGTTTTCCAAAGGTCTTCTTTTGTTCACTTCGGTAAGAAGAATCGCTGTTTTGTTAGTAGCATCAGAAGCAGATCCTCCAGGATATCCTTCATGGATTCCCAATTCTGATTCAGTGATTCCTGTTGTATTTTTTAGTTTTACAGCGGAACGTTCTCCCCATGTAGAGATCACATTAGAGCTTACCCAGCCGTAAAGACTTTTACCAATACTATCAATATCAACAGAAGGTTTTTTACCTACCAAAAATCTCTTGTTATTTTCTGCCTGTTTGTAAACATACACCATCTGCCCGTTAGGGATCTTCACATTAGCCTCTTCAATAAGACTCGGTGAATTAAACACCATGATAGAGTCATTTTTATAGTATCTTTCAGCGCTTCTGATGACTTCACTGTTATTAGGTACTACTGCTACTCTTACAGGATATCCTGTTCTTTCACTTTTTAAAGAATTGTTCCATAAAAGCAGGTCAGATTCAGGAATCCATCCGTATGTTTTGATGGATTTTGACGAAACTTTTTTCATTAAGGCATCAGGAACATATTCTGCTACTTTTACCATTCCGTCTCTATGTTTTAAAACCATTAAAGGTTCAAGAAACTTAACTTCTTTGTATGATTTTTCATCATCTTTATCTAAATAAGCCGTGTTTCTGGATCTGTCTGAAATAACAATCCATGGAACTGACTTTTTAGGATATCCGTTGACAACGGTTGAATTATCTACCTGTCCGTATTGTGACGGTTCTGGTGTTTTCTTTGACGGAAGCTTTACCTGGCAACTCGCCAATAATACTGATAATCCTATATAATATGCTGCTAGAGGAAATTTATTTTTCATCCTATTTTATCTTTTTATGATTGGGCGCATCCGAAACCGGATGGTATTATTTGCTTTGGTTTATATCTACTTTGGTTACACAGTTTTGTGTATCGTCTAAATTCACCTTTACCGTCTGAATTACAGTATTTTTATCAAACTGAAGACCTGCGCAATACATGTAAAAATTATTTACTTTACTGTCATTTACTTTTACCACTGTATTTTCATTGTTACACAGATAAGTTTTCAACAGGTAGTTGTAGTGCATGTTAAAGCTATTTCCGTTAGCAATCTGCTGCAGGTGGTATTTAAAATCGTTATCAACTTTCGCGTAAGAGTCTTCAACAGATACGGCTTCCTGTTCTAAAGAATTATAAGCCGGAAGAATTTTAATACGGTGGTAGATAGGCTCCAGCGTTTCTTCTGTGTATAAAGTCACCAGATAATCCCCTGGTTTTTTATACGAATAAATAGCAAATTTTTCTTTGGAATCGGTATTTCCTGTTTCCCCGAATTTCCATGCAAATTGTGAAGCCTCAGAAATAGCGCGGAAATTCACGTTCTCGTTCTGCATTGCCTGTACGGGAGCTTCAATTGTTGTTTTAGATTTCACACTGTCTTTAGCCTGCTTGATACTTCTGGCAGAAACCATTACTGGGAAAGACTTGGTGTACTTGTTATCAACGATCAAAATTACCTGGTAATATCCCGGTTTATTATAGAAGTGGATTCCACTGTTTTTATCCGAAGTTGTCCCGTCTCCAAAATTCCATCTTTTGGTTTTTGCAAACTGGGTTTTATCTTCAAATAAAAGTGTATCTCCTACTGACAAAGCAGATGGGTAAACTACCCCTACAATATCATCAGCAGAATGGATTACTTTTTTCTGCAGCCATAATGCAACGAGAGCTGCAATGAGCAATGTTGCAATAACACCGATAATAATGTTCTTTTTGTTCTTTTGAAAATAATTCATAGTTAATAATTGTGATGTGTTTTATTTAAAGTTCCTAATTCCATTCCTTTATTACTGAGTTCTTGCCTGTAAGGCACTTTCTCTTTGGTAAAGTTTATCCTGCTTATCTTTATAGCCTATTCTACATTCCTCAATTTGTTTTTCAAACCTCTTAATATCCTCTGAGGTGGTAGAAATCACTTTTTTATCTTCATAATACATTTTATAGAATCTGGCAATCTGTGGAAAAGCATCTTTTCGAACATCAGTAATACTACCGTGCTCTTTAAAATAACCGTTAAGATCATTAACGCCTACAAAGATATTATTTTCTACAAAAGGCTGTGGAGTTTCGTCTGTGAGTTTGGTAATCATGGTATAAGTACTGTCCATGATAGGCAGAATAACTTTTTGATGTTGTTCAAATTCTGCTTTCTGTTCCAGATTCTGGATTCCTCTGATATCTTCATCGGAAAACGGGGATTCAAATCCTTTTAAAAAGATAACTCCCAGAAATATCATGGCAGTTACCAGCATCAGTATTAAATAAAAAAACTGATAATGCCTTTCCTTCTTAGATAGTGTAATGTGTCCTTGCATATCTTTCCTTTTTATTTTCTTCTACCTACTGTAAAATTTCTGGTAGGATCTCTTCGAAGTTCATTATTTACTCCTCTTACTTTTCCCATACATACTTCAAGATCCCTTTTTGCAGTTTCTTTTTTGTATTCCACTCCTATGATCTTTGTCTTTAGAGTGATCATGGGTTCTATTTGTTTCATCAGTTTGGCATAATGCTTAAAACTTCCGGTACTGTCTTTGCCCATAATAATTTTGGCATCTCTCACGTGATCCATGATACTTGTTCTAAGAAACAGCTCATTTTCAACCTTTTTCATGTCAAGCTGAGACATTCTGTTATAAATATCATCCACGTGATCTTTTAACATGTCACTTCTACGCATCAGTTCCATGTAATTTTCAGCTTCTCTACTGATCCCTTGTCTTTGTATATCATAACTCTTAAAGAAGAGAAATAGACATGTAAATGTAACTACCGACAAAACGGCAAAAGATAGAATAAACTTCCAGATGCCTATTCTTACGTCAGATTTGTTTAATTTTTTTTCCCTGTTCGAAGACATAAATTTGCGATTTGTTTGGCCTGTGAAAATATAAAAAAAAAAATTTATGCACAATACGTATTTTCCCCGCCCTCTATTCGTAGAATCCCTGATTAAATTAATATTAATTTTCACTTTAATAAGTTTTTCATAAATTAGGGCTCTGAATTTCAAATATCATTCGCCAAATCGATATTAAGAATGAGTAAAATATTATCTAATACCGTGCGTTTCTCTATAGCTGACAGTGATTTTTATTTTAAAAAAATAATGATCAAAACGCTTATGGAAAACCCGTTCTATATGCTTCTGAACGATTGTAACAACGGTCACGAACTGGTAAACAGAATCTACAGAAGACAAGAAGATGTATTCATTATAGAACTGTTTATGCCGGTATTAAGCGGAATAGAAGCCATCAAATACATAAGAAAAAACAATACAGAAACTCCTATTGTAACTTATTCCGGGACCTATCAGGAGGATATGGCGGAGATTCTTTCAAAAATTCCTAATACATATTACTGTCAAAAGAAAAGTACAATCATAAAGGATATCATTAAAGGAAGTATTGCATCTGAAGAATTTGATTACCAGCAATATTCTAAAGAGTGGGAACAACAGCCTCTCGCTGTACAGGAATATATGGATAGGCAGAAAAAAGGTCAGGAAGAACTTTCCCCTGCAGAAATACAGCTCATGAGGTTTTGCTATGAAGGCTTTAGTAATAAGGAAATTGCAGAAAAACTGAATCTTAGTACAAGAACGATTGATACCTACATCAACCGGCTTACTGAAAAACTGGGGCTGAAAACAAAGCTTCATCTTATCCGTTTCTGTGTAGAAAATGGATATTATAATTCCAGTATGTAAAAAATTTAAATTCTGAAGTTTAAATCATTACAAAGAATGAAAAAACTACAGGATATAATGACAGACAATAAGCAGCACTGAGCGTCTATACCTCCTATTTTAAGGCAATTATCCATAGAGATTCACTGTAATATTATTTTATTATTAAATAACCAAAAAGCCACGTTAATATAGAGTACACATTAGAAACTCAACGATCTGAATAAAAATATTTTGCCACTAATTTGCTAGTATTCAATTTTTTTAACTAAATTTGCACACCTAAAATTTAAAATTAAAATAAGGAAATGACAAAGGCAGAATTGGTAAACACCATCTCAAATAAGTTGGGAACAGAAAAGAATGAAACACAGAAAGTTGTAGAAGCTTTTATGCAGGAGATCAGAACTTCTATGTATAATGGGGATAACGTTTATCTGAGAGGTTTTGGATCTTTTATCATTAAAACAAGAGCTGCTAAAACAGGAAGAAATATTTCTAAGAACACTGCAATTGAGATTCCTGCTCACAACATTCCTGCTTTCAAACCTTCAAAATCTTTTGTAGAGAAAGTAAAAACAAAAGTTGCAGTAAAATAAGAACATTAACTGAATATTAACTAGTTACTAAAAAATTAAAATTATGCCAAGCGGAAAGAAAAGAAAAAGACACAAGGTTGCGACTCACAAAAGAAAGAAAAGAAGAAGAGCGAACAGACATAAGAAAAAATAATCTCCTCTTCTCGAGATTTACAATATAATAATATAGTTGGTGATTTTAATTTTTTAAACTTCGCCGACTATATTTTTGTTTGCAACTATAAGATTCTGCGGAAAACGGACAGTTTCAAATATTATTTTAATAAACATATTAAGGTTTACATTCAAAATCCTTATATTTAATAGATGAATTAATCGAGAACCACACCAATTTCCTAAAATCTTAACAATTTTATCTTATAACAAAATGAAGAAAGAACTAATAGTTTCGCATGAAGATGATCTTACAAAGATTGCACTGCTGGAAGACGGAAGACTATGTGAACTTCATGAGCAAGAGGACAAAAGCGATTTTATAGTTGGAGATCTGTTTATAGGAAAAGTAAAAAAACTGGCACCAAACCTGAATGCTGCATTCGTAAATATCGGATACGACAAGGATGCATTCCTGCATTATCAGGATTTAGGACCACAATATCTTACTTACAAAAAGTTTTTAAAAGATACTATTTCTAAAAAACAAAGCGCTTCAAGCTTAAAAAATTTCGAGATACAACCCGAAATAGATAAAAACGGAACGGTAGACAAAGTAATTGCAAAGGATGATCTTGTTCTCCTACAAATCACTAAGGAACCTATTTCCACAAAGGGACCCAGAATTTCTACTCAAGTTTCATTGACTGGGCGTTTTCTGGTTTTAATTCCATTCGACAATAAAGTTTCCATTTCTAAAAAGATCAAAAGTTTTGAGGAAAAGGAAAGATTAAGAACACTGATAGACAGTATAAAACCAGAAGGTTTTGGGGTTATCATCAGGACTGTTGCCGAAGGAAAAAAAGTTGCCGACCTTCATAATGATATGAATCAGCTGATTCAGAAATGGGAAAGCACTTTTAAAAATATCCAGAGAAACAAAGTTCCGTCCAAAGTTTTAAGCGAAGAAGACAAAGCTTCAGCTATTTTAAGAGACAATTTTAATCAGGATTTCGTCAATATTATCTGTGATGATGAGCAGATGGTGAGTGAGATGAAGAATTACATTGAAGTAATTGCTCCTGAAAAGAAAAATATTGTCCAGTTTTATGATTCTCATATTCCACTCCTGGAATATTATAATGTTGAAAAACAGCTTAAACAGAGCTTTGGAAAGCACGTAAACATTCCAAGTTCTAAAGGCGCTTATCTTGTTATTGAACACACAGAAGCACTTCACGTTGTAGATGTCAACTCCGGAAACAATATCACTACCGGAACAGCTGTTAATAAAGAGCATGCACTTAAAGTGAACAAAATGGCAGCCACTGAGATTGCCAGACAGCTTCGTCTACGAGATATGGGAGGGATCATTGTGATTGACTTCATCGACATGCCTAACTCTGACCACAGAAGAGATCTCTATGAGCATCTGAAAGAGGAAATGAAACGTGATAAAGCACGTCATAAAATACTTCCTCCAAGTAAATTCGGTCTGATCCAAATCACCAGACAAAGAAACCGTCCGGAAAAACAGATCGAAACCAAAGAAGAAAACCCGAACAAAGATGGAGAAATTGTAGCTCCAATTGTAATCGTGGAAAGAATGGGTGAAACTTTAAGAAACATCCTGCAGAAAGAAAAAGGAAAAATTTATCTGCATGTACATCCATTCGTAGAAGCCTATTTAACAAAGGGCATCAAAAGTATCCAAATGAAATGGTTTATCAAATACAAAAAATGGGTAACTATTGTTCCAAGGGATTCTTTTAAATATTTAGAATACAAAATCTATAATTCTAAAAAAGAAGAATTGATAGAATTTTCTAATTAAGACAAAATTCAAACCTCCGGTAAATGCCGGAGGTTTTTTTATTATTTTTTGTTATGATAAGTTCAATGGATATTCTTATATGCAGGCTGGGATAAAGCCCAACCCTATTGAATTTTAACAATAAAATCTTGTATCTTGTATCTTGTATCTTGTATCTTGTAATTATTTAAACATGAAAAACCATCATTACAAAGCGACTATTCAATGGACAGGAAATAAAGGAACCGGAACCAGCGGATATAGAGACTATGAAAGAAGCCATACTATTTCAGTAGAAAATAAGGCAATTATTGAAGGTTCATCCGATCCGGCATTTCGTGGGGATAAAACAAAGCACAATCCTGAAGAAATGTTTTTATCTTCGCTTTCATCATGTCATATGCTTTGGTATCTGCATTTTTGTTCTGAAGCCGGTATTATTGTCACTGATTATCGCGACGAAGCTACAGGAATTATGACAGAAACATCTAATGGAAGCGGTCATTTCACTGAAGTCACTCTACATCCTACAATTTATATAACAGAAGAATCAATGATTGAAAAAGCAAAAGAGCTTCATCATAAAGCTAATGAATTTTGTTTTATTGCCAAGTCGGTAAATTTCCCTGTGAAACATATCCCGGTTGTGTTAGTTAAATAATTTATTCAAACTATCAAGCATCTTAAAAACCCTGTATTAAAAACATTTTTATAAGGATAACTCTAAATTTCCAAATTAAAACTCAACAAAAAGAGAATTATTTAAATAATAATCAACAAAAATAACATTTTATTATAATAATATTTACATAAATTTAAAATTATTTATCAATTTTACACAAAATCTCAAGTTTTTTTTATATTTTTATATAAACAAAACTAACCATGATGAAACCAAGATTAACTATTTTTGATGAACCGATGTTATATACAGAAGGCTTATCAAAACTATTGACACAGAGCAAAATTTTCAATAATATTGATATCTGTAATTCCCTCGAAACCCTCTCTAAACATCTTAAAGAAGAGCCTCCTGAAATTCTTATGATGAGTTCAAACATGCTCATGCTTACAGAATTATATAAGTCTGTAGAAAATATCACTTCTGAGCATCAGAATATAAAAATCATTATCATAGGAAGCTGCTACGATATTATTGATATCCGCAAACTCTTCAATAAAGGCATCAAAAGTTATCTTGACAAAAACTGCAGGTATGATGAGTTTATAAAATCCATTAATGCTTTACTTCTGAACGAGATCTATATTTGTGATCAGGCGAAAGAAAGAATGATCAGCTTTATCAGCAATGAACAGGAAAAACGAAAACTTCACCTCAGAGATCCCCTCACCCGCCGTGAAATGGAAATCCTGAAACTTATTTGTGACGGCTACAGCAGCAAAGACATCTCTGAAAAACTATTTATCAGCATCAATACGGTAGAAACGCACAGAAAAAAAATTCTCCTGAAACTCAATGTCAAAAATACGGTAGGCGTTGTAAAATATGCGCTTGAAAACCATATTATTGACTGATTGCAACTGTTTAACTAAAAAATTCCAGACCTTATGATCTGGAATTTTTCTTGCCTATTCCCAAATTTCTATTAATAAAAAGTCAGGCAAACAAACTGATTATTAATTGTTGTTGATAGAGTAATGAATGAAGTAGCAATTGTGAATTTTTGCTTTGCAAGTAAATCAGAGAACCAAAGCGTTAAACATTAAACTTTGAACCTTAAACTCAATTATAAAGTGAATAGTCAACTATCGCACTGAATAAAAATTGACAAGCACAGCAAATTGACCATTCACATTTGACCACTCAATTCCATTTTATTCGTAATCCGGCATTTCTCCATTGCTGAAAAGTGCGGAACGGGTAAGGTCTGTCATTCCACTATTCAGACTAATAACCATAATATTTCGTTGAGAAATATTGTCGTTGGAAGTATTCATAAAGATAATCTGAGCATTATTTGGGGAGAATCGTGGATCAAGATCATTGGTCCCCATTGCTTTTTCGCTTTCAGAAGAAATATCTGTGATCGCATCATTGGTCAGATTATAAATGAAAATATGGGAATCCAACTGACGATAATTTCCGCTTCCGTCTTCATATCCTGCAACATCCCGTGTGAAGAGAAGAAGTTGTCCGTCTACAGAAAAATTCAATCCTCCGCTTGCTCCAGCCGTTCCGGATAATACTGTCTTAATGACATTTCCTGTGGTATCTATGATGTATATTTTTGTATTATAACCATTATAATCATTTGTTTTAAGGGCAATTTTGCTACCGTCATAGCTCCAGTCACATTCAGAGATCATGCTTCCGTCAGGAGTTGTGTATACTAAGGTCAAACCGCTGCCATCTTTATTGATCCTATAGAGTTTATTAAAGTTTGAATAGAGAATTTCTTTACCATTAGTGCTCCAGGCGAAATCCATTTCGAAGTTATTAAATCCTGCTACCGGAACCGTAGTAACTTTAAACGGATTTGAACCGTCAGGATTTGCTGTGTATATATGAGTACTTCCGCCTTCGGTACGAAGAAATGCGATGAGCCCTGCATTATTATTTTTCCTTGGTCGCCAGCTGTTATAAGAAGCATCCGTAAACTGAAAATTGTTTCCCTGTTCATCACTGGATATAATCACAAAATTACCATTTTGTTTTCGGGTATAATGATACCTGTTAGCAGGAACTGTATTGGTAGTAAATTTACTGATCGAGCTTAAAACTGGCTGGTGAATGTCGTCCGAAACAGACACCTGCCAGAAGTAGCTTACACCAAACTTCAGATTTGAAAGCGTATAATGATTCGCTGTCAAATCATTAACCTGAATCACATTAGTGTCAAGATTATTTTTAATTGTTAAACTATATTTTAAAACATCTGCTGTATCCGGATCTGTTGCGCTCCAGGTCAGTTCAACACTTAAGGGTTGATTTACCGCATTATCTATCGGACTTAGAAGCTGCGGCGTAGAAGGTGGAGAATTTAAAGAGGTATCATCGTCCATTTCAAATACGATGGTCACCACCTGGTTTTGAGTCTGCATATTTACAGACTGAAAGCTTGTAATATATCCTGAAAGTTCTGCTTTTACGGAATAGTTTCCTATCGGCATAGCTGTGATTTCAAACGAACCATCGGTACCACTGAAAACAGTTTGCGTTGTGGGGTTAGTGAAAATTTTCACATTCGCAAGAGGAGTATTACTGCCTCTTTTCACTACTTTTCCTTTTAACGTTCCTGTCTGAGCTTGCTCTACAAGCTCTTCACTACATGAAAACAGACAAAATGTTAGGATGAATATGCTGAGTATTTTAATTAAAGTTTTCATAATTCGTGTTTTTATTTGTTTCCAAGATAAAAATTGATTCCCAATGCAAAGCGTAATGCCTGATCTTTTCTTTTTCCGTTGATAAGCCCTTCCCAATTGTCTTTAAAGCCAAGATCATATTGAGCGGATGCTCTTAGTGAAAAATTATTATCTATCATGTATTCAAGACCGCCTCCGAACTGTCCTTTATATTGAGGTTTATATTTGGAATACATGGCTCCTGCGCCTCCATAAATATATGGGCTGAATCTGTATTTCGGGAAAAGAAGATATTCAATATTTACTTCAGGACCGTAATAATTTCTTTTTACAATATCTTTATTTTCGAGGGTAAAATAATTACCGTTAACCTCAACGTTAAAGTTGGGGGTTAAAAAGTATTTCATTCCTATTTTACCTCCAATATTCATTTTAGGATTTACATAATCATCTCTTACTTTTTGAGCTTCAACATTAGCGAACACAGCCATTTTCTGTCTGTAATTCCCAGGATATCTGTTCCCGACTACTCTTCCGTTGTTATCTTCCTGTTCTCTTTTATATTCATTAATCAAAGCCTGATAACTGGTTGTATTATCTATTGCTTTTCCCCATATTTTATCCTGAATTCCTTCAATAACGAGAGATTTCACAGCTTTCTCAATGGCTTCGGTTACAGCTAGCTGAATAGGTTCATTCTGAGTAAATCCTACTTCAGCTTCCATCAGTCTTTCTGTATCGATATATCGGAAAAAGCTTCCGTTCACGCTGGTGGAAAGAATATTTTTGGATGTATAAACGGTTTTAAGAATTTCTCCGTTGAGAGTGGAAACAGCACGAAGATAAATGGTAATTCTATCCTGGCGATATTGAGTGGATGCCCCGATTCCAAAGTATCGTGCACCAAGACCGCCTGTCAGGATATTGCTGTCATAGGAAATGACTCCGCCTTCCAGAAGAATTCCCGCATAAAGAAGCGGAGGAAGTGACTGTGTGTTTTTATCGGCATCTTTGATGTATTCCTGACGTGTGGATCGGATGATCTGTCTCTCATTGAGCAGGTTAGCAATATTTTCCCTTTCAATAGGAATAAACCAACGGCTGTCTTCTAGTGCCTTGATAAGAATGGTAGTAGTACCTTGTGGCACTGCAGTACTCCAGTTATTACCGTTTTCAGATGGTTTATACTGCCCTGTCTGGTCTCTGAATTTGTAAACTCCAATGACAATTTTCTCTTTCGGTAGAGGAAGTTTTTTCAGTTCTTCTGTGGAAGATGTCACCTCTCCCATCGTCGGCTTTTCAGGATCTGAAGGTAAGCCAAAAATCGAACTACAAGCCTGTAGAATGCATAGGAGAAAACTACAGAAAAAAATTCTGGTGTAGATGTAAGCTCTCATGATAAGTTTGGTTTTAAGTTTTTATTTATTTTGGAATTACGATCTCGGACTGATCGCCTGTGCTGGTATCCAAAATATTGATCAAAAGTCCCTGATTAGTTGTGGTAATCTGTAAATAAAGAGACCCGAAGAGGTAATTTCCGGGTTGTATATTTCCGTCTCCGAACTGCTCTTCAAAAATTTTTCTTGAAAGCTCACTTAAAATCTGTCTGTTCAGGCTTTGAGTAAAGCTATCAAGAGAATTGGCACGATCAAGCAGATCTTTGAAGTCATTTTTTTCATCAAACTGGTTTTGGGCATTTGCTGAGCTTAAGAGCCACTGATAATTAAATGTATCTCCCCCGAATGCAGGGTTTATCGGCTTATAAACGAGTTGCTGAGATTTCCCAGAGAAAATACCCGCAATAAAGATTAAAATAATGGTAAAAGTTTTCATGGCGGACGTTTTTAGTAAATAAATTCATTTTTAATAAGGTTTTTCTTCGCGTTAAATTCTTTGATGTATTTTAAGCTAAAAGCTAATTGTTCTTTTAAATAATCTTCCCCAGGATTGGTCATAAAACTATAAATTACCTTATCATCAATCTGAATATTGATCTGACCGCTGGTCCCACGGAGAGGAAGTTCTGAGATGGTAACAGCACTACTGCTTTTATCGGGAAGCTGGCTGTATTGGAGATAAAACATATCATAGAAATCTTTACCAACTTTTGTCTTCGTTTCATCAATAGTAAGTCCTTTAAGCTCATAAACAGCATCCTCTTCCGCTCTTACCGCTTTATTTCTGAAAAGATCATTATTGAGCTCAAGACTATCTTTTGCCACCAAGGTACGGGTTTCTTCATCTCTGATATAAAGGAAAGCCTTCAGGGCATCTTTAGGTTCAAGATTTACACTTATCTCGGATAAAGCTTTCACTTCATTAGGGTTTACAGAAAATTTACCACTCTGCTGATTGTTGGAAAGATTTCCCCCATCTCCCTTTTTTATAGATACTAAAAGATAATTAAGTTCTTTGTAAACCGCTGTATTATTAATAACAACAGCTTTTAATTTTATCTGGTTTTCAATATGGCTGCTTTCTATTTTTGCGGTTACTTTTTTATCCTCCTGCCCGTAAGCCAGTACAGACAGGAAGATAAATAAAGCACCCAGACTAAGGGAATATAAAATTTTCATCATCTGTGTTTTTAATAATTTCTCATGAAGACGGTTTTATTATCTCCCTTTACATTAACCTGAATTCCATCAGAAATACTGTTGCTTCCTGTAATATCAATAATATTATTACTTCCTTGTGTCGTAATAGCAGTTTTGGTTTCTTTATCTGTAAATGAATTATTAAAATAAAGGGCATTAAAGTCACCGAGCTGCTTTACAGCAATAGTACTTTTGTTATTAAGAGAAAGTTCAGCATTATTATAATCACCTATTTGAATGATCGCAGAATGATAGGCATTCAGATCAATATCCTGTCTGGTTATAAGATTAAAGACTGTATTACTGTTTACCTTATTCCAGTCTATTTCCTGAGCATCCAATGGCAGTATTACAAAAAGAGCCAAAACACTCCATCTCAAGTTAAGCATGGCATTATATTTTTATTAAAGGTACATCAATAGAGTATTGAATAAAACACACCCAGCAGGTAGTCATGTGAAATCATGGTTTCCGGGTATATTTGATCTTTAAGCTGAAAAAAGGAGAAACCACTACCTGTAGCTTCTCCCTTTCATTTTAAAGATTACAGTATAATTACAGGGCTTAGTTAGACTGAGTCACAATCATTGAGTTTCCGTTACCTATTTGAGTTCCTATGTGAATATGAGAATCACCGGACTGAGATACCCAGGTAAAGTTTCCGTTACCCATCTGAAGATCAAGGGCTGTATTAGAATTTCCTGCCTGAAGTTGATACAATTGGTTATTACTTCCCACTTGCAGTCCCATAGCATTATTATCATCACCTACCTGAGCAGAGACAGCTAAGTTACCGCTACCTACCTGTGTATGATCTGCGTTGTTATCATCACCAGCCTGGAATTGAACAAGTACGTTGTTTGCACCAACCTGAACACCATTAGCTTCGTTTCGTCTTCCAACCTGAATTTGATAAGCTTCGTTTCCGGCTCCTAGTTGTAAAGCTGAAGCTTCGTTTCTTCTTCCGTCCTGATATTGATAAACAGCGTTACCTACACCTACCTGAATTGAAGAAGCATCGTTTCGTCTTCCGATCTGAATCTGTTCAGTAGAGTTTAAAACTCCTAATTGCCAGGTTGAAGCAGAATTTCTGTTTCCAGTCTGAGTCACCATATTAGAGTTTGCAATACCGACCTGATCTACATCTATTGAGTTTCTGTTTCCATTACTTACTGCAGTATTCATATTAAGGATACCTATCTGATCAATATCCGCAGTATTACGATTCCCATTCTGTGTTAAAGAATTAATGTTCAAAAGACCTGTCTGGTCCACAGTAGCTACATTTAAGTTTCCTGTTTGTGTAGTCACATCAATGTTTAATTGAGCGAAACTGAAACTCATGGCGATTAGTGTAAACACACCTGCAAGTAAATTTTTCATCTTAGTAAAAATTAATTGGTTAATAGTAAGACAAAGGTATACCCTACACCCAAATGAAAAACCACCGCCAAAGTGTAAATTGCAAAAGTCATGGTTTACAGTTCCTTAAGTCACCGTTTATGGTATCTGAGACATCATAGATTTCCGTTACGTAGAAATACGGAATACATAGCTTAAGATAAGTATTGATGATCAACAGCCAATTCGTAGCATTTGTCAATTAAATTCAAAGTTCTGAATGTAAAGTTTTATATTTCGGATTCAAAGTTTAATCTTATGACGGGAAATTCACTTTCGCAAAATTCACGCTTCATTTTGTAAAGCAAAAATTGACCATTGATTTTCTCTCTGCCCACACTTCATAGGTTAATTAATGTTAAGGCATTTATTTCTTCAAGATATATTGTTAAATTTGAAGTATGGAAAGTTTTGGAAAAGATTTATTACGGAAAATAAAAAGTGTAGAGCTTCCCGGCGAGCATGCCCATGGAATATTTTCTCCTCCCTACCGCCCCGTTTTCACTTATGATGAAGTGCTGGCAAAAAATCCCAAGTTTGCAGCAGTCAATATTGTATTGTATCTGAAAAATAACGAGTGGTATTTTCCTTTGATCCAAAGAACCATCAATGAACATGACAGACATAGCGGACAAATCTCTTTACCAGGAGGAAAACGTGAAGAAATGGATCGTGATTTTGCAGAAACAGCCGTACGCGAAACTTCTGAGGAAATCGGGATCGATAAACATTATGTGAGAGTAATTAGAGAAATGTCTCCTATCTATATTCCGCCAAGCAATTTTTACGTATATACTTATATTTCGTATACTAAAAAGAATCCGCTCTTCGTTCTTCAGCAGAGTGAAGCGGTAGAAACTATTGAATTTCCTATCACTTCTTTTTTAAACCTATCTGATACCCCAGAAATCATGGCGCTTCCAAGTGCCGGAGGTCATGAAGTTCCTGTAATCAATTTCAACGGATACATTATTTGGGGTGCCACAGCAATGATATTAAGTGAATTCAGCCAGTTGCTGAAAAAAATGTAACTTTGCACAACCGTGTTTAATTGAAAAATGGCGAAGAAAAATATTTTCACCGATGCATTCGGAACACCTTATTTTTTAAAGAGGTTTATTATTTTTATATTAGGAGTTGTATCATATAGAAGATTCAACGGCTTTAATAAGTTAAAAATAACCGGAACAGAACACCTTGTGGATCTTCCGAACTCCAACGTACTGTTTGTATCTAACCATCAGACGTATTTTGCGGATGTAGCAGCAATGTATCATGCATTCTGTGCTGTAAATAACGGATATTTAAATACGATCAAAAATCCGATTTATCTATTAAATCCAAAGATCGATTTTTATTATGTGGCAGCTGAAGAAACCATGAATAAAGGAATTCTTCCTAAAATATTCAAAATAGCAGGAGCTGTAACGGTGAAAAGAACCTGGAGATCGGAAGGAAAGAATGTCAATAGAATGGTAGACATGAGCGAGGTAGATAATATTATGAAAGCATTGGATAATGGCTGGGTGGCTACCTTCCCGCAAGGAACCACATCTGCTTTTGCACAGGGACGAAGAGGTACTGCCAAATTGGTTAAAAACCAGCGTCCTATTGTAATTCCAATCAAAATTAACGGATTCAGAAGAGCATTCGATAAAAAAGGACTTCGCGTAAAGGTTACCGGTGTAAAGCCTACGATGGAGTTCAAAGCACCTTTGGATATTGATTACGATAACGAAAAAGCACCGGAAATTTTATTGAAGATCATGACTGCTATTGAACAGACAGAAGACTTCAATGTACTACACAATTATGATGAAGAACTTAAAGCTAAAAAATTAGAACAAAAGGACTCAAATAATTAAAGTAAAGTAAAAATTATGAACAGAATAATTGGAATCTTATTCGCCCTCATAGTATTAGTTTCGTGCAACAGCCAAAAAGTATATTCGGATTTCGATATCAGCTATTCGAAAAGCGGAGGCTATGCTCCTGTATATGAAAATCTACTGATTAAAGGCAATAACGTACACTATTCTTTTGAAGGACAAGGAAAAAAATACAAACAGGATTTTACAATTTCCAATGAAGATTTAAAAAAACTGGATCAGATTCTTTCTCAGAATAATTTCAGAAGAATACAGGAAGACCGCAAAAAACTGTATGATAATATTTCTACTTCCATCAATGTGAAGAAAGGTCCTAATGAAGGCAGCAAAACTGATGCAAGTCTTATCATCCCGAATTATCAGACCAATTGGAATAATATTCTCGGAGCTTTCCAGAACATCATTAATACTAATGTTAAAAAACAGTAAATACAATTGAAAACCCACTTCATTGCTATAGGCGGAAGCGCCATGCACAATCTTGCCATTGCATTAAAAGATAAAGGATATCAGGTTACAGGTTCAGATGATGCTATTTTTGAACCTTCAAAATCCAGATTGGAAAATAAGGGAATATTACCTCAGGAAATGGGCTGGTTCCCGGAGAAAATCACTTCGGATATTGATGCTGTCATTCTTGGGATGCATGCCCACCAGGACAATCCGGAATTGGCAAGAGCAAAAGAATTAGGGTTAAAAATATATTCTTATCCGGAATTCCTGTACGAACAGTCTAAAAATAAAACAAGGGTTGTTATTGCCGGCTCACACGGTAAAACTACGATCACTTCCATGATTCTTCATGTCCTGAATTTCCATCAGAAAGATGTAGATTTCATGGTAGGCGCTCAGCTGGAAGGTTTTGACTGTATGGTAAAGCTTACTCAGGATAATGACTTTATGGTGTTGGAAGGCGATGAATACCTTTCCTCACCTATTGATCTTCGTTCCAAATTTTTATTATACCAACCGAATATTGCTCTAATGAGTGGGATTGCATGGGATCATATCAACGTTTTCAAAACATTTGATGATTATATTGAACAGTTCAGAAAATTTGTGGCAAGCATTACTGCTGGTGGTGTTTTAGTTTATAATGAAGAAGATGCTGAAGTAGTGAAAGTGGTAGAAAATGCTGAAAATTATTTCAGAAAAATACCTTACAAAACGCCTGAATATGAGATCAACAACGGGAAAGTATACTTAAAAACTGAAATGGGTGACGTTCCGCTTTCTGTTTTTGGGGCACATAACCTACTAAACCTTGAAGGAGCAAGACACATCTGCCAGCAGCTTGGCATTATGGATGAAGACTTCTATGAAGCAATCATGAGCTTTAAAGGAGCTTCCAAACGCCTTGAAAAGGTAGAAAGAGAAGATAAAGGAACATTATATAAAGACTTCGCTCACGCACCAAGCAAGGTAAAAGCAGCTGTAAAAGCATTTGTTGAGCAGTTTAAAAATGAAAAAAAATACGGATTCCTTGAGCTTCATACTTATTCAAGTTTAAATCCTGCATTTTTGGAGCAATATGACCACGCAATGGACGGATTGGATGAAGCTATTGTATTCTATTCCGAAGATGCTTTAAAAATCAAAAGAATGGAACCTATTTCTCCGGAATTCATTAAGGAAAAATTCAAGAATGAAAGCCTGAGAGTTTTCACCAACGCAGAAGACCTTCATGCGTACTGGAATACTTTGGATAAAACCAATGGTGTTTATCTGATGATGAGCTCTGGAAACTTTGGCGGACTGGATCTTACAAAATAATTTAATTTCAGAACCTATTATAAAACAAAACTCCTTTCTATCGAAAGGAGTTTTTTATTTATTTAATTCTTTTAAAATACCATGTTTTCACATCTTTGATTCCGTCCCCATCCACATCCTCAAGATGATCTTCAAAAACCATATCCGTTTCTGTTAGTTGAGAAACGATATAAGGAAAATCTTTATCATTCTCATACCAGAACTTCTTAGATACCGGGTCATACGTATAATTTCTGGTAACAACATCTGTTTGTACACATTTATCGTTCTCGGGAGCGAAAGTTGTAGATGTCATATTTTTAGCTCCAAATTCATGGGTGCTTTTTTTCTCACATTCGCTTGGAGTATGCACTACTGTTTTCTTATTTCCAGATGTATATTGTTCTGCTTTATCGATAGACCATTTTCCAACAATGGAGGCATTATTAGCTTGTGGTTCATCGTCATTGCTGCTGCATGCTACTATGGAAAGAATAGCAAATGGTAGAAATAATTTTTTCATGTTTAAAGTTTAAATTGCATTTAAGCCCCGAAGGTAAAGCAATTTTCCTTACTCCCTTTCAGTTTCAGTTATGAGATTTCTCAGGATATCTTCTGTAGAAAGCTCACTATAGTTATGAATAGACTGTCCCGTCCAGATTCCTACAAAATCCAGATTCTGCTGAGATTTTGCTGCTTTGCGTAATGCATTTGTCAATTTGTTCTGATAAGGATACGGTAAAATATATTCTGAATTTTCCACAATCTGAGTATATTTATTTTTAATTCCTCTTGCGTATCGCCCGGAAAAGCTCTTCGTTAAAACAATCTCATCTTCATTTACCTTTTTAAGTCTATCTTTTTCGAAAGGCATTAAAGAAGTTTCCTGAGAAGCCAACAAAAGATTTCCAACCTGAAAGCCCTGAGCCCCCAAATCTTTTACGGCATGTAACGTCTTTGCATTATAAATTCCTCCTGCATAAATCAATGGAACCTTTACATGATCATAAACTTGAGATAATAAAGACAGTCCTCCTATCTGCAGAACATGATCAGGATCAAAAGTTCCCCTGTGTCCTCCAGCTTCCGTTCCTTGTACACAAATAATATCAATTCCTGATTTTTCGAGAATTAAAGCCTCTTTTACAGAAGTGCAGGTTCCGATAAGCGTTACCTCATTTTCTTTTAATTTCTGAATGCTTTGGTCATCAAGATTTCCAAAAGTAAAACTTACAATTTTACAGTTTTCTTCTATTATTACATCGATCAATTCATGGTAACCATTTATGGTAAGATCAGATAATTCAGGAAGTGCAACCTCAATATTATTTTCTTTGGCTAATTGTTCGAGGAAGTGTTTTGTTTTAGAAAACTGATCCTTTAATGCGTCGGTTATTTCAGGAATATAATGAGCAAAAATATTAACGGCGAAAGGTTTATCTGTCAGCTTCTTTGTTGCCCGAATCAATTCAGCAGCTTCATTCGCTGAAAGATCTCCCAAAGCCAATGATCCCAAACAACCTGCTCTCGCAGCCGCGGCTACCATCTGTATTGTACTCACCCCAAACATCGGAGCCTGAATAACAGGATATTTCACTCCTGCTCTTTTACTGATTGTATCTGACCAAAACATAAGAATTATTTTACTTAAAAAGGTACAAAAATTAGGAACATCTCATTTTCAACAAGATATGATATTCCTCACAATTACATAAAATAAATCCCGCAGATCTCACAACCTATGTGCAATCTGCGGGAAATATCTTATTAATTAAGCTTAAATATCTGCTACAGCATTCAGCATTTTCTGCTCCCATTCCGGATCTTTCGGATCAAAGAACAATCTTTTTCCTGTATCTAAAGAACGAACGACATTCATTTCATCTTCTGTCAACTCAAAATCAAATACATTAAAGTTTTCTTCAATTCTTGACGGTGTTACAGATTTCGGAATGACAACAAAACCTTCCTGCAAATGCCATCTCAGGATTACCTGAGCTACTGTTTTTCCATATTTCCCGGCAATTGCTTTTAACTCTTCATTAGATAAAAGATTTGCATTTCCGTTTCCAAGCGGGCTCCAAGGCTGAGTGATAATATTATTTTCTCTATCATAAACCTGCAATTCTTTTTGCTGGAATACCGGATGCAGCTCAATTTGATTGATTACCGGAAGAATTGTAGAATTTGCCTTCAATTCCTCTAGTTTTTCAACTGTAAAATTACAGACACCAATTGCTTTGATTTTTCCTTCGTTATAAAGTTCCTCTAAAGCTTTCCATGTTCCAATAAAATCTCCATACGGCCAGTGGATAAGATACATATCCAGATAGTCCATCTGCAATCTGTCTAATGTTCTCTGAAAAGCACTTTTTGCTTTCTCATATCCATGATCCTGAACCCAAACTTTTGAAGTAATAAACAATTCATCTCTATTTACCCCGCTATCTTTTACCGCTGCTCCTACCGCAGTTTCATTTTGGTAAATAGCAGCCGTATCAATCATTCTGTATCCAGTCTGAATTGCTTTAAGAACTGCATTTTCACATTCTTTCAAATCTTCCATCTGCCACACTCCAAAGCCTAAAGCAGGAATATCTACTCCGTTATTTAAGGTAACTACAGGTTGTCCTGTATATGTTTTCTTTTGCATAAATCTTTATTTTAATGATTAATATAAAGTGATTAAACAAATTTGCGATAAAAAATCGGAAGTTGCGCTTACCAATTTTACTGTTTTTTGTTAAAAAAATGTTATTTAATAAGTGTTTCCTGTAATATTGGGAAATCACAAAGACACTATTCTTTCTTTTGGAGACGTTGTATTTAGTGGGCAAAGGTTTTATCTACGATACTTTCTTATAATTGCCACTGATGCACGAATTATTTTACCTGTATATTCGTGTGATAAAAAATAATTAATCATTTATTAATGCATTCGGAGAAAAAAAATCAGCCGTATATTAAAGTCCATTATGATTGCTTTTTGCAAACTAAAAAACTTTTATACATCTCATACTCTCTGGTTTCAACACCTATTTTCACTATTTTTGTGAAAATTTAAAATTATGTCACACCCAATAAGACTTGCCAGCACTGAAGACTATCCAAAAATCATGGAGATCTGGGAATCTGCAGTAAAAGCCACTCACGATTTCCTTGCTGAAGAAGATTTCAATGAGTTTAAAGAAGCGATTCCTAGAGATTACCTTCCTCATTTAGAAGTTTATTTAATTACTGAAGATAATGATCCAAAAGGTTTTGCTTCCGTAGCTGAAGGCAATCTTGAAATGCTTTTCATTCATAATGATATGCGTGGAAAAGGCTATGGTAAAGAACTTTACCGCTTTATGAAAGAACAGACCGGACTTACCAAAGTAGATGTTAATGAGCAAAATCCACAGGCAATTGGGTTTTATGAAAAAATGGGCTTTAAAAGAGTGGGAAGATCAGAAAAAGATGGTTCAGGAAAAGATTATCCGCTTATCCATATGAGTTTATAATATGGAACGATTTATCTTTAATAAAATTGATAAAGATTCGGCAATCCCATATGAATTACTTTTGTTAGCAGATGAAACAATTGATGCCGTTAATCAGTATATTTTTAAATGTGACATCTATTTGCTCAGCGACGGAACGGAAAATATTGCTGTAATGGCTTTATATAAAAACAGTGATTCTGAGCTTGAAATCAAAAACATTGCTGTTATTGAAAGGTACAGAAGCAAAGGAATCGGAAGTATTTTAATCAATAAAGCAAAAGAAATTGCTTTTAACTATCATTACAAAATACTGAGTGTAGGGACTTCGGATACCGGCTTTCAACAGATCAGGTTTTATGAGAAAAACGGTTTCAAAAAAACAGGGATACGTAAAGATTTCTTTATTGAAAATTACCCATCCCCGATTTATGAAAACGGTTTGCAGATGCGAGATATGGTTATTTTAGAATTTTCTTTATTTTAACCTTTCCAATCTGCTTGTTGAATAGCATAAATTAAGCCTTTATGCCCATCAAAATTAAATTCCTTATTAAAAGTCAGCCCTAATTTCTGTAATACCATTATAGAAGCTGTATTTTCAGACATTGCTCTCCCAACAATTCTGTTAAGATGTAACTGTTCAAATCCATATTTCAAACAGGCGGTAGCACTTTCTGTGGCTAATCCTTTATTCCAATGCTCCTCAAAGAATCTAAAACCAATATCTGTTTCATTTTTAGAACCGTCATATTTCAGCCCACACCATCCTAAAAATTCATGACTCGATTGATCAATTACAGCCCATCTTCCATATCCATTGACTTCATAATCCTTATAGTTTTCCAAGAAAGTATAGGCATCTTCAATATTTTTAAAGGATGAATCTCCAGTATATCTTATAACATTCGGATTTTCATTCAGCTTATAAAAATCAACTGCATCTTCAACAGTTAATTCCCTTAACAAAAGCCGATTTGTTTCCAAAACTTTCTTCATTTCAAACTGTATTAATTTTTACTCATCATCTTACGAAATAATCCTTTTATATGTTCTATTTCCGTTTGATAATTGGTTTTCTTTCTGCAACCAAAATATAAGGTATTTTCAAGTTTTTTCTTGCCTTCCCAGATCAGTTTTACTTCTCCGTTATCAATCTCATTTTTGCATAAAAAATCAGGAACCACAGCCAAGCCGGAACCTCCTTTCAGACAACGGATGATGGAGTTTAAGTTCGGTACAATATAATTCGGGCGGAAATTTGGTTTGTGTCCAAAATTCAATGTCCAGAATTGGAAAAGATGTTCCATATCTCCGGTGGTTCCGTACCATTTCTCATTCTTCAGCCACGCTTCGATCTGTTCAATATCTTTTGTTTTCAAAACCTTCTTGAATGCCTCTGTATCTACATCTTTCCCCCCTACCAGAATAATCTGTTCGGAAGAAAAAGCTTCATGTTCTATATTGGGTGAAGAACCTTTTTTAGGAGTGATGATAAGATCTAAAATACCTTTATCCAGCTGATCAAGCATTTCAGGATATTCTCCAAAACTAATGATCAGGTTAAAAGGCAGTGAAGAAACATATTGTTCCAAAGTGGTCTGAAAAGTTTCAAAACACATTCCCACACTAATAGTAGGTGTATGTTTTTCCGTAGATTTCTGGAAATTCTTTTCTACATCTTCCAGTTTGGTAAGAGGTTCCGCTACCGCATTGAATAACACTTTCCCTCTCTCTGTAGGAATCATTTTTCTTCCGGTTCTGTCGAACAATTTATATCCTACATACGCTTCCAGTGAACTTAAGTGTAAGCTCACCCCGGGCTGTGAAATGAATAAGGCATCAGCTGCGCCTGTCAATGTCCCGGTTTTATAGATCGCCTTAAAAGTACGATACCATTCTAAGTTAACCATGACTTAATTATTAATATTATAATGCAAAGTTACAAAATAATTATAATATTAATACATTTTCGTTTTTCAGGAAAGAAGCATAATAATCCGGAATTTCACTTTCTTTGATCCTTTCTATCACTTCTTCAATCGGATAGCTTAGCTGTATGATTTCAGGAGTTATCTTTTCTTCAGTTAAGGTCAATATTAAATAAGAAGCAAGACGGTTTTCTTCCTTGGATCTGCCAACAGAACCACAATTGACAGCCCATTTCTTATTTTCAAACTGTTTTGTGAATGATATATGAGTATGCCCCATCATAATAATATCAGACTTTGATTCTTGCAGCATATTGGTAAAAACCTCATCATGTTCTGATTCGTATAAGTAAGTATCATTGCTTTCCAGACTGGAATGTACCAACTGAATATTCCAGTGTTTATCGGCTATCTTATAGTTTAATTTCAGGTGAAAAGGAAGTTCGGAAAGAAATTTTTTATTTTCTTCTGTAATATGTTTTTTCGAGTAATCAATCGCAACAAATCTCGCCTTTGTTTCTTCTTCAGAATGCTTAGCTAAAGGAAAAACAGGTAAATCAAAAGCAATTCTTTCATCATGATTTCCAAGAATACAAGGGATGTTTAAATTTTTAATTCTTTCTATCACTTCATTTCCCCAAGGAGCAAAATCTACAAGATCACCCAGACAGAACTTCTGGCGAATTCCTCTCTCTTCAATATCCTTCAACACTGCTTCCAATGCAGGAAGGTTCCCATGCACATCACCAAAAACTGCTATCTGTATCATTGTCTGTCAATTTGTTAATCAAATGTACGGGACAAATGGAAATTCCAGCTCAGAGATAGCATGACATTTCACCATGGTAAAGGTTAATTTTTGCATCATAAAGTCAATCCTCAATTTGCTTCCCAAGTGAATAGTGAATGATTACGAGCTATAAAAATTCACAAGTAAAACGAATTCACAATTCATCATTCACATTATAAATTTGACAATATAAATATTCTGATACATTGCTATAATTTATATTATTTTTATTATACAAAACTCCATAGTAACTTTGCAGAGTAAAATTTAAACAATCATAAAAAAATGAAAAAAGTATTAATCATCAACGGAGGACAAAACTTCGGACATTCCGGAGGAAAATATAATCAGACTATCGCAGAAAATACATTAGCCGTTCTTAAAGAATTTGATAATGTGGAAGTGAAGGTTACAAATGTAAGTGAAAATTATGACAAACATGAAGAAGTACAAAAATTCGTTTGGGCAGATTATATCATTTACCACACCCCCATCTGGTGGTTTCAACTTCCGAACGGATTGAAAAAATATATTGATGAAGTTTTCACAGCAGGTCACGCTAAAGGTATTTATATGAGTGATGGAAGAAATGCTGCCAATCCTGAAATCAACTACGGAACAGGAGGAATGCTTGGCGGAAGAAAATATATGCTGACTACAAGCTGGAATGCTCCTGCAACAGCCTTTACCCTTCCTGGAGAGTTCTTTGATGAGAAAAGTGTAGACGAAGGACCTCTATTCGGGTTCCACAGAATGAACGCTTTCGTATCTTTAGAAAAAATGGACAGCTTCCACTTCCATGATGTGGAAAAGAATGCCAACGTAGAGCGTGATATGAAACTTTACAGAGACCATGTGAGAAATGTATTTGAAAAAGAATTAAAACCAGAATTAGTATAATGAAAATTCACCTTACCGCAGTTATTAAAGCCAAAGAAGAACACCGTTCAGAAGTATTGGAAGTTCTTCAGAATATGGTAAAAGAAACAAGAAAAGAAGAAGCCAACGAACTGTATAACCTTCACCAGGGAATTGAAGACAAAAATCATTTTGTATTCTACGAAATCTGGAAAAGTGAAGAAGGATTAGCACAGCATAATGAACAGCCTTATATTAAAGCTTTCAGTGCTTTGATTGATGAAAAACTTCAGGAAGTACCTCAGCTTTACATCACCAACCTCATTTAAGAATGAAAAAACTGGCGCTTTTATTTCTAAGCCTTTTCACAATAGGATTTATTCAGGCTCAACACCAAAAATCTATTGATATGAAAAAGAAAATTCTATTCGTTGTAACCAGCCATGACAAAAAAGGCAGCACAGACGAAAAAACAGGATATTATCTGGGCGAAGTTTCCCATCCGTGGGAAGTTCTTCACAAAGCAGGATATGAAATTGACTTTGTAAGTCCGAAAGGCGGAACTCCACCAGTAGACGGATTTGATTTAAAAGATCCTGTCAACAAAGAATTCTGGGAAAACAAGGAATATAGAAACAAGATTGATCATTCTTTAACACCGTCACAGATAAACCCAAAAGATTACTCAACAATATTTTATGCGGGCGGACATGGAGCGATGTGGGATCTGGCTGATAATAAAGAATTGGCAGATATTGCCTCAACTATTTATGAAAACGGAGGAATTGTAGCAGGTGTATGCCACGGACCGGCAGGTTTGGTAAATATCAAACTGAATAACGGAAAATATCTGGTAGATGGTAAAAAGATCAATGCTTTTACCAATGAAGAAGAAGCCGCCGTAAAATTAACAGATGTTGTTCCCTTCTTACTGGAAAATAAATTAAAAGAAAGAGGAGCACAATTTGAAAAATCCGGACTTTGGCAGAATCATGTTGTTTCAGATCAAAAAGTTATTACCGGACAAAATCCACAATCTGCAAAGAGTGTTGGAGAAGCAATTTTAAAAGAATTAAATAACAAATAATTTTAACCACAAAAGGCACAAAAGTTTTTAACACTTAAGTAAACAGAAGTGATGATGCAGACTGTTGAGAAAAGCACCTAAGTTTTAGAAAATCTCCAATTTTCACGAGTATCTAATCGAACGACTGAAAATTCTCCTCCTCTGGAGGGGTGGCAAATCAAAGATTTGACGGGGTGGTTTACAAAACGTCTGTAAGATCTCTAATGTCTTTCAAGGTTTAACACACAATAACAAATTTTAAAAACAAGAAAAAATGGAATACAGAAAATTAGGAAATACAGATTTAGAATTATCAGCAATCACACACGGAGCTTTTGCAATCGGTGGTAATATGTGGGGTGGTAATGAAAAACAAGATTCTATTAACTCTATTCACGCATCATTGGATCATGGAGTAACTTCTATCGATACGGCACCTTTCTACGGTTTCGGATTAAGTGAAGAAATGATTGGTGAAGCCATTAAAGGAAAAGACCGTTCAAAAATCCAGCTGTTAACAAAATTCGGTTTGGTATGGGATGGAAGCAACAACGGAAAAGGAGAATTTTTCTTTGATGCTGAAGATGAAGGAAAAGTAATTCCTGTCTATAAATTAGCTTCTAAAGCCAATATCATCAAAGAAGTTGAAGAAAGCTTAAAAAGACTGGGTACTGATTATATCGACCTTTTACAACTTCACTGGCCAGACAGCACAACAGCAATCAGTGAAACAATGGAAGCTATGGAATTATTAATCCAACAAGGAAAAGTTCGCTCTGCAGGGGTAAGTAACTACAGTGTTGCCCAAATGGAGGAAGCAAACAGAACGTTGAAATTGGCAAGCAACCAGGTTTCTTACAGTATGCTGAACCGTTCTATTGAAAGCGACCTTGTTCCTTATTCTTTAGAGAACAATTCAGGGATCATCGTATACAGCCCAATGGAAAGAGGTCTTTTAACAGGTAAATATTTCAAGGATAACAAATTAAAAGACAACGACCACAGAAACGGTTATTTCTCTCAGTTTGATTTAAATAAAGTAAAAACGTTCCTTGAAAAAATTGAACCGATTGCTCAGGAAAAAGGAGCTAGCCTTTCTCAATTGGTATTAAGATGGACTACTCTACAGCCAGCCATTACAGTAGTATTAGCAGGAGCAAGAAATGCAGAACAGGCTATTGATAATGCAAAAGCAATGGATATCAACCTTTCTCAGGAGGAATTAACATTCATCAACGCTGCTTTAAGCGAGATTTAATATAAAAGCTGGGAGCTGGAAGAAGGAGGATGGAAGTACTGTCAGGTTATTGATGACTTTCAATCCTTTGATTCAAGTTATCATCAGGCTGTAAGATGGAAATATGAAGTTGAAAACACTAGCGTGTATTGTTAACTTACAGTCTGTAATTTAATTAAAAGTTGGAAGCCGGAAGAAGGAGGATGGAAGTATTGTCAGGTTATTGATGACTTTCAATCCTTTGATGCAAATTATCATCAGGCTGTAAGATGGAAATATGAAGTTGAAAACACTAGCGTGTATTGTTAACTTACAGTCTGTTAATTTAATTAAAAGTTGGAAGCCGGAAGAAGGAGGATGGAAGTATTGTCAGGTTATTGATGACTTTCAATCCTTTGATGCAAATTATCATCAGGCTGTAAGATGGAAATATGAAGTTGAAAGCACTAGTGTGTATTGTTAACTTACAATCTGTTAATTTGAATAATTACAACAACTTATTTAATACAATATCAGCTGTTGGGTGACTTCAAAAAACTTCCCTCTCCCCTCCTCCAGCTTCCTTTATCTTTAAAGGAAAGTAAAACAAGAAGCATATTTCAAATAAACGGAATGTCAGTTGTTCAAAGACCGCAACAACTCCCCTCTTCCAGCTTCCCACTTCCCTTCTCTTATTTAACCTATACATCATAAAAAAATGAAAAAGAATCTGATCAAAACATTCGGGTTAGTAACCCTATTGACAATAAACAGCATTGCGTTAAACGCACAAACCCTTGTAAATCAGGAAGATAAATCATGGTATCCGTCAACGTACGGAGCTCAGGATGAAATCGGAGCGGCAAATTTATTAACTCCTGAAGTGGTAAAACAAGCACTAGGATTAGTAAAACAAGGTAAAACTTTAGCATTAGCTGTTCCTATTGATAAAAATTTACCAGCTTTCAGACACAGAAGCTTCAACCTTTACAATATTCAACCGGGAGAACAAGGTGGAAAAAGTATTGGTCCTAACAAATTTACATTCAACGACGAATTAGTGAACGGATGGACCGGAGTTGGAACTCAGCTTAACGGTATCGGGCACATTGGTATTGACAATGTTTACTACAACGGAAATAAAGCTACCGATTTCGTAACCGTAGAAGGTGTAAAAAAACTTGGTGTTGAAAAAGTACCTCCATTTGTGACCAGAGGCGTAGTGCTTGATATGGTGGCTCATTATGGAAAAGCTATCGTACCTGGTGGAACAGAATTCACCGTTGAAGATATCAAAGCTGTTTTAAAGAAACAAGGTCTTACTTTAAGAAAAGGAGATGTTATTCTTTTCAATACAGGATGGCTTAAACTGGTAGGTAAAGACAACAAACAGTTCTTAGAAACTGAACCGGGAATCGGAATGGATGCTGCCAAATGGTTAGCAGACCAAGGAATTGTAGCTTTTGGTGGTGATACATGGGCTTCTGAGGTATACCCAAATCCAAAAAGTAAAGAAGAATTTCCAATCAACCAATATATGCTTGCCAAAAAAGGAATCTATAACTTAGAATTAATCGACAGCCGTCCATTGGTTAAGCAAAAAGTTTGGGAGTTCCTATTTGTCTTAGGACAACCTTTATATGTAGGATCTACACAAGTAAATGTAAATCCGGTGGCTATTTATTAGTTTAAATATCAAAAATAAGACGTAATTTAAGATCCTAAATCTGAGTTACTGATCACACAATTTTAATATCAATTACAAAATTTTAAACAATGGAAAACACAACAAAAGGGTTCACTCGCGCCAATCACGTAGGAATCACTGTAAAAAATTTAGAGAAATCAATTGCTTTTTATGAGGCATTGACCGGAACTAAAGTTTCCAATATCGACGTTATCGGTGGGGAAAGAATGGCAAAGACACAAGGTCTTACAGATACTAAAATAAAGTTTGCCAACCTTAAATTAGATAATATCAATCTTGATATTCTTGAATACGTAATTCCTGAAGCTGAACAGGCATCTTACTCCAACAATCAGATCAGTGCCATGCACCTTTGTTTTGAAGTAGACAGTATTGATGAAGCTATGCAGAGATTAAAGGAAATTGGTGTAGAACCGGATGGAGAACCCATTGTATTTGAAGAATCTGACGGATTAAAAGCCGGATACGGAACTGCAGTTGCTTATTTCCAGGATCCTGATGGAACTAACCTTGAAATTATCGCTCCACAAGGACCTTTCCAAAGAAAGAACCCATAAAAATGAGGAACAAATAAGAAGTAATTTCGTAAACAAACTTAATATTTACCATTAAGATTTATTTTAGAATTAATACCACGGAATCTTTCGCTTTGTTATTCACATCATAAAAAAAGAGCTTTTCAATACTGAAAAGCTCTTTTTTTGTTAATAACCGACACCAATACCTTTCTATTTAGCAATTGGCAAATGTGTACTGATGGCAATTCTGTTCCATGCATTGATAGTAATGATCGCCATAATAATCTGAGCAATCTGAGCTTCATCAAAGAACTTTTTAGCTTTCTGGTAGGTTTCATCAGTTAATCCTTTTTGGCTGATCAAAGTAATTTCCTCAGTCATTGCCAAAAGTACCTGCTCTTCTTCTGTAAAAAACTCTTTTGCCTCTGTCCAGCCATCTAAAATAAAGATTCTTTGAGGTGTTTCCCCATATTTAATGGCATCTTTGGTGTGCATATCCAGACAAAAAGCACACTTATTGATCTGGGAAGCCCTGATTTTAATTAATTCCTTTTGAATATGGTTTAAAGAAGTATTCTGTAAATACCCTTCCAGTCCCAACATTGCTTTGTACGCTGCGGCATCAGTAGTTGCCATGTTAAATCTTGCACTCATTATATTTATTTTTTGGTTAATTGATCGATACTAAAAGAATATTTTTGCTGCACAGCCAGTAAAAGAGCGGCAGCACTTCCCACCCAGACTGAATAATTGAGTGGAGCTTTAGAACCTAATGCAATGGTCATTGATACGGCAAAAATCAAGAGTAAAATACTGCTTCCATAAGCTGCAATTCTTGTTTTAAAGCCAGCAATCAGCATCAATGGAAATAGAATTTCTAAAAATGTAGCTGCATAAGCAGAGAAAATACTCAAAGCTTCCGGAAGAAAAAAAGTCAGTGATCTTGTATATTCTTCAAAGCTTTTCATATTTCCCCATGAAGAATTTCCTGCACTCCACAATCCGAAACGGTCTGCCACTGCAGAAAGCATGGTCACAGCAATTGCCAGTCTTAAAAATAGCTGCGGAAATTGATTTTGTGTATTTGTCATTGCACTCGCTTTTAATTACATGACAAATTTCCGATATCCGATCCGTAAAAAACTTAAACTGGTTTAAGAACGTAATTTTGCTTTAATCTCACTCAAATATTCCGGAGTAAAACCAAGAAATGAGGCAATAAGATATTGGGGAATTCTCTGAATAAACCATGGATATAATGTACTGAAATGAACATAAAGCTCCTCTCTCGAGTACTCAGCCAGATAACGGAGTTTTCTTTCAGAAGCAGCATAAGCGCGCTGATATATAATTCTGAAATATTTTTCCATTACCGGATGTTTCTCTAATAATAATTCCTGATTTTTAAAATCAATAACAAGAATGGTTGATTTTTCAACAGACTGAATATTGAAGTCCGTCTGCATCTGCCGTTCATAGGCAAAGGTATCAGTCACCCACCAGTTTTCAATGGCAAACTGAGTAGTATGTTCTACCCCTTTTTCATTGATAAAATATTTTCTCAGACACCCCTCTATCACAAAATACATATTCCTGCATACTTCACCTTCCAGCATCAGGGTTTCCTTCTTTTTGACCTTTAAGACTTCAAAGAATGAAAAAATTGAAATATACTCATCGTCTGATACCGTAATGAATTTGTTTAAATGTGCCTTAAAATTATCCATCTTTAGAATTGAATACTCAAACTTAACTTTATTTTTTTAGTTTTACAATGACAAAAATATTAAATCATGGAACTCATTGCCAAAATTCTTATCGCTGTTGTTGCAATAGAACACCTGTATATTCTTTGGATGGAAATGTTTGCCTGGGAAACCAAAGGAAAGGAAGTTTTCAAAGCAGCCCTACCTGCAGAAATGTTCAAACCCACAAAAGGATTAGCTGCCAATCAGGGATTGTACAATGGTTTTCTTTCGGCTGGATTAATCTGGTCTTTTCTGATTAAAGATCCGCAATGGCAGGATAATATAGCATTGTTCTTTTTAGGATGTGTAGCAGTAGCAGGCATTTATGGAGCCATTTCTGCTACGAAGAAAATCTTTTTTGTTCAGGCTTTGCCGGCAATATTAGCAATCATTGCGGTTTTACTGAAATAATTTTCTGGATATTTGTTGGAAAAACGCTAAGGGCGCAAAAGTTTTTCCTTTTGATACGTTGTATTTAAGGCGCTAGGATTTTATCTGCGATAAAATTGAATACCGCTCATTTTAATGCCATTAATACACGAATAAAATACTGCTTGCATAATTTCATATAAAATCTATGTGTCTATCTGGTTTAATAATTTTTACCATTTAGACTTTGAACTGTATATAAATTATTCGTGCATTCGTGGCAAAATAATAACAGTGTTGCACTGCTGAAAATCTTCGATTTTCTTGCGCCTTAAAAAACAGCATATTATTTTAAGATCTTTGCGTCTTATCGTTTTCCAACAAAATAAAATTTCCAAAAATTTTTCATCTGTAAAATTTTCAAAAGACTTTTATCCTGAATGATAAGGAGAAATTTACCAAGAAGATCTCATTCCATAACTTGACTTAAAACCAGCTTCTTAGGTTCTTAAAAAACCATTTAAAATAAAATTCGTAAATTTGCATCGCTGTAAAAATCTGATATACAGGTTTTTTACGGTGGTCTACATTTTGATGCAATGTAGGAATTCAAGTTGTTCAGTACACATATCTTTAATTACCTCATCAGTAATTTAATTATAGAATTGATGTAAAAGGTTCATTTCTTTTTACATAAGACACTCTTTTTTCTAGAGTAAAATCTATTGAAATATTTAAAATAAACATAAGGCAGGAGGGCTTTGTGCTTTTATTTTTTTGTCATAAGCTTTTAATGATAAAAGCTTGGAGAACTATTTTTTATGCTCGCCACCAAAAGAACAACACCCAAAGATTAAATGTTTAATCGTATAATGATATACCACATTGTGTATCAATTATTAATTAAAAAATTCTGAATATGGAAAAAAATGAAAACAGTAGAAAAGTAAAACTTAAAGTTGAGGATCTGACTATTATTTTTGGTAAAAACAAAGAAAAAGCACAGGAACTTTTAGACAAAGGTTTTTCCAAAAAAGAAATTCTTGAAAAAACAGGCTGTACAGTAGGAATCAACAAAGCAAGTTTTGAAATCTATGAAGGAGAATTCTTTGTAATTATGGGATTATCCGGAAGTGGAAAATCTACCCTACTCCGATGTCTTAACAGGCTGAATGAGCCTACTTCTGGAAAAGTATACATCAATGATGATGATATTACAAGTAAAAACAACAAGCAATTGCTGGAAGTAAGAAGAACCGAGATGAGTATGGTATTTCAAAAATTCGGATTACTTCCCCATCACAACATCTTAGACAATGCCGGTTTCGGACTTGAAATCAGAGGTGAAAGCAAAGCTTCCCGAGACGAAAAGGCACAAAAAGCATTAGATATTGTAGGTTTAAGTGGTTTCGAAAATCAATATCCTTCTCAACTTTCAGGAGGAATGCAGCAGAGAGTAGGCTTAGCAAGAGCCTTAGCAAATGATCCGGAAGTACTGCTGATGGATGAAGCTTTCTCTGCGCTGGATCCTTTAATAAAATCTGAAATGCAGGATCAGATGCTCGAACTGCAAAACACTTTACAAAAAACCATTGTCTTCATTACCCACGATTTGGATGAAGCCATAAAGATTGGTGACCGTATCGTCATTATGAAAGATGGGGTTATAGAGCAAATAGGAACTGCAGAAGATATTTTGACCAATCCCGCAAGTGATTATGTAAAAGCATTTGTAGAGAAGGTAGACCGTAAAACAATTATCACTGCAAGATCTTTAATGTTCGACAAAGCAACCGTAGTACGTTTTAGAAAAGACGGTCCCGAGGGAGCTTTAAGAAAAATGAGAGCTACAGGATTGGAAAACTTGCCTGTTGTAGATTTCCAAAATAAATTTCTTGGTTTTGTAACACTTAATGACGTTGTCAGAATTGCAAAAAAGAAAGAACCTACAGTACAATCCATTATCAACAGCAATGTGCCTTCTGTCTATCCCGAAGTAACTGTAGAAGAAATGTTACCACTGATTTCAGGAAGCAAATCTGCCATTGCTGTTATAGACGAAAACAATAAATTTTTAGGTCTTGTTACCCAATTATCTCTTGTCATAGAGGCTACTAAATTTAACGAAGAAGAAATCATTGAATTAAAAGAAATCGCAAACAACCAATAAGATGAATAAAATTATAGATATAGGTCAATATGTAGAAACTGCAATCAATTGGCTCACGGAAAACGGAAAACCTGTATTTGATATTATAAAACATATAGGAAACTCTTCGATTATGGGGATTGAATGGATCCTTATAAATACTCCTTTTTATGTCATCATACTCTTTATTTCCCTCTTAGCATTATGGAAAGCCGGAAAAGGTATCGCCATAGTAACTGTTGCAGGGTTGAGCCTGATATTTTTAATGGGATTATGGAAAGAAACTATGGAAACACTGGCGCTTATTTTCGTGGCTACCATCACTGCCTTGGTCTTTTCCATCCCTCTGGGAATTTTAGCGGCAAAAAATAAAATTGCGGCAAAAATTATTCGTCCTTTACTGGATTTAATGCAGACGATGCCCGCTTTTGTTTATTTGATTCCGGCTGTACTGTTTTTCAGTATCGGGAAAGTTCCGGGGGCTTTTGCAACCATCATTTTTGCCATGCCGCCAGCAGTACGTTTAACAACACTGGGAATTGAATCTGTTCCGAAAGATATTGTAGAAGCGGCACGCGCTTTTGGAGCAACAAACCGTCAGATTTTATTTAAAGTAGAACTTCCTCTGGCTATGAAAACTATTTTAACAGGTATCAATCAAACCATCCTTTTATCACTTTCTATGGTTGTGATCGCCGGAATGATTGCCGCAGGTGGATTGGGAGAAAAAGTACTGGAAGGAATTAACAACCT
Source organism: Chryseobacterium sp. CS2K3 (assembly GCF_059515185.1). NCBI lineage: Bacteria > Pseudomonadati > Bacteroidota > Flavobacteriia > Flavobacteriales > Weeksellaceae > Chryseobacterium > Chryseobacterium sp. CS2K3. Next base: position 3,117 of record NZ_JCAKRW010000016.1, on the reverse strand, counting down.
GGATATCGGACTTGGATTTGAAAGCGGATTATCTGTTGTTATTTTAGCCATCATTCTCGATAGGATTACCCAGGGATTTGTAAAGAAAAAACAATAAGATGAAACACATAAAATATCTATTTTTTCCCATTTTAATAGCAGTGTTTGCTGTATTAAACTCATGCGGAAACATAAAAAACTCTAAATACATTACCATAGGAATGGTAGATGGCTGGGCAGAAGATGTTGCCATGACTCATGTAGCCAAAGCTATTTTGGACCAGCAGGGTTATCATGTTATTATTCAAAAAGCGTCTACAGATATGATTCTGGCGTCCATGAATAATGAAGATACAGACCTTTTTATGGGAGTCTGGCTTCCTTACACCCATGCTAAGAAACTCGCCAAATTTCCAGGATTAATGCATATTGGAACCAACTATGACAATGGTCGTATTGGATTAGTTGTTCCAGAATATGTTCCTATTCACTCTATTGAAGAGCTTAATCAGCATAAGGATCAATTCAATCACAGAATCATTGGAATTGAAAAAGGGGCGGGATTAACTACCGGAACAGATAAAGCTATTGTAGATTATAAATTGGATTATAAACAGATCAATTCTTCCACTATTGCCATGATTACTGAATTACAGAATGCCATACAACGTAAAGAATGGATTGTAGTAACCGGATGGCAGCCCCACTGGATGTTTGGTAAGATGAAACTGAAGTTTCTTGAAGACCCCAAAAAGATTTTTGGTGAATCTGAACAGATTAAGACCTATGCAAGAAAAAGCTTCAGTAAAGATCATCCTGATTTAGCGGAATTCTTTTCCAGACTTCACTTTGATGATGAAAACATGAGTGATCTTTTAATCCAAATGGAGCACAGTAAAAATAAGGAAGAAACCGCCAAAGAATGGGTGAAAGCACACGCCGAACTGGTTAATTCCTGGCTCAACAAAAAATAGTATAACCAACTATTTATATGACTGTAAATCCTCAACTCTCATGAGTCTGAGGATTTTTTTATTGCTCTTTTAAGATCCTGAAGTAGCCATTGATTCCTTAATCTTCTCTCTATGAAGTATACCCCAGTTCACCAATGTCTCTGTCACCGGAAATACAGATTTCCCATATTCCGTCACAGCATACGTAACGGTAATTGGTTTTGTATTCTGAATGGTTCTTGTGATCAGGAGATTCGCTTCCAGTTCTTTCAGTTCTTTACTTAACATTTTAGCGGAAATCCCTTCAATACCTCGTTCTAATTTTTTAAAATGAATCTGTTGATCAGTTCTATTAGTCAGATAACGTAAAATCATCAGTTTCCATTTTCCGCCCAATACATCAAGACTGTCACGCATTGCAAACAATTCTTCAGTACAGCTTGCCTCTCTTTCTATTCCGTTTTCAATAATTTTTGCCATAATAGTTTCATCAAGGTAACTAGTAACCATTTGTTAACTAGTAGCAAATATAAACTATTCCCGCTTTACATTTGTACATCAAATCAATCATATGAAAGCAGTCATTTTAAATAAAAACTTTGAACTTGAAGATGGTTTCACGGACAACCCTCAGCCTAAACCTCATGAAGTATTAATCCAGATTAAAGCAAGCGGTTTCAACCCTATTGATTATCAGATGTTGGAAAACGAACTGGAACGAAAGCTCATCAGTTCTCCCATATTGGGACGCGAATTATCCGGAATTGTAGTAGAAAAAGGAGCAGAGGTCACTCAGTTCAATATTGGAGACGAAGTTTTCTGTGGAAGTGGGTCTATGGGAAGTAACGGAACTTATGCAGAGTATATTTCAGTTCCCGAAGTGATCGTCGCCCATAAACCAAAAAATATTTCTTTTGAACAGGCAGCCGCTATTCCATCCGCAGGGCTTACTTCTCTGCAAATTTTTAAAAGACTAAAATTACAGCCAGAGCAATCTATTCTCATTACCGGAGCAGCTGGAGGTGTGGGTTCCTTTTTAATTACAATTCTATTAGCGCACCACATTGAAAATTTCGTTGCCACTGTGGGAAGTGAAGAAAACAGCCAGATGCTTCTCAACATGGGAGTAAAAGCTCATCAAATCGTTAACTATAAGGAAAACAACCTTATAGAAAACATTTTACAGGCTAATCATCATCAACCTTTTGATATTGGTATTGATCTGGTAGGAAACTATATGGCTGAAATTACCGCTGAAGTATTGAAAATTAACGGAACCTATGTAGATGTTACCGCTCTTGTCACTAAGGATGCTCATGAAATTCTTTTCAACAAAGGAACTTTAATCATGAATATCTCCAATTATGCTTACAGCATGGTCAAAAAGTATGATTATTACAAAAACAGTCTGGAAGAAATTACAGTGCTTTTTGAAAACAACTCCATCATTTCACCTCAATACAAGATAATCGGTAATCTTTCTTTGGAAACTGTTCTCAAAGCTCATTCCATGCTTAAAAACAACCAGACCCAAGGTCATAAACTCATTATGAAAAATGCATAAATCAATAAACAACATACCAAGACGAATCGTAACAGGCATTAAAAACGGAAAATCTATTATCGTAGAAGATCAGCAGGTAGAAAATTCAGTAGAACACTTCCCCGGGCTGATCATTTCAGATATATGGAATACTCAGGCAACTCCTGCACCCCTTGATTTTGAAACAAAAATTCCCAATACCGGATTTCCACAAACTCCTAAAAATGGAACCTATTTCCGATATGTAGTGATCCCACCTGATAAAGACTTAGGAGTTGAATTCAAGAAAGGAGAACCTCATCCGATGATGCACCAAACGCCTACATTAGATTATATTATTATTCTTTCCGGTGAATTACATCTTATTATGGATGAAGGCGAAACACTTCTAAAACCGGGAGATGTTGTAATCCAAAGAGGAACCAATCATGCATGGAGTAACAGATCTGATGAACCTTGCATACAGCTTGCTGTTTTAATAGATGCTAAAGATTAATTTTTTATACCAAAAAGATCTGCTAAATCTGTGAGAGTTATATTTTTTGTTGGAAATCGCAAAGGCGCAAAGATCTTAAAATAATATGCTGTTTTTTAAGGCGCAAGAAAATCGAAGATTTTCAGCAGGCAACATTTTTATTATTT
>NZ_JCAKRW010000015.1:0-91293 GCF_059515185.1 Chryseobacterium sp. CS2K3 | reverse complement strand
TATTTTTTCAGCCACTAATGCACGAATATTTTTTTTAATTTTCGTTTAGCTTAATTATAGTTTAGAAAGCTTTGTCAATATTTCTGAGAAAACTTTTATACTATACTCCAATTGTTCCTCTCCAAGGGAACCGTAACTTAATCTAAAGCCATTTACAGAATTTCTGCTGTATTGCTTCGGATGAATGATTTTTATATTTTTTTCTAATAAAAATGTTATTACCAGGTCCCAATCTAATACAGTTTTAGGTACTATCCAAAATGCTAACCCTCCTTCCGGTAAAGTAAAATCCGCAACATTTTTCAAGTGTTTATTCAACAGATTGTAGACAAAATCTCTTTTATTTTTGTAATGAACCGTGGCTTTCCTGATATGCTTTTTTACTGCTCCTTCTTTAATTAATTGGAGAACTGCCTGTTCCATAATAACATCTCCATGCACATCAATGATCTTTCTCAAATCACCTATTTTCTTCAAAAGCTCGTGGTTTTTAGTTGCCAGATAACCAATTCTCAATGCAGGTGCTACTACTTTACTCAATGTTCCTATATAAACATAATTATTAAGCTCAGGAAAGCTCGATAAAGGTAGGAGAGGACGGTATCCGAAATGAAATTCGTTATCATAATCATCTTCGATAATAGTGATATCATATTGATTGGATAGTTCTATCAGTTTTAAACGTCTTGATAAACTTAATGTGACTGTGGTAGGATATTGACGATGGGGAGTAATGTATATTGCTTTTATATTTTTATGATGAATCAACAGCTTTTCAACGGCTTGAACATCAATTCCATCTTTATCCACAGATACAGATAATAATGTTGCGCCTGTGTATTCAAAAGCCTGCCAAGCCGGTTGGTACCCCGGATCTTCTACAATGATACAATCTCCTGAATTTAAAAGACTTTGTGCTGTCAGAAACATTCCCATCTGGCTGCCTCTGGTGATAGATATTTCGTTTTCATCGATCTGCATGCCACGTTGATGATTCAACATTTGAGAAATTGTTTTACGGAATTCAATATCTCCGTGTTCATCACCGTAGCCCATCATTTGCCATTTAGCCTTTATACCAAATATTTGCCTGTAAGCCCTTGCCAATTCGGTAACAGGTGCTATTTTACTATCCGGATGTCCGTCATCAAAATTAATGATCATTTTGTCCGCTGCTATCTGCATATTCTGGGTACCTGAAATCCTGTTTATATTTTTTGAATGCAGAACGGGAATTTTATCTGATACAAAAATGCCTTTTCTTTCTTTGGAAATTACCCATTCTTCATTGAGCAATACCTGATAAGCTTCTACTACCGTATTTCTATTGATCTTGAGCATTGTTGCCATATTTCGGCTTCCAGGAAGAGCGTCGCCTGCTTTAAGTCTTCCCGAACGGATATCGGTAATAATGGTATCGGCAATCTGTAAATAGACTGCTTTATCTAGCTTTTTATCAATTTCAAATTCTAATTTCCAAGGTCGAAGCATCTGGACTACTTATTTATATAAAAACTGAGTTACTTAAACAGTCCAAATATAAAATAATTTTGTCATGCAATAAAGCACAGAATCTTTAAAATTTTAAAATCATGGACAAGAAAGAATTCAGTTCAAAAGACTTTCACGAAACATTTGCAAGACCAAAGTATGTAAAACCAAGTCATTTAATTCATAAAAATGTAGAGAATGCAGGGGAACACGATCAATTTTCAACGGAGAGAAAGCATCCTGTATTTTTTGTAGATCTTCCCAGCAAAAATGTAAGTATGACTATCGGAGGTTTGCTGCCGGGACAACAGACGAACAGACACCGTCATACTTATGAAACAGTATTATTTGTAATCGAAGGAAAAGGATGGACCGAAGTGGAAGACGAACGTGTTTACTGGGAAGCCGGAGATGCTGTTTATATCCCTTCATGGGCATGGCATAAGCATCAGAATGTAAGCAATACGGAACCAGCCAAATATATAGCGTGTGAAAATGCACCTCAGTTGCAAAATCTTGGAGTTGCATTGAGAGAGGAAGAAGGAAGGGATCTTTAAGCTTTCTAAGAGGTATTAAGGCTTTAAACATTATTGAATTCACATAAACTTAATACCTCTTAAAATTTATTTGAAAATATTTTAGAACAACTTTTAATTAAAAAAAATATGAAAAACGTTCCATTTAAAGGAATTATAGCTTATCCGATTACTCCTTTTGATGAAAATGACACTATAGATCTTTCACTTTTTAGAACTATGATTGAGAAATTGGTCATTACAGGAAGTCATGGAATTGCTTCTTTGGGAAGTGCCGGAGTGATGCCTTATCTGTCTGATGATGAAAAAGAAGCCGTTACAGAAGCCACCATCCAACAGGTAAATGGTAGAATTCCTACCCTGATAGGTGTTTCAAATCTTACTACAGAAAGAACTATTCACCATGCTCAATTTGCTGAAAAAGCAGGCGCTGATGCTGTAATGATCATCCCGATGAGCTATTGGAAACTGACGGATGAAGAAATTGTAGCTCATTATGATGCTGTAGCGCAAAAAGTTTCAATTCCGATCATGGCATATAATAATCCGGCGACAAGTGGAGTAGATATGTCTCCGGCATTATTAAAAAGATTGCTTGAAATACCTAATGTTACGATGATCAAAGAAAGCACCGGAGATGTACAGAGAATGCATTTTCTGAGAAAAGAATTAGGTGAAGATGTGGCATTTTACAATGGTTCCAATCCTTTAGCACTTGCTGCTTTTGCTGCGGGAGCAAGAGGTTGGTGCACAGCGGCTCCGAATCTGATTCCGGAACTGAACTTGGATCTTTACAGAGCAATTGAGAATAACCAGCTTTCTGAAGCTCAGAATATTTTCTATAAACAGATTGAGTTATTAAAGTTTATCGTAACGAAAGGGTTACCACGGGCAGTGAAAGCAGGCTTGGACATTTTGGAAGAGAAAAGCGGATATTTAAGAAAACCTTTACAACCTTTAGCTGAAGATGAGCTTGAAGATTTTAAAAAGATTCTTAATGAGATAAGGAATTAAGATTAATAATGCACGGTAAACTAAGCTTGATATCATGCAATAATTTAAATTCGTGAATTCGTGGCGAAAAAAAAAAATAATGCCACGAATGCACGAATAAAATCTCTATTACTATTTGGTTAAAAAGAAATTAAAGTTAATTCAAAAGCTTAGTGATAAACTCCAAATATATTAACCACATGGAAGTATAGACTTGATATTACGCATAATCTAAATTCGTGAATTCGTGGCAAAAAAGAAAAAATAATGCCACGAATGCACGAATAAATCTTTGTTACTATATGGTTAAAAAAGAAATGAATGTTAATTTAAAAGCTTAGTGATAAACTCCAAATATATTAACCACATGGAAGTATAGACTTGATATTACGCAAAATCTAAATTCGTGAATTCGTGGCGAAAAAAAAATAATGCCACGAATTCACGAATAAAATCTTTGTTGCTATGTAGTTAAAAAGAAATGAAAGTTAATTTAAAAACTTAGTGATAAACTCCAAATATATTAACCACATGGAAGCATAGACTTGATATTACGCAAAATCTAAATTCGTGAATTCGTGGCAAAAAAAAAAATAATGCCACGAATGCACGAATAAAATCTCTATTACTATTTGGTTAAAATGAAATTAAGTTAATTCAAAAGTTTAGTGATAAACTCCAAATATATTAACAACATGAAGTATAGACTTGATATTACTCAATGATTTAAATTCGTGAATTCGTGGCAGAAATAATCTTTAAATAATGGCATTTCCTTCTACACCATCTGCATTATTTGTTTTATGTCCTGTAATGGCAGCTGCTACAAAACTGAACAGACTTACAAGCTTTCCTGCCTTCGTATCCCAATAATAGGTTTCCTGTGGTTCTACGCGAATAACTGTCACATTGGGGTCATCCTTACCATCAAACCATGCATTTACCAACGGCGACCATTTATCTTCAATAGTTTTTTTATCTCTATAAACAGAAGCTTTTCCGTAAACAGAAAGATATTGAGCATCACTATTATTCATAAAAAATAACTGGACTCTTCGATCTTCCTTTATTTCAAAGTTTTTATTGCTGGTTCCACTGCTGATAAACCAAAGATTACCGTTATCATCCGTTTCCTGCAAAGTCATAGGTCTTGAATTCACAGGAACAGTTTCCAATTCGGTACAGAACATACATATTTTTGCTTTTTCAGACAATTCTTTAATCTTCCTGATTGCTTCCAGGTGGGTAAGGTTTTGTGTTGACATAATATAATATTTTAGTGGTTGATATTTGATTAAGAAACGTACTCCAACATAATTGAGAATAACTCTTTATATCATTCAAATACCTGACCAAAAGAAAATCTAATGTGGTACTTCTGCTTTATTTCTTTTTAAAAACTAAGAGATACTGCATAAGAAAACGCTTAGATTTCTTTTTCTACAAATAAGTTTTATGTACATTTGATGGATGCAGATTTCGCCTCCTCAACATTTAGCTCCTTATATCAGGCATTATCTCTTTTTAGAAAACTCTGAAGAGGATATGAGAAGTTTAAGGCTCTTCACTGATGGAAGTTCCGGGCTTATTTTATCCGGAGATATGAATCTGTATTCAAAAATTTCAGAAGATCAAATGCCTGTTTCCTTTTTTTATGGCACTTTAAACGGCTATAAAGATTTTTCTTCAAAAGGCATATTTTCTCTGATTGCGGTTGTTTTCCAGCCTTATTTTTTGAATATTCTTCTTAAGACTTCCGCGAAAGAAATGAGTAATCAGATTATTTCCGTAGAAGATGTGTTGAAGAACAGAATGGAAGTATTTGAAGAAAAACTGTTTAACAAAATAAATCCTTTAAATATAATTGAAGAACTGAATATTTTTTTTACTTATTTTTTATCAGAAAGGATGAGTACAGATCATTATCTTATTGCAGCAACTCAACGATATATTTTGCAGCATAAGGGGATCTTATCGTCTAAAGATTTGCAAAATTTCACCGGCTATTCTGAGCGGCATTTAGAACGAAAGTTTGAGTATCATATGGGAATGCGTCCTAAAAAATACGCAAATATTATTCGTCTTCACTATTTTTTGAGTCTTGTGAATAAAGGGACTGACCATAAAAATCTGACTATGTTTTCGTATGAAGCCGGATATTCTGATCAGTCACATCTGATCAGAGAATTTAAAAACAATATTGGATTGACTCCTAAACAATATCAGAAAACGGAAAATAAAATGGCTGTTAATTTCATTGAGCTGTAAACTATGTCGGTTTTATACAATTTTTCAGAAGCTATACTTTCTAGTTTTGCTGAAAAAAATCAATGAATATTAAAATTTCAACTGCACAATTTGAGAACAAAAGTGGAGATAAAAATTACAATTTATCCGTTATAGAAACCCTTGCCAAACAGGCTTCTGAAAAGGGCTCTGATGTTATTACTTTTCATGAATGTTCTATCACGGGATATACTTTTGCCAGAAAACTTTCAAAGGAACAGCTTCTTGATATTGCTGAACTTATTCCTGACGGAGAAAGTATTAAAAGGCTACAACAGATAGCTTCAGAATATAACATTACCATTCTTGCCGGACTTTTTGAGAAGGATGAAAACAACAACCTTTTCAAAGCTTATGTATGCGTGGATAAAACAGGATTGAAAGCAAAATACAGAAAACTACACCCTTTTATTAATCCTCATCTCATCCCGGGAAATGAATATTGTGTTTTTGAAATCCTGGGCTGGAAATGCGGTATTCTGATCTGCTATGATAACAATATTATAGAAAATGTAAGGGCAACCAAACTGCTGGGTGCTGATATTATTTTTATGCCTCATGTAACGATGTGTACGCCTTCAACAAGACCGGGAGCAGGTTTTGTAGATCCTCAACTTTGGGATAACAGAGATTCTGATCCTACTTCCTTACGATTGGAGTTTAATGGTATGAAAGGAAGAGACTGGCTAATGAAATGGCTTCCTTCAAGAGCTTATGATAACGGTGCCTATATTGTTTTTTCTAATCCTATTGGAATAGATGATGATCAGCTTAAGAATGGTTGTTCTATGATCATTGATCCTTTCGGTGATATTGTTGCAGAGTGCCGTTCATTTGAAGATAGTTTTGAAACGGCAATTATTACTTCCCAAAAGCTGAATCAGGCTGGTGGCTATCGATATTTAGAGGCAAGGAGACCTGAACTTTACAGAGATATCATAGGACAGGAGCATTCTTCAGTACAGAAAGTTGTGTGGCTGAATGGGAACGAGAATTAAATAATCTGTTAAAGTAAAACAGGAGTGTTAAGAATGCAGATTCATTGTCTGCATTCTTATTTATAAGTAAATTAAATCTCATAAATTTCAGCATCTGTAAATACAAAAAACTTACTTTTTTTAGGTGAATTTTTCGTATCCAAACCTGTGAATTCGCTAAAAGCAGGTAATAGTAATTGGTTGTCACTAACTGCAAAACAAGGAAGCCTGATCCTTTTAACAGCAGAGTTTAAAATAATTCCCGGATGGATATGTCCGGTAATCTGAAAATCTGATTTCGTCTTATCAAAATCATGAATAAAAGAAAACCCTTTTATTTCTAACAAAGAAGCCTTAAAATCCAGACAAAGTTTCTGCTCTAACCTTTCTGAAATACGGTCATGGTTCCCTTCAATAAGATAAAATTTAAGATCAGGATATTGATTTCTCCATGTACAAAACTCATCCACATCAGAGTTGTCACCAGCATGAATGAGATCTCCTACAACAATAAACTTTTCCGGCTGAAAAAACTCAATCAGCGCAGAAAGCCTTTCCAAATCACTTTTCATAATATGATTGGCAATAGCAATACCATTTTTTCGGAAATGTGCAGTTTTCCCGATATGAAGGTCGGAAAGGATCAATGCTTTTTCAGTTTTCCAAAATACAGCCCGTTGGTTGGTCAGTATAAAAGTTTCGTTTTGGATGGTAATTCCTTTTTGAGCTATAAACACAATTGAGAGTTTGAAGTATTGAATATAAATTTAAGCTTGATTTTCTACTCTGCTTACCTTAAAATTTTCATCAAAGATATATGTTATCGGAACTCCGGTTGCTATCTCTCTTTCCAGAATTTCTTCCGGAGACAGATGTTCCAGGTACATAATCAATGAACGAAGGCTGTTTCCATGAGCTACAATCAGAACATTTTCCCCTTTCTTCAGGAAAGGAACAATTTCTTTTTCAAAATAAGGAATTACTCTGTTATAAGTATCTTTGAGACTTTCTCCTCCTGGCGGAATCACATCATAAGATCTACGCCATGTGTGCACCTGTTCTTCACCATATTTTAATGCTGTTTCGTCTTTATTAAGCCCTTCGAGATTTCCATAGGAACGTTCATTCAGTGCTTTATCCATAATAACAGGAATGTCCGGTTTTCCTATTTCATTCAGAATAAGATTAAGCGTATGCTTGGCTCTGATAAGTACAGAGGTAAATGCAATATCAATCTTCTCATTGATGAGTACATCTCCTGCTTTTTTTGCTTCTTCAATACCTGCTTCCGTAATATCTACATCATGCCAGCCTGTAAACCTGTTTTCAAGATTCCAAAGTGATTGTCCATGACGTACTAAGAACAATTTTGCCATCATTTATATGTTATTTTTTCTTCAATAACATCATCTAATTTACGGTTATTATTAAAAATATCAAAGGAAAGACCATGATATTCATCCTAAAACAACTTATAATTTCAACATTCTTCTGATTCTCGCATCTAACCCCTCACTGGAAAGTGTCTGGCGAAGGCTGTCTACCTTGATTGGAAAACTTAACGGAGTAAAGGAACGGGAGTGCTTTAAAATGACGGTTGATTTTTCGATCCTTTTAAATGCTTCTACCAGACGCTGCTCCTGAAGCTGTATATTAAAAACTTCTGTATAAGCCTGCCTGATCAGAAAATGATTGGGATCATAATCTTCCAGCACTTTAAAAATCAATCCTGCAGAACTCTGCAATGATTTGTTGGAACGCTGCTTACCCGCATAGTTTTGAATTACCATTCCTGAAATCACAGCAATATCTCTGAATTTCCTTCTTGCCATTTCTGCAGAATTAATGCTTGCAATAACATCGTTCATGAGATTATCCCTGGTTAACACCTGTTGTAAATTTTCTTCATTCAACGGGATTTCTTTATCACTGAATAACTCAAAACCATAATCATTCATCGCCATTGAGAAAGAAATGGGTGCGAGTTTTGAAATTCGGTAAGCAATCAATGCAGCCATTACTTCATGTACCAATCGACCTTCAAAAGGATACATGAAAAGGTGGTACCCTTCACGGTTTTTGATCATTTCTACTAAGAATTCATCTTCTTTGGGAATATGAGAATTTATTTCCTGATTGATTAATAGCGGATGTAAAAATTTCAGTTCTTTTTCGGAAGCTTTAGGATTCAAAGCATGAGAGAGTCTTTCCCTTAAAAAATGTCCTAAATCAGAACTTAAAGGCAGTCTTCCTCCAAGATAACTGGGAACCAGAGCTTTTCCTTTTGCAGCTCTTACATAAACGGTCATATCTTTGATCATCGCGACTTCCAAGGTTCGTCCTGCAAGAATAAACTTTTCTTCTTTTTTTAGTTTGGAAATAAAATATTCTTCGATCATTCCGATATATCCGCCAGAAATAAACTTAACTTTCAGCATGGCATCGCTTACAATGACTCCCATATTCATACGGTGTAGCATTGCAATCTTTCGGGAAGTTACTTTATACAAACCATCTTCTAAAATGACAATTTTATGGAATTCTTCATAGCTTTTTAAGACACTGCCGCCAATCGTGAGAAATTCCAGAATGCTTTTCCATTCTTCTTCCATCATTTCCCGGAAAGCATATACTTCTTTGATCCTTTTATAGGTTTCATCGGGATAAAAACCGTTTCCAACTGCTAAAGTCATCAGAAATTGAACCAATACATCGAAACATAAGACCTGTGGTTCTCTGGGTTCTACTATTTTTTGTTTTACAGCTTCTTTTAAAGCAGCCACTTCAATAAGTTCTAAAGAATGGGTGGGAACGCAATAGATTTTTGAAGTTTCAAAAGGGGAATGCCCGCTTCGTCCGGCTCTTTGAAGGAATCTTGCAACTCCTTTTGCAGATCCGATCTGAATGACGGTATCAACCGGTTTAAAGTCTATTCCCAAATCTAATGATGATGTAGAAACAACAGCTTTCAATTTTCCTGAACTTAAGTTTTCCTCAATCCAGATTCTTAAATGGGCATCAATGGAACTGTGATGGATGGCAATTTGACCTGCAAAATCAGGGTATGCATCTAAAAGCAATTGATACCACATTTCGCTTTGACTTCGTGTATTGGTAAAAACAATCGTTGATTTCGAATTTAGAATAATAGGAACCACCTGATCAGCAAGCCTGTTTCCAAGATGCCCAGCCCAAGGTAATATTTCAATCTCATTCGGAATAACTGGAATAATATCAATCTTTTTATGTTCTTTTGCTGTTATTTTTACCTTTTTACCATCATAAGGGATTAATACTTCCATTGCTTCATCCAGATTCCCGATGGTGGCGGTAATTCCCCAGATCTTCATTTTCGGAGTGTATTTTCGGAGTTGTGATATTCCCAGTTCTACCATGACGCCTCGCTTTGCACCTAATAACTCATGCCATTCATCTACAACGATACATTTCATCTCACGAAAAAAAGTTTCATGATTTTTCTGAGCAAGAAGTAAGTGCAGGCTTTCCGGGGTCACCACAAGGATTTCCGGCATTTTTTTTATCTGTTGTTGTCTTACTTTGGGATCTGTATCTCCATTTCTTACTCCCACGACCCAGTCCAGCCCGATCTCATCCATTGCTTCCTGCATTGCTTTTGCAATATCTTTAGATAAGGACCGCAGCGGAGTTATCCAGATCATTTTAAGTCCTTTTTTATAGTTTTCGGGATGATTCAGGAAGTCTGAGATTAAAGCCAGAAATACAGAAAAGGTTTTCCCAAAACCTGTAGGAGCCACAACCATTCCGCTATATCCGCTTCCGAACTTCCTCCAGGTATCTGTCTGAAATTTAAAAGGAGACATTCCTTTTTCTTTCATCCATTGCTGAATAATTGTAAATCCGTTGGTATGTTCAAAAGCAGTCATTTTATTGTATTAATTTTTTAATGTCTTCCAGATTATCTATTTCATCTACGGTTTTATCCTTACGCCATCTAACAATTCTTGGAAAACGGAGAGCTACACCGCTTTTATGGCGATTACTAAACCCGATTCCTTCAAAGGCAATTTCAAAAACAAGCTCTGCTTTTACAGTTCGAACAGGACCAAATTTTTCAATCGCATTTTTTGTGACAAATTTGCTTACTTCCATGATCTCTTTGTCTGTAAGCCCGGAATATGCTTTTGCTATGGTCACTAATTTATCTTCATTTTTTACGGCAAAAGTATAATCGGTGTAATAGGCACTACGCCTCCCGCTTCCTTTTTGTGCATAGATTAATACAGCATCAATGGTAAAGGGATTGATCTTCCATTTCCACCAGTCACCTTTTTTTCGCCCGGAATGATAAGGAGAACTTTTCTGTTTCAGCATGAGACCTTCACTGTTTACAGAGCGGGATTGGTCTCTGATTTCATCAAGTTCTTCCCATTTTTCAAAATCAATGCTTTGGGAAAGCTTTATATTTATAGGATTTTCATTTAGCAGCAGCTCTTCCAGCATTGCTCTTCTTGCAGAAATCGGTTTTTCCCGAAGATCATTATCTTCCAATTCCAATACGTCATAGGCAAATACTTCAATCGGAATTTCCTCAAGCATTTTCTTAGTTAAGGTTTTCCTGTTCAATCTTTTTTGCAACTCATTAAAATTTAAAACCTTACCATCTTTTACAGCAAGAATTTCTCCATCTATAACGAAATTGCCATTCATGTTTTTAACAACTTCTGTGATTTCGGGAAATTGTTCTGTGACAAGTTCTTCACCTCTTGACCAGATAAAAACTTCGTCATTTCTTCTGATGATCTGTCCACGTATACCGTCCCATTTATATTCTACCAGCCATTCATCGGGTTTTCCTAATGCTTCGGCTTCTTTTTCAAGAGGGTAGGCAAGACAGAAAGGGTATGGTTTTGAATTATCGGGGTTTATATTCTCAGCAGCTATTAATTCTTTAAAGGAAGTTTCATCAGGTAACCATTTTCCCATTAAACTGTGCATTAGCGTGCTGGATTCCTGCCCGGAGAATTTTGTTAATGCATTAATCAGGGTTTTATCCGATACTCCAATTCTAAAGCTTCCCCCTATTAATTTGTTGAAAATTAAACGTTCGGTATAATCCAATCCATTCCAGGAATGGAGTACAAATTCTTTTTTCTCGGCTTCTGATTTATCTTTTAACTCAACAATATCCATCATCCATTGAGAAAGACTGCGTTCAATTTTTTCTTGTGGCGGCGGAAGAATTAACGAAATTGTTTCCCCAAGATCTCCAACGGAAGAATAACTCTCCTGAAAAAGCCAGAGCGGAAGTCCTGTAATTTCCAATGCCCATTCTTTCATGTAATTGGTATTCACATTTCTTTTGGGTCTTTTTCCTGTGAACAAGGCAATAAACCATACTTTGTCTTCATCGGGAGCACGTTCCAGATAATCGATGATTGCATCTATTTTAGCATTGGTTTTATTGGTGGTTTCCAGAGCATTGATAAGATCTGCAAAATGTCTCATGATTCAGGGGTTTTGATGGTTTCCTTTTCTGTTTCTTCTTCTTCATCTCCAAACAATGTTTCTACAACATCTGCTTTTATGCCTGTTTCATTCAGATATTTTGAGAAAATTTCTGTCTGTCCGTGGGTAACATGTACAATTTCTGCTTCTGTAGCTTTTACGGTCTGCAACAGTCCTTTCCAGTCGGCATGATCGCTCATCGCAAATCCTGCATCAGCACTTCGCCATCTTCTTGCTCCACGAACCTGCATCCATCCTGAACAAATGGCTGTTGCGGCATTGGGAACTTTTTTGATCACATTGCTATCCATCAAAGCTGGAGGTACAATGACAATTTCATGTTCAAGAACTTTAGGATTTTCTCTGAAATCTGCAATTTCATATTCAGGAAGATTGATTCCTACTGTCTCAAACGCTTCATTCAGTTTTCCAATAGAATAATGCACATAAATTTTACCTAAACCTTCTACGGCTTTCATAATACGTTGTGCTTTTCCAAGGGAATAACCGATGAATACTGAAGTTTTATTGTTTTCTTTATTCTTTAATACCCAATTCTGGAGCTTTTTATTTAAATCATCAATTTCGAGCCAGTTATAAATAGGCAGCCCAAAAGTACTTTCTGTAACGAATTCATTGCATTTCACCAATTCAAAAGGTGTACTTAAACCATCGTCCTGTACTTTATAATCTCCGGAAATAACGGTTACAAATCCTTTATATTCCAGTCTTATCTGTGCTGAACCTATAATATGTCCCGCAGGATGTAAAGAAACATTGACTCCGTTGATATTGATCTTTTCGCCATATTCTACACTCTGACAATCAATATCTGCCCCGATTCTTTGATAAAGAATGGGTTTTGTAAAATGATGACAAAGGTATTTTTTCATTCCCCAGCGGGCATGATCGGCATGTCCATGAGTAATTATAGCAAAATCTACAGGTCGCCACGGATCTATGTAGAATTTTCCCTGAGGGCAGTAAATCCCTTTTTTTGTAAATGTGATTAGCTTCAAAGGTGTGTTTGGTTTGGATAAGATGCTTCAAAAACTTAACCAATTTATGATAAACTGGTGATTTTATTGTAATTTAATGTGTATGAGAAAAAATGATTTGTGCAGGAAATAGGGTGGAAGAGGTTATAGAAATATTAAGGCAGCTCTACAATATATATTGCTAAGCTAAATAAGTATTTTATTATTTTTAAACTCAAAAGTTACAAATAGTTTTAACTCTTAAGTTTTTCAGTTGATAAGTTTTGGCACTAAGAAGTATAATTGAATCTTGAAAAATCATAGTTTTTTCACTCTAAATCGCTCACACCCTCAAACTCCCACGAAATCCCCTCGCAGCATAGTAAGAATCTGCTCCGTTGTGATATAAAAATATTGTATTGTAGCGTCTGTCGCAGAAAACAGCCCCGCCAAGCTCTCTTATGGAAGCCGGTGTTTGTACCCAACTTGAAGTTTTCTGATCAAATTTTCCAAATTGCTGAAGATGTCTATATTGCTCTTCTGTCAAAATTTCAATTCCCATTTCACCAGCTTTATCAATAGCATTACTTTCCGGCTTATTGGCTTTTCTGGCTTCCCATGCTGGATAATCATAGCATAAACTACGGCGTTTGGGACTTTCAGGAGAGCAATCGAAGAAGAAATATTCATCTGTTTTTTTATCATAATCTACTACATCGGGTTCACCTTCTGTTTCTTCCATTTCATATAAAGACCATAATTTTTCGGGATTATTTTCTAATTTAACTTGAATTTTATCCCATTTCAGATCTTTATGACGATTCATATTTTTTTCAAAACGGATTTTAAGAACTTCTAAAAGACCTTTACTTTGCTCAGGTGTTAATTGTTTCTTTTTCATATCAATTTTTGTGTGGATTATTAAAAATATAAAAATTATTGGGGATTGACCAGTATTTTTCTGTTGGAAGGTCTGAAATACCAGGAAATCACAACAAGAACAAACAATAATACGGCTGGCAAAGTTTTTCCGGCAGCATCACCCACAATTAGATGTGAAATAACTGCCCCAGACATGACGAAGAATAATCCTGCATATGCCCATTCTTTCAATAACAAACGTTTGGGTATGAGTATAGCAATCACACCCAGAATTTTCCAGATTCCAATGATATACATGAGATATGCCGGATATCCAAGATTGGTAAAGTTAGCAAGCTCATCTTTGTTTTTCATTAGCTGAACGATAGCTGTAGAAATCATACCTAATGACATCCAAAGTGTAAAGATCCAGTAAATGATTTTTTTTCTTTTTTCAGATTGATTTGACGTTTCCATATAGATTAAGTTTTGTGATTAGTCGTTAAGTCCTTTTCCATCAATAATTTGAGGAATATATTTTTCAATTCTTGATTTTCTGGTTTTGGATTGTTTTGCAGAAGAAAAATAGAGTAGGTAAGCGCGCTGTCTCCCTGGGGTTAAGTTTTCGAATGCTTTTTTAAGGTCAAAATTTTCATCTAATTTTTGTTGAAATTCTTCAGATATATCAAAGTCTTTGGTTTTCTTCATTTCAACTTTCACACCTGATTCTTCAATTTCAGCAGCTTCAAACATATAAGCTTTAATGTCTTTTTCTAAGTCTGTAATTTGTTGTACATCTGTAAAACGAACCTGCCTTGCCGCCTGCACATTTTTACTTTGCTGGATTAAAATATGACAAGAATCTTTCATTAATGCTCCTTTAAAAAATAAAAGGGCACAATATTCTTTAAATCCGTGAATTAAGAAAATATTTTTCCCTTCAAAAGTATAACAGGGACAGCCCCATTTTAAATCTTCTACTAATTCGGTACTTAAAGCAATTGTTCTTAATTTTTCAAATTCTTCTTTCCATTGTGTGGCTTTATCGAAGAAAAAATTAACTTTTGGATTCATGGTTTTAGGTTTGAGGGTTGTATGGGTTAGAGCGTTTTAGAGTAGGAGAGTAAGAGTGTCTGAAGTTCAAGGTTGTCATTCTTTCACTGGTAATTGACGATTCACTTGCAAAGCAAATTCACTATTGACATTCTCGATTTAAACGGTGGCATCCACGTCTCTCATCTCTTCTTCTATTATCTAACAAAGTCTTACTTAAAAATTTCCTGTAAACGATTATGCGCCATATTAATTCCTTGAGCGAATGGCATTTTCAGATGTTGGTCCCTGAAATCTACAGATTTATAGATTGTTTGAATCGTAATTTTACTGGTTCTATCCGTTAATTTTTCAAATTCTAAAAACTCTATCTGTACCGGGAAAGGAGTGTTTTCCATCTGAAAAGTTCTTATAATTCTTTCATTATGAACAATTTCATGAATGGTTCCATTAGCACTAAACACAACTTCTCCCTGGGGATTTGAAGTTTCGAAGCGGTAACTTCCATGTTGCTTATTTTCAAACTTGGTCACCTTGGTTCCCATCCATTGTTCGAAAAGTTCAGCTTCAGTGTACGCCTTGAAAAGTAATTCTACAGGAAGATCAAATTCTCTGATGATGAAAATTTCCTGTTTTCCGTCTTCTGCTTGAATTTTTGTTTTAAGTTCCATATTTTTAGTTGAGGTTTGGGTGTTGGAGAGTATTAGAGTGGGGGCGTTTTAGGCTGGTATCCTTTGCTTGATGATTGACTATTCATTTGAGAGCAAAATTAACTATTGTCATCATCTCTCTAATCTCTTTGTCTATCCGTCTTATTTCTTATTACTCTTTTTTCAAGTTCTGATACGCTTTCATCACACTTTCCAGTTTATTGAATTTCTCATCCCACATTTTACGGAACGGCTCTATAAAGTCGGCTATTTCTTTCATTTTATTAGGATTGAGGTGGTAAATAATTTCACGACCGTTCTGTTCAGATCTCAACAGTTCACATTCTGTAAGGATCTGAAGATGCTTTGAAACGGTAGGTCTTGCGGTATCGAAATTGGAAGCAATGGCTCCTGCAGTCATGGATTGAGCAGCAACCAAAATCAATATAGATCTCCTGGTAGGATCTGAGATCGCCTGAAAAACATCTCTTCTTAAGTTCATTACGTAGTTATTTGACTACAAATTTAAGTGTAGTTATTTAGCTACGCAAATTTTTTTTGAAAAATTTAATTAAATAATTAAATATCTGTCAATTAAAAAAATAATGACATGGTCTTCTATATTATACTTTTGTAATTTTTTTCATGAAAGCCTTATCAATATCTACAAAAAAATTACCACGGATACCCGAATACGATACTTTATTATGGTAAATAAAGCCCCTTTTATAAACTCCCATATCTATTTGGCATTCGTGCTAATATATTATACACTCAATCTTAAGCATTACTACATTTCGGACATATTCCACTTATAATGAAATTGTATTCCTCAGCAATAAAGTTATCCGGCAGACTAATTTCAGGGATAGCATTTTCAATACAGGTTACAGAGTTACATTTTTTACAATTAAAATGAACATGATTGTGAAAATGCTGATCATGAGTACATTTACCACTACATTTTGCAAAATTTACCACACCATCTACATTAACAATTCTGTGAATAGCCCCTTCATTCTCAAGTCTTTCTAAAACTCTGTAGATGGTCACTCTATTACAAAGATCACCTAATCTTTTTTGAATATCAGAATGACTTAAAGCCACCTCAGAATCATTAATGAGGTTTAATATCTCGGTTTTTGCGTGGGTATTTCTGACTTGTTTCATTTTTTAATGCAACTAAGTTGCGTTATTTAAATTTTTATATTTATATTTGCAACAAAGTTACAATAAGAAATTAAAACTTACCCTTTATGAAATCAAAAATTCTTGATGCTGTAGGAATTTCCGCTGCCGTTCTCTGTCTGATTCATTGTATTGTTTTTCCTTTATTATTAATTATTCCTTTGGGGATATCTCACAATCCCTTTATTGATCTTACTTTTCTTATTATTGGGACCATAGTGGTTTTCAGAGTCACGAAAAAAATAAAAAACACCTGGCTCAATGCTTTATTTTGGAGTTCTATTGGTTTAATTGCAGTATCTGTAATGGCAGATTTTATATTCGAAATACACCTTCCATTGATCTATGCCGGAGCAGCTGGATTAATCACAGCTCATGTTATTAATTTTAAAGATCACAAACACTAAACATAACTTTTTACACAGTATTTTTCATATCATATTTTACATTTTTAACTGGTTTGGAGCAGAACGGATTTATTCGTTCTGCTTTTTTACTATTGATATCATTAATCATATGAAAAAAAAGAACCGTGAACTATTTACTCAAACAGAAAATGTAAATAATACCACTCTAAAATAAAATCAAAACCAAAAAACACAGGTTTTTCAGATAAGTTTTTATACATATCACTTTATTGTAAAAATAACAACAATTAAAATCGAAAATTAATTTGTAATTTGGGTTACTTGTTAAAATAATAATATTAATCATTGTAAACTAAGTAAAATTTAAAGTTTAAATGTTTGATACACATTATTTAATATTAAAAATTTATAAATCTCTAAGACTTGAATTAATACATGAAAAAATATCCGATTCCGGCAAATGAAGAAGAAAGAATCAGAAAATTGGAGTTTTTTGGTCTCTTGAATCTTGGAAAAGATCCACAATTGGACGTTTTTGCAGAAGCCGCTTGTCTGGTTACCGATTGTCCGGCAGCCCTTATCGCCATGATGGAAAGCGAAACTCAGACTATTCAGAGTTGTGTAGGACTTTCATTGGATTTTGTAGACAGGAGAAATACCTTATGCCAGTATTCAATTGCAAGTGGAGATGTAGTTGTAATTAATGATACATTGTCCGATGAAAGATCATCTGATAATCCTTTAATAGCAGCAGGTGGTATACGTTTTTACGCAGGAATACCACTTATAGATGAAGAAGGCTTTACATTAGGCACCCTGTGTGTGATTGATTTCCAACCTAAAACTATTTCTGACAGCCAAATATCAACATTAAAGAAAATAGGTGAAACCATTACAAAGCTTCTGGTAGGAAAAAGGAAAAATATTCAGGCAGAATATTTCCAACAGACTTTCAATATATCCAATAACCTGATCTGTGTATTGGATACAGATTGTATGCTGAAAGATGTAAATCCTGCCTTTGAAAAAGCATTTCAATACAGTAAAGAGAAGGCTCTCGAAAAAAACTTTGCAGATCTGCTGGGACATCATAACTCCCAGCTAAAGTCTCTTGCAAAAAAACTTACTGAATCTGACGACGAAATCACATTTACAACCACGACCACCATTGATAACCAAACCATCATTGTAGAATGGTCTTTAAAACAAAATCAGAAATTTTCTGAAATTTTCTGTTTTGGAATTAATATTACCCAACGTATCGAAGAAAAAATAAAACTTGAACGCTCAGAACGCCGTTTCAGAAGCTTTTTTGAAAATGCTATTGGACTTATGAGCATGCATGATATGGAAGGGAATATCATAGAAGTGAATGAAAAAGGCAGGGAAAACCTTCAGTATTCGGCTGAAGAAGTCCGAAAATTGAACCTAAAAGATTTAATACCCGAAAGAAACTGGTCTCTTCTCGCAGAATACCTGGAACGCATCAACAGGAATAAGGAAGATACAGGAATGATGATCCTGCAAACCAAAGAAGGAAAGGAAGAAATCTGGATGTATCATAATCTGGTAGACCTCAATAAAGAAGGTGAACCTTATGTGATAAGTACTGCTCTGAACGCCACTGAGAGAATTACGCTGGAAAAAGATCTTTTCTATGCAAAAAAAATGCTGGAGCAGACAAGTGCAGTAGCACAGGTAGGAGGCTGGGAAGTAAATCTTAAAAATAATACTGTATTCTGGTCACAATCTACTAAGGAAATTCATAAGATCGATAAAAATTTTCAGCCTGATTTTGAAAATGCTTTGGGCTTTTATAGTGAAGATAGTAGAGAAAGAGTGAAACTTCTGTTTGAAAGAGCAGTAAAAGAAGGTATTCCTTATGATGAAGAATTTCAGCTCATCCGTAATGACGGAGTTATGATATGGGTAAGAGTGAAAGGAATTCCGGAATTTGAAGAAGGGGTATGCACTAAGGTATTTGGAATTATTCAGGATATTGATAATTTTAAGAATATTTACCTGGAGCTGGCAAAAAAAGAAGCCATGCTACAGTCATTTGTAACCTATGTTCCTACAGCTGTAGCGATGTTTGACAAGGATCTTAATTACTTGTCAGTAAGCAGCAGCTGGAAAAATGAATTTGAGATGAATGGTATAGAACTTATTGGCAAAAATATGCATACCATCTCACCTGATGTTCCCGAAGAAAGAAAAAAAATATACACGGATGCCTTGGAAGGCAAGCCCTATAAGAATGAAGATATTGCCATAGAAGTTCCTGGAAAAGCGGGTATACAGCATTATAATATGGAAGTAGGACCTTGGTACCTTTCCAATGATATTATTGGTGGGGTCATTGTATCTGTGCAAAATATTACGGATAGTGTAAAAATAAATGCAGAACTTAAAAATGCCAAAAGAATGGCTGATATTGCAAGTAAAGCCAAATCAGAATTTCTTGCCAATATGAGCCACGAAATCAGAACTCCTTTAAATGGAGTCATAGGATTTTCTGATCTTTTACTAAAAACACCATTGAACGAAATCCAGACACAATACCTGAACTATATCAATGAATCAGGGGAAAACTTACTTAATATCATCAATGATATTCTGGATTTTTCAAAAATAGAATCTGGTAAAATGGAACTTTCTATCGAAAAAGCAAATGTTTATGATATTGTAAGCCAGGTAATCAATGTGATTCTTTATCAGTCACAGAAGAAAGATATTGAATTACTGTTGAATATTGAACAGGGATTACCTAAAACAATTTTGCTGGATGAATCCAGACTGAAGCAGATTCTGATTAATCTTCTCGGTAACGCTGTTAAATTTACCCAGCAGGGTGAGATTGAACTTAAAGTTGAGAAGCTCAATATAAATTCTGAAAATATCAGATTACGGTTTTCAGTCCGGGATACAGGAATTGGTATTCCGCCTGAAAAACAGCAGTATATATTTGATGCTTTTACCCAGGAAAACAGCTCTATCAGTAAACGATATGGGGGAACAGGTCTCGGACTTACCATTTCAAATAATCTTTTGAAATATATGGGAAGCAATCTTTTGCTGAACAGTGAACTTCAGAAGGGTTCAGTTTTTTATTTCGATCTTGATTTGCCTTATGAGCTTTCAGACGATCAGGAGGATGAAGATCTGAA
This sequence comes from Chryseobacterium sp. CS2K3, assembly GCF_059515185.1. Lineage (NCBI taxonomy): Bacteria > Pseudomonadati > Bacteroidota > Flavobacteriia > Flavobacteriales > Weeksellaceae > Chryseobacterium > Chryseobacterium sp. CS2K3. Next base: position 71,259 of record NZ_JCAKRW010000015.1, on the reverse strand, counting down.
AATCAATAAAGTTCTTATCGTTGACGATAACGAAGCCAACAGAGTAATCTTACAACACATGCTGGCCTATAAAAATATTGATACCGTACTGGCTGCCAACGGAATGGAAGCACTCCAGATTCTATTGAAAGGGGAGCGTTTCGATATTATCCTCATGGACTATCATATGCCTGTAATATCGGGGTTGGAAACGATTGAAAAGATCAAAGAACTCTTTAATAAACAAAACGAAATTTCTCCTCTGATCATTCTCCACACATCTTCTGAAGAACACGATGTAATCAATTCTTTCCGACAGGAAAATAACTCATACTTCCTGCTGAAACCTATTAAATCTGAGGAATTATACAAGACATTGAAACATGCTGTAAAGAATATAGAAAATGAAACGGCTTCGGATAATCTACAGTCGGAAAACGAAAGCTCTTTACTCATGACAGCACCTCAGGTTTTACTCGTTGATGATAATCCGGTAAATATGGTGCTTAATAATAAAATGATGAAAACACTAATTCCGGAAGCCCAACTGACGGAGGCAACAGACGGACTTCAGGCGTTGGAACTATGCAGGGAAAAAGTTTTTGATATAATTCTAATGGATGTTCAAATGCCGGTGATGGATGGTATTGAAGCTACACAACATATCCGTTTATTACCAAAATATTCAGATATTCCGATCATTGGAGTAACTGCCGGTAATGTCTTGGGTGAAAAGGAAAAGTGTCTGAATTCCGGAATGACCGATTTCCTGCCTAAACCTTTAAGACAAGCAAACCTTATGGAAATGCTGGAAATATATATTCCCAATAAAGCTTACCCAAAAGACTCTTCAAGCTCGAAAAAGTATCTCGACATTCATCTTTTGAATGAGCAAACCGGTGATGATGAAGAATTTAGAAAAATATTTCTGGATCTCATTATTCAGGAATTATCTCAGGCTGAGAAAAATATAAAAACAGCAGCACAAGAGAAAAATACAGCTGATATAAAGGCTGTTCTACATAAACTGAAAGGAACCGCCGGAACTGCAGGTCTTCTCAAGCTGGCAGAAATTACAGCAAACTGGGAAAGTAAAACCGAACAGGACATGAACTATACAGCCATGGAAAATGATATGATTGGCGAGATAACCACAGGAATACATTTAATAAAAAATTTAATACAATAAAACAAGAAACTATGTTGATTCTGATTGCTGAAGACGATGAACTGATTCTAAAAACAATTGAACACAAATTATTAAAAGAAGGTCATGAAGTAATTCTGACCCGCAATGGTAAAGAAGCTATCGAAACCTTGAAAAATCAGGAAGTGGACCTTGCCATCACTGATATTATGATGCCTTTTGCCTCAGGTCTTGAAATTTTATCCGCTATACAGACAATGGGAAAACAGATCCCTGTTATCATGCTTTCAAGTATGGGACAGGAAGAAGTGGTATTGAACGCTTTTGATCTCGGGGCAGTTGATTTTATTGTAAAACCTTTCAGCCCCAACGAGTTAATGTTAAGAATAAAAAGATTTTCTCCTAAATAAACTGCTATCATGTCATCTATCACTTCTGTACATTTTCTTTTTCTTGTTTTTCTGGGACTGCTTTCATTGGTTCTGTTACTGATCATTGTAGTACTTATTTATAGTTTTAATCAGTATAAAACATCTTCCCAGGCTTCAAAATGGTCCGAAATCATCAATAAAAAGATCTCGGAAGTGATTGTATATGATGGAGAAACAAAGACAGATCAAAATTTTACTACAGCTATCAGCAACCCTTTATTCCGAAACCTGTTTCTGCAAAAATTGGTAGATTCTGAAAAGAAATTTTCAGGTACCGCACAGGACAAAATAAAAAGTCTTTTTACAGAATACGGGCTTAAAAATGAAGCATTAAAAAAACTGGATCAGAAAAAAGCTCATTTAATTGCAGGAGGAATACAAGAACTTACAGCTATGAACGTGCAGGAAGCGCTACCAAAAATTTCTGCTTATCTCACGCATTCATCTGCTCAAGTTTACCAGGAAGCACAATACGCTATGGTACATTTTAGAGGATTCGAAGGACTTCATTTCCTTAATTCACATATCTCAAGAATTTCAGAATGGCAGCAGCTTCGTCTGTTACTTTCCATTACCCGTATCCCGGAAAATTCTGATGATTCCATGAAAAACTGGCTCAAAAGTGAAAACAATTCCGTCGTAATTTTTACCCTTAAGCTGTTAAGAAAATTTCAGGTACTATCTTTTTATCCATTTGTAATCAGTCTTCTGAAACATTCTTCAACAGAAGTAAGAGTACAGGCTGTACAGACTTTATTATCTCTGGAAAACTCTTCTACAACTACAGACCTTATTGAAGTATATGAAGACCAGCCCCTTGAAGTTCAGCTTGAAATTTTTAAAATAATGAAAGTATTAAGAGATCAAAGCTGCACAAGTTTTGTAAAATCACAGCTTTTAAATCATCCGGATTCAGGAATAAAAGTTTACGCTGCAGAAACACTTTTCATCTTAAAGCAGCAGGATGATCTTGTACAGCTTCTACAGAATGAATCTTCGTCTGAACAATTAATTCAAATTATTAAATACGCATTACAGGAAAAAGTATGTTAGAATTCTCACATATCATTTACGAAATTGTTATATGGCTGTTTCTTATTTATGGGACGGCTGTCACTATTATTTACGGTTGGATAGGGATCTATGCACTTGGAGCTGTACTGCGTTATAAAAAAGAGAATATATTTACAGACTACAGCATTATTGCAGCCAATCCCAATGCTCCTGTCTTCAGTATTATTGCTCCGGCATATAATGAAGGGATGACCATTGTGGAAAACGTACGATCTCTTTTATCACTTTATTATCACAACCTTGAAATCATCATTGTAAATGACGGTAGTAAGGATGATTCCATACAAAAACTGATTGAAGCCTATGAACTTGAATCCATTTCCTATTACGTGCAGGGAAAAATAGAAACGAATAAAGTAAGAGGCGTTTATAAAAGTAAAAATCCGGCATTTAAAAAGCTAATTGTCGTAGATAAAGAAAACGGAGGTAAGGCAGATGCATTAAATGTGGGGATCAACCTTTCTTCAGGAGATTATCTTGTCTGTATAGATGTAGATTGTATCCTGGAGCAGGATGCTATCCTGAAGCTGGCAAAACCATTTTTAGAACAGACTGATAAAAAATTCATTGCTTGTGGTGGTGTTATCCGGCTTGCAAATAACTGTGTCATAGAAAATGGTAAAGTTGTGAGCGTTAATATGCCCAAATCTCTTTTAGGCAGAACACAGGCATTAGAATATATTCGGGCATTCGTTCTCGGACGCATGGCTTGGTCCCGTGCTTCAGGATTAATTTTAATTTCCGGTGCGTTTGGAGTTTTTGACAGAAAAATTGTATTAGCATGTGGCGGATATGACAAGAATACAGTAGGAGAGGATATGGAACTGGTAGTACGTATGCGAAAGTATATGGAAGAAAGAAAAGAACCTTATGAAGTTCTTACCATTCCGGATCCTTTATGCTGGACGGAAGTTCCTGAAACCAAAGATATTCTCAGAAAACAGAGAAACAGATGGATGCGGGGTACAATGGAAACGCTCTGGAAACACAGAAAACTGATGTTCAATCCCAAATATGGAAAACTAGGAATGATAAGTCTTCCATATTGGTTCTTTTTTGAGTTTCTAGGACCATTGGTAGAGTTTTCAGGATATATTATTTTTATTATTTTCCTTCTGTTAGGCATTATCAACTGGTCTTTCTTTACGATCCTCTTTGCATTGGTCATCTCAATGGGATTCCTATATTCTATTTATGCCATACTCGTAGATCTGGTGAGCAGGCAGGTATATACTAAAAGAAAAGATTTCCTCACCCTGATTGCTACCGCCTTTTCAGAACCATTCTATTTCCATCCTATCGTTGTAAAAGCAGGAGTGAGTGGTTTTATAGATTATTTTAAAAAGTCCCATGGCTGGGGAGATATGACGCGCCAGGGCTTTAATCAGAATATTCAGCACCTGCCATTAAAAGAAAGGATTTCTATGACCCTTCAATCCGGACTTAAAGAATGGGGAATGCTGGCAACGGTATTTCTGGGCTTATTTCTATTGGGGATAACCGCAGAATGGCTATGGTATCAATATTCTTTTCCGGAATTTAATAATTCAGCGATTATAACCAGTCTTTTTCTGGAAAATATTTTGTTTGCCTGTAAACTGATGCTGGGAGTAGGGATCATCTATCTGATTTTTACCTTTATCAAAACAGGTTGGGCAAAAACTCTCGCACTGCTTACATTCCTCATCGTTGTGGTTTTCCAGTATATTTTATTCCTCTATTTTTCGGAAAGCAGGAATGTATTGGGAGCAGATATATTCTATTACAATAAAGAAGAAATGAAGCAGATCTTAAAGGCTAGCGGTATGTTGAATTTTAAAAATTTTGCCCTGCTGGCGCTTCTTGTTGCCTCGTCGTTCATTCCCTTATGGCTGGCTGGCAAAAATGCTTTTAAATCAATGTATATAGGACTTGCTTTATTAGGTTTAGGAATAATCGCATGTTTTATTCCTTCGGATCTGCTGGCTTCAAAGTCTTTGAGTTCTTCCAATGAATTTAATCAAAATGCGGCAAAAAGTAAATGGGCATACTTCTTCAGTTCCAATGAAGAAAATTTCATCAGTGATCATCCTGAACTTTCTAAATTATGGGGAAATTCAGAGAATTATACTGCAAATGCCGAAATGCTTCATAAAGATTTTCCATTTTGGAGAAAAGAAAATACTCCTGATTTTCTAGGACAATACCTTAATAAATCTGAAAATATTCCCAATATTGTTCTACTCGTAATGGAAGGATTCGGGCATGCATATACATCTCCTAAAGGATATATCGGTAACTTTACTCCTTTTCTTGATTCTTTATCCGGCAAAAGTCTTTCTTGGGAAAACAGCCTAAGCTCAACAGGAAGAACATTCGGGGCATTACCATCATTATCAGGTTCTCTTCCGTTTGGAAAAAACGGTTTTCTGGAGATAGAAAAAACGCCGGAACACTTCAATCTTTACAACATCCTGAAAGCCAACGGATTCGAAACAGGATTTTATTATGGGGGGCATATATCATTTGATCGCTACAGAGAGTTCCTTGAATACAGCAAAGTAGATCATATTGTAGACGAAACCTCTTTCAGCAGTCCGTATAAAAAGCTTCCGGCAAATAATGGTGAAAGCTGGGGCTATGAAGATCAGGCGGTTCTCAGCAAAATGCAGGAAGTACAGAAGGTTCAGAACCGTCCTTATTTTAATATGATCCTTACACTATCTACTCATAATCCGTTTCTTATCAATAATCGGAACTATTATGAAAAACAGTATAACGAAAGATTAAATTCAAATATTCTGAATACTGAGCAAAAGAAGTGGGCGGCTGCCCATAAACACCAGCTGATTTCAGTGCTTAATGCTGATGATGCTTTAAGAGAATTCTTTACCAACTATCGTAAACGCAAAGATTTTGCTAACACCATCTTTATCATAACAGGAGATCACAGCATGCCTGAGATTACCTTACAATCCAAAATAGACAGATTTCATGTACCATTGATGATCTATTCACCTCTATTAAAGCAAAATAAACGTTTTTATAAAACTGTAAGTCATTTTGATCTGGCGCCTTCTATTTTAGCTTATTACAGAAATAATTATAAAATAAATACACCGTCCACAGTTACCTGGGTAGGGAGAGGATTCTCACCAGATTCAGAGATAAAAGGAACCGGAATTCCTATGATGCAAAGCAAAAACCAGCTTATTGATTTTGTTTCTGAGCAATATTATCTTCACGAAGGACAATTATTCACCCTTAAAAACTTAGAGGAAGACCCTTCCGGAGACATATCAGCATTGAATAAAATCAATAACCGCTTTAATCAGTATAAAAGCATGAATTCCGAATTCTATAAAACCAAGAAATTGATGCCGGATTCTGTAATGATCAATTTTATGAAAAAAACAAAACCAGGATTTTAAAATTTCCTGGTATAGCCCACCGTAATATCAAACTGATTTCCTTTTTCACCCGGACGGTATTCCTGATTATAATACATTGTTCCTATCGAAAATAAATTCGCATGGATGGAGAAGTTATATTCACCGCCTATTTTAAAGGTTTTAAGCTTAAAAGTTTCATTTTCCAAAAGATTATTACGATATTCCTCCGGGCTGATCCCTGTTCCGATCTGAAAGGCAAAATAATCCTGAGCACTTTTCGTATAATAACGCACGGTACCCGTATAGGAATGCGAAATATTTTTGCTGTCCGGAGTAATATACGTACGGAGATTAAACCAGAAATTTTTATAATATTTGCCTACAGCAGCGGTATACATCCATATATTGCTGGAAAAGTAAAGTTGTCTGTAACCCAATTCTGCTTCAAAGCTATGAGGAAGATTGGCATTCAGAGAAACTCCGGTACGGTATTTTGGAAACAGACCTACATCATCAGAATATCCTCCGCCTACATACAGATAAAACATTTTAGATAATCTGGGATAGGCTTCCAGCTCAATCTGGGTGCCGTTCTGCGCAAATTTGTTGGCATAGTTTCCTCTCAGAATTACAGATCCAAGTGATGTAACCCTTTTATAACTTACCCCTACAATATGCCAGTCATCATCAAACTGCTTATCAAAATGAGAATAATTATAAACAATTCCAATCGCGTTTTTAGAAGTAAATTCACTTATTTTGGAAGCAAGAGCTCTAGCCTCTGTATTTTTCGGATTTACAGATAAAAGATATTCTACAGCTTTTTGAGCTTCGGTATATTCGTTATTACCATAATAAACCTTTGCTTTTAAAAGCCATAATGCTTCAGATTGAGGATGGTAGGTAAGCCCCTTATCTATGATTTCTACAGCCTTTGCATTCTGATCATTCCAATATTCCAGTGAAGCATAAGCAAGGAAGTAATCCTCATCCTTTACCTCTTTTTTTCCTAGTTCCTCGAACACAGTTCTTGCTGAAGACAGATCTTTAGTCCAGGTATACAATCTTCCTAAAAATATCGAAACATCTGTATAATCAGGAGATTTTGCAATCGCCTCCTTTGCTAGCGTAATAGAAGCGGGATAATCTTTCTGTTCAAAAGCAGTAGTTCGGGCTTTCGTAAACAACTCATCAGCACTGAGATTTTGTTGTCCGTTCATTGACAATGGAAGAAGTAAGAGTAATAAAAAGGATGAATATCTTTTCATTGAAGAATTTATTAGATTAATGAATTACATCTAGTGCTACAAATATATTGAACTTTTACATCACAGCCCAGAGATTATTGTTTGGAACTTAAATTTTTACACTTAATTTTTTTTATATCTTAATATTATTTTCAATCGTTTCCATTAAATCATTATAAATCAATATTTAATATGGAATAATTATTGCCGAATAACCAATATCAGCCATTTAAATATAACTCACTATGAAAATAGCAACCTATAATGTCAACGGAATCAATGGGCGCCTTCCCGTTCTATTACGATGGCTGCAAGAAGCTTCACCGGATATTGTCTGCCTTCAGGAGCTCAAAGCCCCACAGGAACGCTTTCCTTTAAAAGAAATCAACGCAGCAGGCTATCATGCCATATGGAACGGACAGAAAAGCTGGAATGGAGTAGCCATCCTCTCAAAAAATCCGGAAATTACTGAAGTACAAAGAGCTCTTCCGGGAGATTCCGAAGATATTCAGAGCCGTTATATTGAAGCAATTATTGATCAGATGGTTGTTTGCTGCCTGTATCTTCCTAATGGAAATCCTTATCCGGGACCTAAATTTGATTATAAACTATCCTGGATCAAAAGATTAAAAAAACGAACAAATCAACTGATTAATATGGAGCTCCCGGCTATACTTATCGGAGATTTCAATATCATTCCGGAACCTGTTGATGTCTATAAACCTGAGCGTTGGGAAAATGACGCTCTTTACAGAACAGAAGTAAGAAAAGCCTACAAAGAACTCCTGAAAAAAGGCTGGCTGGATTCTATCCGAACTCTTTATCCTGAAGAGAAAATCTACACCTTTTGGGATTATTTATATAAAGCTTATGACCGGAATGCAGGCATAAGACTCGATCATATTTTATTAAGCCCTTATCTGAGTTCACAGCTGGAATCATGTGGAGTAGATGTTCATGTAAGAGGCTGGGAAAAAAGCAGTGATCATGCTCCTGTATGGATCAGCTTAAAAAAATAAGGACCGCAACGATAGGGTTCGGTCCTGTATAATTTTTAACTTAATAAATATTTAAGATTTTCTGCGACGTCCGGAAACTTTCTTGTCCAATTCCTTGATGTCCTGTCTCAATTCACGGAACATCTCCTTAAAGTTATAGCTTTCATAATCTCCAGGTTCAAAATCCTCCGGGAAAATACCCGAAGCATATTGCCAGATCTCAACAATATCTTCAAACGGAATATCATAAGGCTCATAGAAAGAATTGTCAGCACTTACGCAAATCGCATTTCCTTTATTTTCCTTAAATCGTTTATAGGTAATTCCGTCATTAAGAGTGATGAAAACATAAGTTTTCCCAGGTTTAAGTTCATCTATTCCCTCTACATATTTTCCGACAATATAAGATCCGTTTCTAAAAGGAGGCATAGAATCTCCATCAGCAGGGAAAGCTCTGTACTTACCATTAGTTAAGAAGGGTAGAGCAATTCGCTGAAGACCTTCAATATATTCTACATCGCTATATCCTTCAAGATACCCCATAGATGCTTTTTGCGGTATAATTTCAATAGTATCATTACCCAAATCATCTACTGCTACGGGAAGAACAATCCTGTTATCAGGAAGTTTCAGCATATCATCCGTTGAGTATTTCTGCAAATCTACAGACAGCAAAAGGTCTATGCTTACATGAAAATATTTAGCGATTTTAATCAACAATTCAATAGGTGGTTCTGAAATTCCGTTTTCATATTTGGAGTATCTCACTCGGGAGATTGTTAAATCATCAGCTACATTTTGTTGAGAAAGCTTTCTCTTGGCTCTTAGTGAGCGTATATTATTTGAAAAAATTGACATTGATACAAGTATGTAGGCAAAAATACAAAATTTGAGATGGTTATTCAATGACCTGCAGCCTGTTTTAGCATAAAATTATGAGAAATATAGGTTGTTATTGATCAATTTTTTCAAAATATAAGATTTCAGACCTTTGAGAAATATAAATTATCTTTTTAAGGATAAAAAAATCTACCGTTTTACAGGTTGAAATATTAAGCATAAAAAAACTTCACTCCTTGTTGAAAAAATAACTCTACAATTCATAATTGGAAATATATTTTTTAACAAATAGTAAATCAATCAAATATAATTAAAAAACGATATTTACATAAATTACCAATTATATTAACGAAATATTAAATAGTAAAATTGTTTAATTATTTTATTCGAAAGAATATCAACATATAATTATTTGTCATATATTTGTGATGTATTAATCATATAAAATCTTAATCATGAAAAATTTCAAAAAACTAGACAGAAACGAACTAAAAACTATTTCAGGAGACGGACTACTTGATCCAATCGGAGGATTATTAGGAGGTCTTGGAGGTGTAATTGGTGGCGTTGTTGGCGGCCTAGGTGGAGTTATCGGCGGAGCTGTAGGAGGCGTAGGCGGTGTTGTTGGTGGCGTTGTTGGCGGTGTAGGTACTGTTGTTGGTAATGCATTATGTCAAACTCAGTGCGTTGTCAACGGTGTAATTCACATCAAGTTACTTGAATGTGGATCTACTTGCTAAGATAAAACGAACAAGCACTTAAAAAAGTATAACCGCTCTTTTCAGAGCGGTTTTATTATGTAAAAAATCCTTACTATATCGTTAATCCATGATTATTTTTCACTTCAGCCATCACAAATGTACTATGAGTACTACCAATAGAATCTACAGATCCTAATTTATTAAATACAAAGTCCTGATAGTGTTTCATATCCCGAACCTGAACTTTCAGCAGAAAATCAAAATCACCGGAGATATTATAACATTCGGCAACTTCTTCAATCTCCAAGATTTCTTTTACAAAATCATATCCTACAGACCTGTCATGAATTTTTAATTTGATCTGACAGAAAACAGTGAATCCACGATTGAGTTTTTCAGCATCCAGAACCGCTGCATAACTTTTAATATAACCTTCCTGTTCAAGTCTTTTTACCCGTTCAAAAACCGGGGAAGGTGAAAGGTTAATTTCCTTTGCAAGTTCCTTTACTGTCAATTTTGCATTGGTTTGAAGCAATCTCAGCAACTTCAGGTCTTTATCATCAAGCTGTTCCACAGAATATTATTCTTTTATAGTTTATAATCTATCAAATTTAAAGAATAAAATTCTAATTAAAGTAATTATTAAAGTTTTATTTGCTTAATAATCCATAAACAATTGATAATAAATTCTGTATTACTAATTTTACACAAAATTAAAATCTTCTATCAAAGGAAATCATTTGATAAAAGTATAGTTCTTTATATATCTTCATCAAACAGGAAAGGTTTTACTTAAGGTAAATTAATAGGGAATCGTGTGCAAATCACGAGCTGTCGCGCAACTGTAAGTAACATACCAAAGGCTTTTGTCCTTGTATATCCACTGTGTAAACGGGAAGGATGACAGAAGCTGTTACAAGTCAGGAGACCTGCCTTTACTGAATTGACAATGCTTTCGCGGTCTGAAGCTTTGAATCATACAGATGATATATTGTTACGTAGTTTCATGTAAGATGAAATTGCTGGTTATTTATATCATTTATATTCGGTTTCTTCTCTGTAAAAGCATTACGAAGCTTTCAAAGGACTTTTTTTAACTATAAAGTTTAATTAAAGTATCAAAAATGCAAACACACATTCTGGGCTATCCGCGTATTGGTAGCAAAAGAGAACTTAAAAAAGCCTGCGAACAGTATTGGGCAGGAAAAATTGTTTTGGAAGAACTTCTTACTGTAGGAAGAACTCTCTGTAATCAAAACTGGAATATCCAGAAAGAGACAGGAATAGATCTGATTCCTTGTAATGATTTTTCTTATTATGATCAGGTATTAGACATGAGTTTGATTGTCGGAGCCATTCCTACACGATACCATGAAGTAGCTCTTAGAAAGAACAATTCTGAACTCGACCTTTATTTTGCTATGGCAAGGGGGTACCAAAAAGACGGATTAGATATTACGGCAATGGAAATGACGAAATGGTTTGATACCAATTATCATTATATTGTTCCGGAATTCTATAAAAATCAGCAATTTAAGCTTACTTCAGATAAGATTTTCAATGAATTTGCAGGTGCAAAACAGGCGGGAATCAATGCAAAACCAGTGATTATCGGTCTTGTTTCGTATTTGCTTTTAGGAAAGGAAAAGGAAGAAGGGTTTGATAAATTGGATCTTGTTTCAAATATCCTCCCGGTTTATATTGAAATACTATCAAAACTTCAGGCTCAGGGCGCTGAATGGATTCAGTTTGATGAACCTTTTTTAGCTTTAGATATAACAGACAAGGCAAAAGAAGCGTATCTTAAAGTTTATGCTGAGCTTAGGAAGCAATTTCCTAAATTAAAGTTTATCATCGCAACGTATTTTGAAGGATTAAAAAATAATTTGTCCCTTGCCGTTTCACTTCCTGTAAATGTTCTGCATATTGATCTGGTAAGAAATCCTGAACAGTTAGAAGAAATACTCCAGTCTATTCCTGACAATCTGGGATTATCTCTTGGAATTGTAGACGGAAGAAATATTTGGAAAAATGATTATGAAAAATCTTTATCCTTCATTACAAAGTCTCTTGAAAAATTAGGATCTGAAAGGGTTTTCATTGCTCCATCTTCATCATTGCTTCATTCTCCATGTGATTTAGAATTTGAAACGGACCTTGATCCTGAGGTTAAAAACTGGCTAGCCTTTGCAAAACAAAAGGTAAAAGAGGTTGTAGATCTTAAAGAATTGGCATCTGGTACAGAAAACTCAGCTGTTCTCACAAATTTTGAGGAAAATAAAAAGGCTATTTCAACCAGAAAAACATCTTCACTCATCCACAATGAAAATGTGAAACAAAGATCTGAGGCTGTAAGTGAAAGGGATTCGCAAAGGAAAAATACGTTCCCAATCCGTAGAAAAGAACAACAGAAAGTCTTACAATTACCATTATTTCCCACAACTACCATCGGGTCTTTCCCTCAAACAACAGAGGTAAGAAACTGGAGGGCAAAATTTAAAAAGGGAGAATTAACAGCTGGAGAATATGATGCTTTATTAAAAAAAGAAACACAAAGAACTATCCGCTGGCAGGAAGAAATAGGAATAGATGTTCTTGTTCATGGTGAATTTGAACGTAACGATATGGTGGAATATTTCGGAGAACAATTAGAAGGTTTCGCATTTACGAAAAATGGGTGGGTTCAAAGCTACGGAAGCCGTTGTGTAAAGCCTCCGATTATCTATGGAGATGTTTTCAGACCTGATCCGATGACGGTGTATTGGTCTCAATATGCACAATCTCAAACTAATCAATGGGTAAAAGGGATGTTAACAGGACCTGTTACCATTTTACAATGGTCTTTTGTACGGGATGACCAACCACGTTCTGAAACCTGTAAGCAGATCGCTTTGGCAATTCGCGATGAAGTAAATGATCTTGAAAAAGCAGGAATCCGAATTATCCAGATTGATGAGCCGGCAATACGTGAAGGACTTCCTTTAAGAAAATCTGATTGGCAAAACTATTTGAAATGGGCTGTAGAAGCTTTCAGAATCTCATCAAGTGGAGTAGAAGATGCTACTCAAATTCATACGCATATGTGTTATTCTGAATTCAATGATATTATCAAAAATATCGCAGATATGGATGCTGACGTGATTACCATAGAGTGTTCACGTTCACAGATGGAGCTTTTGAATGCCTTTGCAGATTTTAAGTATCCGAATGAAATCGGTCCGGGAGTTTATGATATTCACTCACCAAGAGTTCCATCCAAAGAAGAAATGATTGAGTTGCTAAAAAAGGCTCAGGATGTAATTCCTGCTCATCAGCTTTGGGTAAATCCTGACTGTGGATTAAAAACCAGACATTGGGATGAAACCGAGAAAGCTTTAATTGCAATGGTGACTGCTGCTAAAGAAGCTTCTTTGGAATATTCAGTTTAATTATTCAATACATATAAAAATAATAAGCATCCGTCTGGATGCTTATTATTTTTTATCAATTTTTCTAATCATGTTTATAAATTCTGAGAAACAAAATCAGATTTACTTCACTGGAAACAAAGTTAAAAATAAATTATAACAATCTCATTTTCAATAAAATAAATTTACATAAAATTGATAAATATTTAGTAATAAAGTTGTAATACGACATGTTCTGTCGCTGTGCGTCTATATCTTTGTTATAGAGATAAGATAAGGAATCCCGGGAAATTATTGTCTTACTAAACCCAATTTTAATCATTAAATTATTATTTTTTATGTACAAAAAACAACTAGTAATCATTTTTCTTTTTCTATTTTTTATTGCGAATGCACAGACTGAATTTATTACTTTGTGGAAACCGAATATCAATGGTACCATCGATAATTCAATCTCTTTTGGCGGTACCGGAACTGATTATACCATTAGCTGGGAAGAAGTTGGATATCCTCAACACAATGGAGTGCTAAGTTCTATCACTTCTAATAGCAGCACTCCAACAATCATATCTTTTGGTCCTTCTCTGCATACAAATCCCATTCAGGCAGTTTACAAATTAAAAGTATCAAATGGTAACGGATTATTTTATGGTTTTAGAGCGAGTACAAATTATATTGATCCTAATGCTAATCCTGAACTCGTCGAAATCAGTCAATGGGGAGAAACTATTTGGCTTCAGCAATTCAATCAGGGGTTTGCAGGATGTCCTAACCTAAATGTAACGGCTACAGATGCACCTAATCTTACCCAGATAAACAATTTATCACAAATGTTTTTTAATTGTTCATCTTTAATTGGCAATAATTCATTTTCAAATTGGAATACCAGTACAATTATTACGATGAATGGTATGTTTAGCCGAGCAACTTTATTTAATCAAAATATAGGAACCTGGAATACAGCAAAGGTAAAAGATTTTAGCGGGATGTTTTCTTTTGCATCTTCATTTAATCAAAATATTTCTGGATGGAATACAGCTTCCGGAAATACATTCTCAGCTATGTTTAAAGATGCTGTGGCATTCAACCAGCCTTTGAATTCATGGAATACTTCCAATATTACTGATTTCCGTTATACATTCTCTAATGCAACATCCTTTAACCAACCTCTTAATAATTGGAATACAGGTAAAGCAACATCATTTGAATATATGTTTGAAAATGCTGCAGCATTCAATCAACCGATAGGCAACTGGAATGTAAGTAAAGTTATTAATGGTACCGGCTTTAATATGTTTAACGGTGCTTCGCATTTTGACCAAGATATTTCGACCTGGAATATTCAGCTTCAAAATTTTAATGCAGGCTATATATCTTTTGGATTTAAAAATTCTGGTTTATCATGTCTCAATTACAACAAGTTTCTGATTGCTCTTATTAATAATCCTACCTGGGCAACAACAACAATAATAGGAGGTAACATCGATGCAACAGGACTAAATTATTCTACATCACAAGCAATTATGGCTAGAGCTCAATTGATTAATAAAGGTTTTACTATTATCGGAGATACTTATAATGCCAGTTGCAATGCGAATTTATCTACAGTAGAAACTTCAAAAAAAATGAAAACCCCTGCATATCCCAATCCGACTACAGGAGTGATAACCATAGAATCCAATGAAAACGAAAATGCTTATTTATATGATATTACAGGCAAAATCGTTAAAAATATAACTTTAAATAAAGGAGACAACCGTATTGACCTTACTGAATATCCAGCAGGAAGTTATCTTTTAAAAGGGAATAATATTTTATCTAAAATAATTAAGAAATAGGTTGATTTTTTAAAAGAAGAAATATAACCAATAATAAGTCTCAAAGCTTTTGCTTTGGGACTTTTTTGTCATGAAAAACTCAATCATTAACATCATGGAAAGTCAACAATCTCTAATAGGAGAGTGCCCAATATATTTTAAATTTGAACAAAATTATCTTATAACCTTTAAAAAATTCAACAATGATAGAACCCATTATAGAATATACGGATACCGACTTTCAAGTTAATCTTCAAGATTATTACACTTGTATTTACTATAAAGGGGAACCTTTTACAGGAACATTAGTGGATGGAAACGTAATAACTCAATTTAAAAATGGCAATGCTCATGGAAGATCTGTAGAATATTATGATAATGGACAATTAGCTGTAGAAAATTATTTTGATGATGGGAACTATATAAGTTATAAAACATGGTATTTAAACGGAAAAATACAATCAGATTGGTTGGGCGGAAAAAATGATAGCCATAAATACGACATTGATGGAAATATTACTCTTACAAATAATGATTTTTTTTACAAGAATGGAAATTTCCGAAAACGGAATATTCCCTATAAAACAGAGTTTTATAATGATAAAGGAGAAATAATTGTAATTATCCAAAAAAATTTAATAGAATATGGAAGAGAGATTTTCCATATTAATAAAGAAAAATTTACTGAATGTTATGAGGATCTTTATTTTGAGCTATATCCTTATATTTCAAGTTATAAAGATAATTTAGGGAATGGTATTGTTGGATGGTTTTGGTATTTATTATCTCAGAGTGAAAATGATAAAAAGTTCGTTATAATGGCAATAAATAAATTATTAAATGATAAGAGAAACCATAGCAAGTATGATTTGGAATATATATTAGAAAGCATAGACAAAGTAGACTTAAGAAGTGAATGGAAAAAATATTACTCTGAAATCATTGAATTCAAATGAGTTAAATTGATTATCAATAAGAGAATGATAAAGAAGGACTAATTTTAATATCCTGAAACAAATTCAATTTAACATAATATAAATTATAGGAAAAATAATATTTTATCAGAATGGAGTATTAAATGTCTCATATTCCTTTATTTACCGACCTTTATTTACCGATTTTTCCTTCTAAATATTCTACAACCGTTTCTCGGAACCCTTCTTTTGTCATAAAGCGATCCAGAAACTCTTCAAAGCTTCCTTCATTTTCAAGTTCATCAAAATATACTTCATGGTCTGTACTGTAAACCCTCGGGTTAGATTGATCAGAATCATCTGTACAGATAAAAAAATGATCCGGATATCCGTAAGAATAAAATATGCAAAGAAAATCCGGCTGAGAAATCCCTACAACTTGCTGAACATTCTTTTCATCTATAAGTCCATCAAATTCATCCTGGTCTTCTGTACCTTCCTTAAATGGCGTAAAATTCCATTTTTTCACAAAATATTGTCCATAAGGCAACTCGTGGTCTGAAAAATAATGTTCTAACAGATGCTCATAAAATTTATCCTGATGATTAAAATATAGTTCTTTATTTTCCTCATAAAACTGATCAATTCCATAAACATCCCAATCCTTATCATACAAATGATGATTAAAAATGATACTTTGCCAGTTTTCAGCAAAACTTTTTCCAGCCATAACAGCATCTGTAATACCTCCTAAAGCATTGATTTTATGTATAATATTTGTATTCATTATGTGAGTTATCAATTTATACGTTTAGCTATATATTATGTTAAATTCATCTTTGGAAAAACTTTTAAATACCGTTTTATCCCCATCACTCTCCTGTTAATTGGTTTAAAAATACAAAATCTTGCCACATGACAACCTTTTATCACTTGAAAGAAACTAACTTTATTCAATCAAAATATAAAAATATGAAACCTAAAATGATCTGGGCAAATCTTGCAGTTTCTGATCTGGAACGTACACAGAAGTTTTATACAGAACTAGGATTTAAACCAAACAATCCGCACTCTTCTAACGAGTTAGTAAGCTTTTTCTTTGGAGAAAATGATTTTGTAATCCACTTTTTCCTTAAAAATATATTAGAAACCAATGTAAAAGGAGTTTCTTTCGGTGATTCCCAGACTTCGAATGAAATTATATTTACCGTTTCTGCAGAAAATAACGATCAGGTAGATCAATGGGCAGCCGAAATTAAAAAAGCTGGTGGAACCATTGTATCAGAGCCTGAAAGTTTTGGAAACAATTATTATGGTTTTGTTTTTGCTGATCCGGACGGACATAAATTTAATGTCTTTAAGATGTAGATTCTAAAATATAATAAAAATCCATTTTCGCCCATAAATCCTCTTTATTTTCAAGCAGATAGCATAGGTTGAGGATAGAAAAACATGACTAATTTGGGCTTATTTGAATTTTTCTTTATTGAAGGGATATTTCTATGATTTTGCACAAATTTTATTGAAAAATAAGCCTTTAGCCAAAACTTATTACTAACAATATGTTAAAACAAACCGGACTCTTGAGCTGGCTAAAAGTCCGGTTTGTTATAAATAGACTGTAAAAACATTACTTATTCATTTCCAAACTGTTATATAACTGCACCTGCCATATTCCCACTACCTCTTTAAGCATAATAAACGTAAAAGCAGCATTATAACTATTTGGAAATAAGGTTATTTCAGTATCAATAAAATCGGATGTCTGTGGGATTGGTTTTAATCCAAATGTCTCAAACAAAGCAACAGACCTTTTCATATGAAAACCTGAAGTCACCAGATACAGATTGTAAGTACCCATCTTGCTTAATATATCGTTAGAAAATTTTGCATTCTGATAGGTATTCATACTTTGATCTTCCTTAATGATGTCAGCATCTGCCACTCCCATCTTCTTAAAATTTTCACTGAAAAGCTCTGCTTCACTTTTATGTCCTCTTCCTTTTCCAGAGATTAATATTTTACAAGGCTGGTTATTTTTCTTAAATTCATGATACAATTGATAAGCGATCACCATTCTGGAATAAGATAGGGTATGCAATTTCTCTATATGATTAATTTCTACCACACCGCCACCCAATACTACAATAACAGGGTTCTGAACAGTTGAAGTATTTATTTCAGGAGTATGGAGATAGCTTTTTTGAAGATATCCTGAAGTTAATTTTCCCAAAAAACCATTACCTATAAAGATGATTAATACCATCACAGACACAAAAATTCCTATTCTCAGTTTTTTATATTTATTCTTCCTTCTCAGCAGAGCGATAATGACTACTGCAAGAAATATTAAAAAGTAAAGTTCTGTAAAAAGCTGAAAAACACGAAATAAAAGGTCTAGTAAAAATTTCATCTATGATACTATTGATTAATGCAAAGAAAACATTGGATTTTCAAAGATAAGGTTATTTCACCACTACTTTTTCACGATATATCTCGGAACTATTTAAGAATATACTATCATGAAATTTTACGTCTAAAATCTCCTTAAGATCACACAGATCATACGAATTTGCCACGAATGCACTAATAAAATCATTTGTGCATTCGTGGCAAAAATAAGGTGTACTCAATATCTGCTATAAAGGAGAGATATACACTTCTATTTTAGTTCCGTCATAGTTGAAAGTGCCATCGGAATTCTTTTTTCCAAGTACCCATTTCATATCTACGGGAACGGACCATGTAGAACCTAATGAAAATCCGTTAACGGATCTGATCTCGTTTCCGTTTCCTGTTGTAATCGCTGAATGAAACCATGTTTTGTCTATAAGTCTGTAGAATCCAATAGCTTTTCCTTTTGGAATTGGAGAATACCCATTCCATTTTTCTCCTGCGGGATAGTTAAATTTGTTTAACCATTTTTGTCCTGAAGATCCTGCAAGTTCATCCGGGCTGATACTGGCACCTCGCATATATAAGGCATAAGCAACAACATCGTGACAGACTCCAGTGTTGTATTTTGAAATGTTTTCTGCCCCTGAAAGAACGGCATGTGCAACCGGTGCTCTTTCAGATAGGGATAACTGAGCCTTCCTGGCTCCTTCTGGTGTTACTGACATAATATAATATTTTGTTTGGTGAATGGTAAAGATAGCTTTTTTAAAATAAATCAAATTAAATATTGAAAATGAATGATTTATCTTGTTTTTTACCAATAAATATGTCTTAAACCTGTAGTTGGAAAAGTGCCATTGTTGCATTATGATAATGATCGGGACGTCCTTCAGTATCAGTCATTTTCTTCTCCCCCAGATAAGAAAAACCACATTTTACATAATAATCAATCAGTCTTTGATTTCCGGCTGTAGTATCCATCCTTACATATAATTTATGATTGGCTTCTGCAAATTGTTTCGCCCATTCAACGATTTGTTCTACAAATTTTTGTCCGCGGAAATTTGGGTTGGTAGCAATTCTGTGAATATATATAGACGGATCTTCGTTCTGCTCACCCCAAACCTGTAGGTCTTCATAAGTAATACTCCAGACACATGCCACTTCTTCTTCCACTACGATGCTAAAATGACGGCGTTCTTCAATTTCCGCTTCTATCATGCTACGTTCAAATTCCGGCCATTGTACACCGGATACAGTTTTCTTAAAATCGGAAGCCATTTTATATAAACCAAGGACTGCTTCAATATCCTTTAGAGATGTATTCACTACCATTATTCCTGTTATGAACACAAAAATACTGAAAATTGGATAAGTAGCTTTGTTATTGTTATTCAGAATGGGTATAAATACCGTCCTATTACCATTGTCGCGTTGGGAAAAGTAAATAAAAATACTAATTTTATCGCCCGATTAAAGATAAAGACACATTATGCCGACTGATGCTTCTCACAAGCTGATTCCGATGACTACCTTTGTGCTTGAATATTATGCACATGAAGGATATGCAGATCTTCAAACACTAAGTTTGATGAATAACTATGCCAATTTTTTAAAACAGACTTTAGTTCTTGGAATGTTTGTTCCTGTAGATTCTCAAGGAAATATATTGAAAGAACCTAAAAATTATGCATCATGGAAATCGCTTGAGCATAATGACGGTGAAAGAACTGATATGACTGGTTTTGAAGAATATGGTGAATATCAGAAAGCGGAACGAAAGTGTTTGTTTGAAGGTTTCAGGGTAGATTATAACGGGTATTCTAAGGTAAGAATTGTCGCATCTTATGATCCGTCTATCGAATTATCATTTAATAAAAGTGAACTGGTACCTACAGGCTTCAATGATGTGGAATCACTGACTGTTTTTAATGATATATTTTTAACATCCAATGCTTTGAAATTCATAGGAATAAAGGACAGAAAATAGAAACTTGCTGATTTCAAAAATGAAATTCAGATTCTAAGATAAAATCCCTTTACAGAAAAATGTAAAGGGATTTCAATTTCAATGCAAATAGTGTTTATCGAACACATTCACCGGAACGGCATAAGTATCCTGAAGGACATAATCCATTAATACACGGACCTGCAACATCGGGATAACATTTTTCATCTGCACGGCAATGAGAATTTGGCGGACACAGACTAATCAGATTTCCGATACAGATTCCTACCGGAAGCGGCAGATTCAGCTCTATACCAATTTCTCCGGCAATGTTCTTTAATGTTTTTCTGTTTAACTTTTTCATAGTTTTTAGTTTTAATCAATTGTTGTTTTGAAAGTATTCACATCGGATGGTAACCAATGAACAGATCAAAGGTAATCATACTGGGAAATGAATCATTCAGTACTTTTACTTAATTTCAGATTAGTCTAAAAACATTTATGATAAAAATGATTTCACTATGGTAACCAGACTCATGATGATGACTACTACTCCAACAACGACAAACATTTTCTTTGTCGGCAACTTAGAGGTAAGCATAGCTGAAAACGGAGCTGTAAAAACACCGCCAAGTAATAATCCTAACACAATATTCCAATGATGGATGCCAATGGTAAAAATAAATGTAACGGCACTTGTGACCGTCAATAAAAATTTGGCTACGGTTGAGCTACCGACAACGTAACGGGGAATTCTTCCTTCCTTGATCAATGTTCCTGTTACCAATGGTCCCCATCCACCTCCCGCAAAAGAATCTATGAAACCTCCTACTAAGCCTAACACCCTGAGATTGGTTCTTCTCTTGGTTTTATTACGGCTTTTATTCTTATCCTTAAAGGCATTTTTCAGAATATTTAATCCCAAATATAAAGTATAGCAGGCAATGATAGGCTTTACAATATGAGCATAATGTTCGCCATAATGAGATAAGGTTAAAGCACCAATGATGGATCCTACAATTGCAAGAGGAAATAATACCCAAACCATTTTTTTATTGACATTCCCTAGCTTATAATGACTAAAACCTCCTGCTGCGGTTGTAAAAGACTCTGCAGAATGAATACTTGCACTTACTACAGGCGGCGGAACATTCAGTAATAACAGAATGGTAGTACAGATCACGCCATATCCCATTCCCATAGATCCGGCAACAATTTCAGCCATAAAGCCGGCAAACAGCATCCAGTAAAAAATATGACCGTCTTTATTAAGAAAATTCTGAATATCTTGGGTCAGATTGAATTGATGAATTACCAGCCCAAATACTCCGAAAAGAAGCATTACTCCTATGATCGCAAGATAAATATTGGCTTTTCTCTGAGCCGTTTTGGTAATATGGATCAGTTTTTCAATTTCAAGATCTGATTTCTTTTCCGGAATGGCTCCTTCAGACAGATATTGTGTCGTTATTTTGTTGAGTTCCGTTACTTTATGATTAAAATCTCCCTGTAGCTGATTGCGGATATTTTGCATGTTATCCAGCACAAGATCCATTTCGTCTGGAATCATTTCGGTGAATGTTTCTCTGAGCCTTTTCGCAATAGTTGGCGATTTTCCATTGGTTGAAATAGCAATTTTAAGGCTTCCTTTTTTGACAATGGAGCCTAAATAAAAATCACACAGATCAGGTTTGTCTGCGATATTGACCAGTACATTTTTTTGTTGTGCCTGTTTACGGATCTGCTCAGCCAAAGTAATATCATTTACAGCAATAATAGCAAGGTCCGAATTATCAAAATCATCAATATGATAGGACCTTTCATGCAATGTAATATTTGGAAAACGATTCTGCAATGTTATGACTTCGGGAATGATTTCTTTTGCAACCAATGTTATAGATGTTTCAGGTGAATTTCCCAGTACGGATTCCAGTTTCTCGAGGGCAATTTTTCCGCCTCCGATGATCAGTAATGATAATTGTTCAAGCTTTAAAAATACGGGATATAAAGAATTACTCATCTTGATTACAATTTTAAGTCATACGTAAATGCGAGATAATATAAACCTCCGATCTCAGGACCTGCTGCATATTGAAAGTAGCGTCTGTTCAGTAAATTGGTCGCTCCAATTTTTACATTAGCATGAATTTCAGGTAGTTTCCATGTCGCTTGTGCATCTACGGTATAATAGGCAGGGATTTTTCCTGATGCTAAAGGACTTTCCCACATAAAACTGTTCTGCCACCTTGCGACAAGCGTAAATCCAATATTTTTGATGATCTCTCTGTTTCCCACACTTACATTGACCATCCATTTTGGAGTGTTGAATGCTGTAATAAACAGATCTGATGCATTATTGGAAGCAAGATCATTATAAGATACGTTGGCATTGACGTTATAATTTCCGGTAATGTTATAACGAATGCCGAGTGAGGTTCCATAGCTTTTATAAGTGGTGTTGCTATTGGTGTAGACTCTGTAACGATCCTGCTTGCTTCGGTCAAGCATGGCAAGAACAGCAGTATTGCTTCCGACCTGACTGTTTTTGGGTACAGCTACTTCTACCTGTCCCAGGAATCCTTCATAGATATTATAGTAAAAATCCCAGTCAAGAACCAGTTTATTATTAAAGAACACAGATTTATAGCCTACTTCAAATGAATTGATCTTTTCAGGCTGTAGTTTTTGAAGGTTAGCAACGGCTAAGAGATGCTTGTTGTCCTGAGCAGCCTGGCTTTGGCTCTTGCCACCATCTATATCTGCGTTTACAGCAGAGGTAAACCTGTCGATAGAAGCTAAGGTGTAAGAATTTTCCAGATAACCCAATCCGTCGTTTACTTTTGAAAGACCTCCTACTCTTCTTACATTTCCGTTATTAACGAAAGAAAGTGCTTCAAATAAAGATGGAAACCGGTATCCGTTTTGAAAAGAGGCTCTGAAATTATGCTGATTTACAGGGGAATAAACAACGCTTATTCTTGGATTTAATTTAGCTTCAAATTCCGGATTTCTATCTATACGTAAAGCGGCATTAAGCTTTAGTTTGTCATTAAAGAATACTTTGGTAATCTGTGCAAATGCTCCATATTTCTGATAAATAACGTCTTTCCCGAAGGTTCCATCAGATAAAGGAATATTTCTTTCAGTGACAGGTCTGTCAAAATCTACAAAATTATTCCCGTCCGGTGTTATGCTGTATAAACGGTAATCTATTCCTGCAAGAAGATTGAATATTTTTACAAATCGGGTAAAATCATAGGTTAATTCTCCCTGATAAAAGCGGGATTTCTGTTCAAGCTTTGCGCCACCTGTTGCCGGAGCACCCACAATTCCTGCATTGGCAGAATCCCAGTTATTAATTCCGATGATGGTATTTTTCAACTGTTCAAAGGCTGCAGTTCCGGGTACTGCTCTATTTTTATCCGCTGCTTGCCTTGCCAGATTGAAAGCTTCATTAAGATTTATTCCTGCATTTAAATTATTCTGAAGTGACGTCTGAAATACATTTTTCCAGTTGTTATTAGAAAGATTGGTAAGATCTAAGTTATCTGCCAAAGGTTTTAAATTATAGGAATCTCCCGTATTTTCAATAGATACATAGGCTCTGAAAGTAAGTTCTTTACCTGTAAGTTCTACTTTATGATTCTGAACGGTGGCATTCTGAAGACGGATTTTATTTCCTCGCTGAAAAGTTCCGTCCAATAGCCCATATCGATAAACGTAGGATGCTTTCCATTGATCTCCAAAGCGGTAATATAATCCTGCATCCAATTTTATGTTATTTACCTCCGGGCTTACAAGGTCTTTTTCAAGATATCCTGTTCTCGAAACATTGAAAGTGGTTGGTTTACCATTATAATCTACCTTTACGGCTACCCTGTTGTTCCTTTCGTCGCCATATTTATTCCAAAGGTCTTCAGCAGGATTATTTGCCAAAGAAAAATTAGGATTGGCTGTAACCAAAGAACCCGGATTCTGATCTGTCTGATTATTTGAAATCCAGTCTGTTCCGGTAAAGTAAGAAGCATTCACTTTAATGGCAAGATTATTATTGAATGCTTTGGCAAATCTGATGGCACTTTCTCCCAGAGAACTTATTTTATGATTAAAATTATCTACATGATTGACACCGCCACGGAAGTAGACACTTAACCCCTGTGATGTAAACGGATCTTTGGTTTGAAGACTCGCAAGACCATTAATGGCATTCATTCCATATAAAGCTGAAGCCGCTCCCGGAGTAACTTCCATAGATTGAATATCGAGTTCTGTAGGACCAATTGCGTTGCCAAGAGGGACACCCAAAGTTGCAGACTGCACGTCTACTCCATCTACCAGCTGCATAAATCTGAAGTTATTTGGTGAATTAAAACCTCTTGAATTCGGAATTTTCAACGTAAGGCTGGAAGTAAGAAGCTGTAAGCCTTTTACATTTTCCAAAGTTTCGTAAAAAGAAGCTGCCGGACTTTCCCTGATGGTTTTGATATCAATTTTTTCAATGGCTATCGGAGATTTTAATATCTTTTCGGGAGTTCTTGATGCTGAAATAACGACTGCATCGATAATTGTATTCTGAGGATTAAGCCCGATGGTTATTTTATTGGATGATGAAAGGACTTCAACGGTTTGGCTGCTAAAGCCGTCTTTATTGATGACCAGTCGAAAAGGAATGGTAACTCTTGTTCTGATCTTAAAATTTCCGGATTCATCTGTAAATGTGTTATCTTCCGAATTTTCGATTTGTACTTTTACAGAATCAAGACCTTTGCGGGTTCCTGTATTTTTTATGGTTCCGCTTAATTCAATAAGTTGCTGCTGTGCTTCTGCCAGGTTAAAAAATAGAAAGGTGAATGCAATAATACCAGCTTTGGGCAGAAAATTTCCATGTTTTTTGTTTTTCATTTTTTCTTCATTTTTAGGGTGAGAATGAAGCTGTCTGAACTTTTACATTGATTATTTTTAACTAAAAAGACACAAGAATTGTAAACACTTAAGTTTTTTAAGAGTTAAATTTTATAAGTACACTTAAGTATTTTGAAAATCTTTGATTTTAAACTTACTTATTTGAACTAAAGTGTTTAAAAATGAAAGCTTTTGTGCCTTTTGTAGTTGTACAAAGTTCAGACAACTTTGTTTGTATTGTTATTTGAGAATCAACAACACATGCACATTCGTCTCCCTGAAAGAAGAGGTTGATTGTTTTTGGTTTTAGTCAGATCATATTGAAAATTAGTCATATATTCAATTTAAGGTTTGTAAGTAACGGTATGAAAAATCACCAAATGTTTCTTTTGTAAGTCTTTGCTGTACATAAATCCCGAACAGTTCATCCAAAGTGGTAAGAATTTCTTCTTCACCAATATTTTCTTTAAATTTTGTATTCAGTCTCAGTCCCAATCGGTCTCCTCCGATGTGCAGGTTATATTTACCATAAGCGGTTCCTACAAATCCTATTTCGGCATTGGGAGAACGTCCGCAGCCATTAGGACAACCCGTCATTCTGATGGTAATATCATCCTGTAAAAGACCATATTTTTCAAGAATGGGTTCTATTTTGGTGACTAAAGACGGTAAATATCTTTGTGCTTCTGCTAGTGCTAAAGAACATGTGTTTAAAGCAACACAGGCAACGGAGTTTTTACGCAAAGCACTTGCATTTTCTGTATATTCTGAAATACCATATTCCTGTAAAAGGTTTTCTACTAATACTTTATCCTGATCATTAATATCTGAAATAATCAGGTTTTGATTACAGGTAAATCTGAAATTAACGCTTGCTGTCTGGGCAATTTTTAATAATCCGGATTTTAAAGGATAATCTTCCGTATCCAGTACTCTTCCGTGTTCTACAAATACTGTATAGAACCATTTTCCTTCATGATTCTGTGTCCAGCCATAGCGGTCTTTTCTTTGCTCAAACTTAAATTCTCTTGCCGGCTCAAAACTGAATCCCGTTCTTTTTTCCACTTCAGTTCTGTACTGGTCTATTCCCAGTTTATCAATAGTGTATTTTAGCCTTGAAAGTTTTCTGTCACTTCTGTTTCCAAAGTCACGCTGCACCGTGATGATTTCGTAAACAGCCTTTAGAGCCTTTTCTTCTGAGTCTACAAACCCAAGCACGGAAGCAAGACGTGCGTAGGTGGCTTCATTTCCGTGTGTAGCGCCTAAGCCTCCGCCTGCTGCAATATTGTAACCTACAATCTCATTGTTCTCAATAATAGCGATAAGCGCTATATCATTGATAAAGACATCTACATCATTATTAGGAGGAACCGCAATTCCGATTTTTAATTTTCTTGGAAGGTATCTGTCCTGATACAAAGGATCTTCTTCGGTTTTTCTGTCAATTATAAGTTCATCATCAATCCAGACATCATAATAAGACTTTGTTTTCGGAAGACACATTTCACTTATTTTACCTGCCAGTTCATACGTTTGCTGATGTAAAGGCGATTCTGAAGGGTTTGCCGTACAGGTCACATTTCTGTTGACATCACCACATGCTGCAATGGAATCCAGATGATTGATATTAAAGCTTTGAATGGTGGGTTTTAAATGTGATTTTAAAATACCGTGCAACTGAAGAGTTTGTCTTGTCGTTATTTTGATGGTTCCTGTGGAATGTTCTTTAGCAATATCATTTACGCCGATCCATTGATCTGAGGTTAGAAAACCGCCGGGAAGCCTAAGTCTGATCATGTAGGAATACAGCCATTCCAGTTTTTTGGCAACACGTTCTTCCCTTCTGTCTCTGTCGTCCTGCTGGTACATTCCGTGGAATTTGATCAGCGTTTGGTCATCTTCTCTTATTGCGCCAGTAAAATCATCGGCAAGGCTTTCTTTTAATGTTCCTCTGAGCCCGTTACTTTGGGTTTTGATTCTTTCTACCGGTGAAAGATTATCTTTATTGCTCATAATTGTCTTCTTTTAATAATTGTGATTCTTTAATAAACGTCTTTTGCATATCTTCCGCTAAGCTCCATCTCTTCCAGATAGTGAAGGGCTTCTTCTTTGCTGCGTTTTCCCTGCTGCTGAATAATATTCAAAAGGGTGTCTTCCACATCCTTGCTCATAGGGTCTTTTGTACCACATACATACACTGATGCTCCTCCTTCCAGCCAGTAAAAAACTTCCTGCGCTTTTTGTTCAAGCCTGTGCTGTACATATATTTTTTCTGCGGTGTCTCTGGAAAAAGCAAGATCCAGATGGGTAAGGCTTCCGGTTTTAAGGAAATCCTGAATTTCTACCTGATAAATAAAATCTGAAACGAAATTTCGGTCTCCGAAAAACAGCCAGTTTTTACCTTCTCCTCCTATGGCATCACGCTCCCAAAGGAATGATCTGAACGGGGCAATTCCTGTTCCCGGTCCTATCATAATAATATCTTTATCCGGTTCTGGAAGCTTAAAGTGTCCTGCATCCTGAATGTAAAATTCCACTTCTTCTCCTTCATTGAATTCACTTAAGAATCCGCTGCACAATCCTTTATGTTTTTCATGGTCAATAAAGAATTCGGATTTGGCAACAGTGATATGTATTTCATTTTCACCATGTGCTTCCGGTGATGAAGATATGGAGTACAGACGCGGTGCCTGACCTGTTAATATCTGAATCACTTCTTCAAATTCCTCTGCATTTTTTACAGGATAAATTCTCAGAAGATCAAGAAGGCTCAAACGAACTTCTGGAATGGAATGTCCTGTTATCTTTGCATATTGAGCGACAACAGATTTAAGCAGATAACTGATATTTAAATGTTTGTGTAAAAGCTCTTCAATGGTATCTGTTAACTTTGGAGTCGAAATCTGTTTTTTAGGATCAATTCCTGTTAACGTAATAATTTCTTCAACAATTGCTCTTGAGTTGAATGGAAGAACGCCTAATGCTGCACCTGGCTGGTATACTAACGCTTCTTCGGTTTCTATTTCAATATGATAGGTTTCCTTTTCAGAAGTAATATCATTGAGATTAAGAATTGCCGAAACTTTTCCCCGATATTTTTTTCTTCCTGTTGAAACCTTTTGAACAGCTGTATTTTTACTACTGATTCCTGAGGTTTTATGAACGGCTTCAAATAGGTGCTCGATCCAGTTTTGGGCGTCCTGTTCGTAATCAATGTCACATTTTTTTAATGGAATAATACGTTGTCCGCCAAGGTTTTCAAAACGCGAATCTACATCTTCTCCTGTCTTACAGAACAGAGGATAGCTGATGTCTCCCAATGCCAGCACTCCAAATTTAAGATTGCTGAGATTGATTTCATTCTCGTAGATATAATCATAGAATTTCTTGGCAAGAACCGGAGGATCACCTTCTCCCTGGGTACTGATGACTACAAAAAAGAATTCCTCTTTGCTAAGGTCTTTCGCTTTGTATTGTGACAGGTCTGTTAATTTAACCTGAATACCTTTTTTCTTAATGATTCCTGCCAATGTGGTAGCAAGTTTCTTACTGTTTCCGGTTTCTGTGCCGTAAGCAAGGGTGATTTTCTTTACTGCATTCTGTATTGAATGATCAATTTGCTGTGGAGGTAAGGCGGCTGTTAATGTAGTTCCTCCGGCAAGCCCTGCTAGATATCCGCTTGCCCAAATGGCTTCATCCCGGGATAAATCTACAGATATTTGTTTTAATACGTTAAGTTTCGTTTCAGACAGCATATTCAAAGAAATTTTGATTGTTTGGGATTACACTTCCATTCTCTACCGATTTGAAATAAAGACCTTCTTTTCCGGTATTTTCCAGCCATGAAAATTCTTCATGGAGATTTACTATTTTTCCTACGATTACCAATGAAGGTGAAGCAAATACGGTATCGCCAAAAGTCTTGTTGAAATCATTAAATGATGAGGTATAGACTTTCTGGTAAGGGGTTGTAGCCTGTTCAATGACTGCAATTTTCTTCTCGTCAGAAATTTCAAGCTGCCTGAATTTATCCACAAGGCTGGTAAGATTTCCTTTAGACATATAGAAAACAAGGGTATCACTGGTCATGGCAAGCTCTTTCCAATATTCATCATTCAGAATATCTGCTTTATAATACGTCAGAAAACGTACAGATGTAGAATATCCTCTTGCTGTCAAAGGCATCCCTGCAAATGCTGCGGCTCCAAGCGCTGCTGTGATTCCCGGAATGATTTCGTAAGGAATGTAATTTTGTTTTAAAGCCTGCAATTCATCCAGAATATTAGAGAAGATAGAAACATCACCTCCTTTAAGTCTTACGATGGTTTTATTCTGACGGGCATACTCCACCATTAAGGTATTGATATGAGATTGGGGAGTAGAGGCATTTTTGCTGCATTCTTTACCTACATAAATTACTTCTGTCCCTTCATTTACGTACATTTCCAGAATTTCAGGGCTTACAAGACGGTCACATAAAATGACGTCTGCTTTTGCAATGGCATTTACAGCTTTTACAGTGATCAGTTCAGGGTTGCCGGGTCCTGCACCGATAAGGTAAACCTTTGGTGATTTTATATTTGTTTTCATTGAAGTCAGTTAATTAAGGTGTTAGAAGAGTCCTTCTACAGACAGATACCTTTCTCCGGTATCGTAATTGATGGTAAGGATTTTAGCGTTAGATTGTATTTCCGGTAAATGTTTTGCGATGGCTGCCAGCGCTGCTCCTGTAGAAACTCCTACGAAAAGACCTTCTTTTTTGGCTGCATTAATGGCATATTCATATGCTTCATCTTTGCCTACTGTAATAACTCCGTCAAGCAATGTCACATCTAAGATAGAAGGTACAAATCCTGCTCCAAGTCCCTGTAATGGATGTGGTGCCGGGCTTCCACCGCTTAATACGGGAGATAATTCCGGTTCTACGGCAATTACTTTTACATTGGGATATTTCTCTTTTACAGTTTTTGCAATTCCGGTGATATGCCCTCCGGTTCCTACTCCTGTAATGATATAATCCAGCCCATCAGGGAAGTCTTTTAAAATTTCCTGGGCAGTTGTTTCTGTATGTACTTTTACGTTCGCAGGATTATCAAACTGTCTTGGAATCCATGAATTTGGGGTTTCTTCTGCCAGTTCATTTGCTTTTTCGATGGCGCCCTTCATTCCTTTTTCTCTTGGAGTCAATACGAATTCTGCTCCGTAAGCTTCCATAATCTTGCGGCGTTCGATACTCATACTTTCAGGCATTACCAGAATAAGTTTATATCCTTTTACAGCAGCCACCAGGGCAAGTCCTATTCCTGTATTTCCGCTTGTAGGTTCTATAATTGTGCTGTCTTTGCTTAATAATCCTTTAGCTTCGGCATCTTCTATCATTGCCAATGCAATTCTGTCTTTAATGCTTCCGCCGGGGTTGCTTTTTTCCAGTTTGATCCAGATTTCGTGATCTGTATTAAAAAGATTATTGATTTTTACAACGGGTGTATTCCCTATTGTTTCTAATGCATTCTGAAATTTCATATCAATATATTTTTATTTTTTCTGTTTTTAAATTACAAAAGTTAAAGATTCCGGTAAAGAACTATTGTCTTTTATTTTGATCTCACTTTTATGGTAAACCAGAGAATGAGGTGATACGTCCTGGGTAACCCAAACATTTCCACCAATGATACTTTCTCTGCCTATGGTTGTATTTCCTCCTAAAATAGTTGCTCCGGAATAGATAATGACGTGATCTTCAATATTAGGATGTCTTTTCTGATTGGCTTTTTCTTTGGAAACATTTAATGCTCCGAGCGTTACCCCCTGATAGATTTTAACATGATCTCCTATAATTGTGGTTTCCCCGATAACAATTCCGGTCCCGTGATCTATGAAAAATGATTTGCCGATCACTGCTCCCGGATGAATATCTATTCCTGTTTTACTGTGGGCATATTCTGAAATGACACGTGGTAATATCTTTACTTCCTGACTCCACAGCTGATGCGAAATACGATAAACATACGTTGCAAAAAAGCCGGGATACGCAAGATATACTTCTTCAAGTGAATCTGCTGCAGGATCAAATTCCAGAATAGATTTTGCATCCAAAACAAGCTGATCATACAATTTCGGTAGGGTATCAAAGAACTGTTGAGTATGTACTTCTGCAATTTCTTTGTCTCCTGTTATAATGTAGATCAAATCAAAAAGCGTTTTCTGTAATTCTTCAAAACTTTTTTTCAACTGATCTTCACTATTGTCATTTTGAGGAAGGAAAAGTACTTCGTACAGGTCTTTAACCCATTTTTTTGTCTTTATCTTATCAAAGAATCCATGAATGTTATTTTGCTTGGTTTCATGAATTTTTGCAATTAAATTTGTTGGAATAGCCATTTTCTATTGAATTATACAGGCTGCAACAGTAGAATTTGAGGTTTCATCCACTAAAATTGCAGATCCTGTTGTTTTATTACTTATAAAACTATCATAGACCAAAGGTTGTGCCGTTCGAAGGGTAACTTTCACAATTTCGTTAAGTTTGATTTCGCTTTCAATATGCTCATGCTGAAGGGTATTGACATTGATCTTATAATCCACCTCCTTCACAATAGCTTTCACCACTCTGCTGTTTTGCTGAAGCAGGTATTTGTTGCCTTGTTGTAAAGGTTTTTGATCCAGCCAGCATAAAAGTATTTCAAGATCTTTTTCTACTGTGGGAAGCTCTTCTGTTGTTGCAAAAATGTCTCCTCTGCTGATATCCACATCGTGTGTAATATGAATAACAGCCGGCTGTCCTTCCACTACTTCTTCTTTTTCGATTCCATTAACTTCAATTCTGGATATTTCACTGGTTAAACCTGCCGGAAGAATATGTACGGAATCTCCTTTTTTGAATGTTCCGCTTAATATCTGCCCTGCATACCCTCTGTAATCATGCAATTCTTCAGTCTGAGGACGAATAACATATTGTACCTGAAAACGGTTTCCTTTATTCTGTTCCTCATTCAAAGTTACCTGTTCCAGATATTCTAAAAGAGAATTTCCTTTATACCAGTCAGTTCTGGGTGAAGTGGAAACAATATTATCTCCTTTCAATGCGGAAATCGGAAAATAACTAACGTCATTTAGACCCAGATTTTCTGCAATTTTTGAATAGTTTGCTTTAATGGTTTCAAAAACATCCTCCGAATAATCCACCATATCCATTTTATTAATTGCCACAGCTACTTTTTTCAGTTTTAAAAGAGAAGCAATAATGGAATGTCTTCTGGTTTGTTCAATAACACCTTTGCGGGCATCAATAAGAATAACCATCAGATCGGAATTGGAGGCTCCGGTGATCATATTACGGGTATACTGTACATGTCCCGGAGCATCAGCAATGATAAATTTCCTTTTTGGGGTTGAGAAATAGCGGTAGGCAACATCAATAGTTATTCCCTGCTCTCTTTCTGCTCTCAGCCCATCAGTTAAAAGGGCTAAGTCTACCCCGTCTTCATTTTTGTTTTTAGAATGTTTTTCAAGTACTTCCAGCTGATCTTGTAAAATACTTTTGCTATCGTAAAGCAGTCTTCCGATAAGGGTACTTTTCCCGTCATCTACACTTCCTGCTGTTATAAATCTTAATATGTCCATCCGGTTTTGATTATAAGTAATGAATAATAAGCAATGGGTAATTTTTTGAAGATGTCAATAATCAGATATTGACTTCGTTATATCTTACTCATTGTTAGTTAATTATTTAGAAATAGCCTCCTTTTTTTCTGTCTTCCATTGCTGCTTCTGTCACTCTGTCGTCTATTCTGGTTTCTCCACGTTCTGAAATTCTTGTTGCCACAATTTCTTCAATAACGGCATCAATGGTTTCTGCATGAGATTCTACAGCAGCCGTACACGTCATATCACCTACTGTTCGGTAACGAATTTTCTTTGTGGTGATAACATCTTCAGGCTCTAAAAATACATGCTCTGAATTCGCAAGCCATTGTCCGTTAAAATCTACCACTTCTCTTTCGTGCGAAAAATAAATGGAAGGTAAAGCTATTTTTTCTCTGCGGATATAGTTCCAGATATCAAGCTCTGTCCAGTTGCTGATCGGGAAAACTCTTACATTTTCACCTTTGTGAATCTTTCCGTTAAAGATATTCCAAAGCTCGGGGCGTTGAAGCTTCGGATCCCATTGCCCGAATTCATCACGTACCGAAAATATTCTTTCTTTAGCACGGGCTTTTTCTTCGTCTCTTCTGGCTCCTCCGATGCAGGCATCAAATTCAAATTCTTCAATCGTATCTAATAAAGTATAAGTCTGCAGCCAGTTTCTGCTTGGGAATTTACCTTTTGCTTCAGTAAGTTTTTTACTCTTGATGGTATCTTCTACTTTTCTGGCTACTAAATCTACGTCCAGTTTCTCAACCAGTTGATCCCGGAATTCCAGAACCTCCGGAAAATTATGTCCCGTGTCTACATGAACAAACTTGAAAGGAATTTTACCATGAAAGAATGCTTTTTTTGCCAGATGAGCCAGCACAATACTGTCTTTCCCGCCACTGAATAATAAAGCGGGACGTTCAAACTGTCCGGCAACTTCTCTTAATATGTATATAGATTCGGCTTCCAGCTGATCTAAATAGTTTAATTGTTGTATTGACATTTTTATCTTTTTTATTGATGAATATGCAGACCGCACTCTTTTTTATTGGCATCTTCCCACCACCAGCGTCCAGCTCTGAAATCTTCTCCCTCTTTTATTGCTCTGGTGCAGGGTTCACATCCGATGCTCACAAAGCCTTTTTTATGTAACTGATTATACGGTAAATGATGATTTTTCACATAATCTGTCACCTGTTCTGTTGTCCAGTGAAGGATTGGATGAAATTTGATGATTTTATTATCCGGATCCCATTCCAGTTGTGGCAT
Source organism: Chryseobacterium sp. CS2K3 (assembly GCF_059515185.1). Taxonomy (NCBI): domain Bacteria; kingdom Pseudomonadati; phylum Bacteroidota; class Flavobacteriia; order Flavobacteriales; family Weeksellaceae; genus Chryseobacterium; species Chryseobacterium sp. CS2K3. Next base: position 37,182 of record NZ_JCAKRW010000015.1, on the reverse strand, counting down.
GTCATGTCGGTTCGCAGAATGCTCTGCTCTTAATCCGGTGATCCAGACGCTGTATCCTTTCAAAGCTTTTTTCAGAGGATGTACTTTACGGATTGTGCAGCATGCTTTTCTTTTTTCTACAGACTGATAGAATGAATCCGGTCCGTTTTCTGAAATGAACGACTGCAGTTCTTCAGTATCAGGATAATAAGCCTTGATATTCTTTTTGAAAAAAGCTTTTGTATTCGTCCATGTTTCATAGGTCTGTTCGAAAAGCCTTCCGGTATCCAATGTTAAAATATCAACTTCCAAATTTTTTATCAGATGAGTGATTACCTGATCCTCATAGCTGAAGCTGGTGGAAAAAACCACTTCATTTGGAAATCTTTCTACCAATACCTGCAAGAAATCGCCTTGAAAAGACTCTTCTGCAAGCTCTTTATGAAGTTTTTCGAATTCGTTTTTCAGATTGTTTTCCATTTTCATTTGAAATTTATTGATGCAAATATATATAAAATTCTATAACTCCTATCAAAATAGTAGAATTTAAATTAAAAAAAATTTAATCTTTGTTTATAAACTTAGTGAGAGTAGCCTCCATCATGCTTTTTCTGGTCTTTTCACGAACGATCATCAATTCTTTTCTAAGGTAGCAAACAGCTTCATCTACACAGTCATCACAAGCTTCATAGAAGTTTAAGGAAACACAGGGTGTAAGAGCAATGGGACCATCAAAAATACGGTAAATGTCTGCTAGAGAGACATCATCAGGAGATTTCAGAATATAATATCCTCCTACTTTACCTTGCTTACTGTTTACAAGTTTAGCTCTTTTAAGCTCCAGAAGAATCTGTTCTAAGAATTTTTTTGGAATGTTTTCATCTTGTGCAATAACGGAAGTGGGCAGATAGCCTTGATTGTAATTTCTTGCTAATCTGACCATTGCTTTTAGGGCGTATTTGCAACGTTTAGACATCATAATCTACGCAAGGTATGACAAATTATCTGATAAATGAAATGTTTTAAAGCTAATACTGAATTTCTGATATAACCACAAAAGACAAAAGTTTTTAACACATAAGCAGATTTTAAGTGACAACTCGCTGTATAGGAGTTCATTTAATTTCAAAGATTTTTATACGCATTTGCTTTTGTCTGGTAAATAGGTGAGCAATATATTATGTGTAAAACCTTTGTATATCAGTAGATTACAATACAAAATAAGCAAGTTCTTCCTTATCTCTTATCAGATTTTCATTTCTTTTAAAACCAGCTTTCGTAAGAACTTTCTGTGAACCTATATTCTCAAGATCTGTTAAAGCCACAATACCCTTATTTTCAAGGGAAAGACAATAATTGGCAAGCGCTTTACAAATTTGGGTTCCGATTCCTTTTCCCCAATAATTATCTCCGATCATATACCCTATTTCTATTTGATCAGTATTTTCAGAGAATATTCTGGCGAGGCATACTCCCACGAAATCATCATTCTGAGAGTTGAATATTCCCCATCTGCTGAGTGGTCCTGTTTTATAATCAGTGAGAGCTTTTTCAAACATCTCTTTAAACTCTTCGGGAGATTTATAAGGAAGATAACGGGTAACGTTTTCATTGTTAAACAGACCAAGAAATAGATTAAGTTCCTGAGGTTTAAATTCTCTTATAATGATTGTTTCATTTTCATAGTACATAGAAATAAGTGTAATTTTAAATTAATAAATAAAAGTAAAGAAATAAATTCATAATCATGCTCAAATTCATACAGATTCTCTGGCTAAAAATTTATTGGTTCTGTAAAAAAAATATTTTGCTTTTAAATGTTTATTATTTTAATGAATAAAGGGCTTCAAATACTACAAAATCGTAACTTTAAACCTTTAAAATAAAAAATATTCATAATATATGTTTTCAGCACAAACCTATCAGGACAGACGGTCAGTATTGCAAACCAATGTAGCTGGCGGAGTCTTATTATTTTTAGGAAATATAGAAAATCCCGTAAATTTTGAGCACAATCCTTATTATTTCCGTCAGGATAGTACATATCTGTATTATTTCGGAATTCAGGAGCCTCGAATAGCAGCCATTATTGATATTGATGAAGACAAAACCATTGTTTTCGGTGATGAATTAAGCATAGATGATATTGTCTGGATGGGAAGACAGGAAACTTTGAAAGAAAAATGTCTGAAATCCGGGGTGCAGGAAACGCTGCCTTATGCTGAGCTATCTCAGTATTTGTCAAAAGTACAGGCTTCAGGCAGAAAAGTACATTATCTGCCCCCATATCAGTCTTCGAATAAAATTCTCCTGTCTGATGTTTTAGGAATTAAAATCGCAGAATTACAACATTCAGTGGAAATGATCAAAGCAATCGTAAAGCAGCGTTCTGTAAAGGAAGCGCAGGAAATTGTACAGATCGAGCAGGCTGTAAACGTATCCAATGAAATGCATTTATTAGCAATGCGTATGGCAAGACCCGGCATTAAAGAGTATGAAGTAGCCAATGCTATTCAATATCTTGCGGCAAATAAAGAGTGCCAGATGTCTTACCCGCCTATTGTTACCATAAACGGAGGAATACTTCATAATCATTACCGTCTCAATACTTTGAAGGAGGGAGATCTTTTCCTTAATGATTCAGGTGCTGAAACTTCAATGGGATATGCAGGTGATTTAACCAGAACATTCCCTGTGAGCGCAACTTTCACCACTCAGCAAAAAGAAATGTATGAAGTGGTTCTGAACGCTTTTAATAACGCACAACGTCTTCTGAAACCAGGAGTTCGCTTTAAAGATATCCACCTGAAAGCCGCCCAGCATCTTGTAGAAGGTCTTACTGATCTTGGGCTAATGAAAGGAAATCCGGAAGAAGCGGTTAAAAACCACGCCCATACCCTATTTTTCCAATGTGGACTTGGACATATGATGGGACTTGACGTACATGATATGGAAGATCTTGGCGAGCAATATATTGGATATACTGAAGAAGATCCTAAAGACACCAAAACTTTCGGGCTTAAATCCTTACGTTTAGGAAAAGCTTTAGAATCTGGATTTGTAGTGACCGTGGAACCGGGAATTTATATGATTCCTGAACTGATCGATATTTGGCAGGCTGAAAATAAAAATGCAGACTTTATTAATTATGATAAAGTAAATGAATACAGAAATTTCGGAGGAATACGTGTAGAAGATGATTTCCTGATCACAGATGACAGCTATAGGCTTCTTGGAAACGGTCTTATCAAAACAGTTGAAGAAATTGAAAATTACAGAGCTGAACATTTAGCCTAATTCAAATATTAAATATGAAGAAGATAAAAAAACTAACAATCATTGCCTTATACTTCCTGAGTCTGTCACCATTGGCTGCACAAAAAAAGATGCAATGGACACCGGACGGGAATGCATATTATTCATTTACTAAAAAAGGTGTTGAAGTCGTGGATGTATTAAATCCCGCGAAGGAGCAGACTTTTTTAGATAGTAATGAACTGATTCCTTCCGGAAGTTCTACTCCTTTAAATGTACAGAATTTTAAAGTTTCTCCTGATGGAAAAAGCTTGTTATTGTACACGAATAGCCAAAAAGTATGGCGCGATAATACCCGTGGAGATTACTGGATCTTTGATAAAAACAGTAAAAAGCTTACGCAGCTTGGAAAAGGCTTGCCGGCAGCATCTTTAATGTTTGCAAAGTTTTCACCGGATGGAAAAAAAGTTGCTTATGTATCAAAGCATAATATTTATATTGAAGATCTTGCTAACAATCAGCTTACTAAAATCACTGATGACGGTACGGATAAGATGATTAATGGAACTTTTGACTGGGCATATGAGGAAGAATTTGGTGCTCAGGATGGTTTCAGATGGTCACCGGACGGGAGCAGAATTGCTTACTGGAAGCTTGATGCGCGTGGTACGAAAGATTTTCTGATGATTAATAATACGGATAGCCTGTATTCTTTTACCGTTCCTGTAGAATATCCGAAAGTGGGCGAAAATCCCTCAGGATGCAGTATCTGGTTCTATGATCTGGCAGCTAAAACGACGAAGAAAGCTGACATAGCAGGTGATGAAGTACAACATTATATCCCAAGAATGGAATGGGTATTAGACTCTAAATCCATTATTTTGCAGCAATTAAACCGAAAACAAAATCAGAGTAAAATTATCGTTGCTGATGCCGGTTCGGGAAGCAGTAAAACCATTCATACCGAAACAGATCCTGCATGGATTGATATAAAATCCCGTTGGAGCGATAACGATCCGAGCGGTTGGGACTGGATTGATAATGGTAAAGAATTTCTATGGCTTTCTGAAAAGGATGGCTGGAGACATATCTACAAAATAGACCTGAACGGAAAGGAAACATTAATTACAAAAGATGCTTTCGATGTTATAAAACCAGAATTTTTTGATGTTCCGAATAAACAGATCTACTTTTTGGCTTCCCCGAATAATGCTACACAAAAATATCTGTATAAAGTAAGCATGAAAGGCGGAAAAGCGCAAAGAGTAACACCTGATGCCTATCCAGGATCTAATCAATATACAATTTCACCCAACGGAAAAATAGCCTTGTTTAATAATAGCAATGTCAGCGCACAATCCATCGGAGCTGTTGTATCTCTTCCCGAACATAAAGAGCTTGTAGCTGCAAAAAATGTAACAAAAGCAAGTCCTGAAAGTTCCAAAACAGAATTTTTCCAGGTTACAACGGAAGATGGTGTTACTCTTGACGGATGGATGGTGAAACCGAAAAACTTTGACCCTGCAAAAAAATATCCAGTTGTTTTCATGGTATATGGTGAACCTGCATTGCAAACTGTAACAGATGATTACTATGCAAGCTGGAGTTTATATGCAGGAGATATGGCTCAGGACGGGTATGTGTATGTATCTCTTGAAAACCGTGGAACACCCGCTCCGAAAGGACGTGAATGGAGAAAATCTATTTATCGTAAAATAGGTAAAATGAATATTCGTGATCAGGCAATGGGAGCCAAAGCTTTATTTGCAAAATCACCTTATATAGATACTTCCAGAGTCGCTGTATGGGGCTGGAGCGGCGGAGGTTCTTCCACCCTGAACCTATTAGGACAATATCCGGATATTTACCAGACAGGAATTGCCATTGCTCCGGTAGCTAACCAGTTGTTTTACGATAATATTTATCAGGAAAGATACATGGGACTTCCACAGGAGAACAGAGAAGATTTTGTAAATGGCTCTCCTTTGGCTTATGCTAAAAATCTGAAAGGAAATCTCTTATTGATACACGGAACAGGTGATGATAACGTTCATTATCAAAATACAGAAGTATATATCAATGAATTGGTAAAATACAACAAACAGTTTCAGCTGATGTCTTACCCGAACCGAACTCATTCTATCAATGAAGGCGAAGGAACATCTCTGCACCTCTCTACTCTATTTACCAACTATTTAAAAGAACACTGTCCTCCGGGAGGAAGATAAATGATAAAAGTCTCACAGGAATGTGGGACTTTTTTTGAAGCTGGACGCTGCATAAACGAGAATGCTATTTCTATTAATAAGATTTTTAAGAAGCTAAAAAATTCTTCGTTTGATATCTGACTGATAACTTCCATCCTCCAGCTCCCATCCTCCATCCTCTTATCTAACAAATTATCCTTAATTTTGAGTACAAATCACCAAACACGACCAATTTGAAGCTGCCACTCTCCTATTATTCTAACCAAGACGTCCTTTTTCTGGCGAAAGACCTTCTGGGGAATGTACTTTTCACAGAGATCAATGGAAATATCACCGCGGGAATCATTGTAGAAACAGAAGCCTATTTTGGGATTCAGGACAAAGCTTCACATGCCTACGGAGGAAGACGTACAGACAGAACCGAAACATTATACAGCCATGGCGGAATATCCTATGTTTATTTATGCTATGGAATTCATCATCTTTTCAATGTAGTGACCTCTGTGGAAAATGACCCTCATGCCGTTCTCATCAGAGCAATAGAACCTTTAATTGGAAAAGAAATCATGGAATCAAGGCGAAATATGCCTGCCTCGAAAGCTGCAATCTCTTCAGGTCCCGGTTCTGCTGCAAAAGCTTTAGGAATTGACCGTACTTTCAACCAAAAAGAACTTTCCGGAACAGAAATATGGATTGAGAATCACCACATTCAATATTCTTCAGATGAAATAGAATCCGGACCACGCGTAGGCGTTGCGTACGCAGGTGAAGATGCATTACTGCCCTGAAGATTTTGGGTGAAGGGAAATAAATATGTGAGTAAATATAAGCCTTAAGAATTAAAAGGATATATAAAATTCCTGATCATGTTGAATAAAAAAGAACAGTAAAATCAATTACTGCTCTTTTACATTAAAATATTGTTTGATGATGATCCTAATTCTGGCTTAAGCTTTTCTTTAAAAACTCTTCTAACTCCTTTTCGTGAAGATTTTTAGCGATAATGGTTCCTTCACCGTCAATGATAACGTTGAAAGGCAGTTCATCTATTTCATAAGCTTTTGCTACAGGGCTTTTCCAGAATTTTAAATCACTGATCTGTATCCAATTGATATTAAATCGGTCTATAGCTTTTTGCCAGCTTTCCTTGTTTTTATCCAAAGAAACACCAAGGATTTCAAATTTGTTATTTTTTACCTGCTCTGTATAAGTTTCATACAGCTTTTTCAATTCCGGCTGTTCACCTACGCAGGGAGCGCACCATGTTGCCCAAAAATCAATAAGGACTAATTTTCCTTTTAATGCAGAAAGCGAAAACGGGGTTCCATCAGCTTTAGACATTGTAATTTCAGGAGTTTTCTTTCCTATTTCAATTTGAGTTTGGGCAGATGTAAATCCTGAGAAAATGATTAAAAATAATATAGTAATTCCGACTCTCATATTAATCATTTGTAGGGTAATCTTTATCCAGCCAATCCGTCTTGATATTCTTCGGTAGATTTAAAAGTTTAGTATTTTTAAAGCCCATTTCCATTAATAGATTAAATGCCGGACGAATATTCGGACATTTTACAAAAGGACAGCAACCACAATAAATAACAACTTCCCTATTTTTAGGAATATCTTTAAGGTAATTTCTTAATTTTTCCAGATTCTCAGGCTCATGAGTTGGTCCGATATCTACAGAACCTTTAATAATGGCTTCAGGACCTACGGAAATGATTAATAAATCCTTGGTCTTGTTCTGTACAATTCTTGATGCCAATAATGCCGGATCCATCAACTGACTGTCTTTCCATGGATCTTTTGTCTGCTGTGCCTTTCCAAAAATGGAACAGACAAAGCATACCATAACAAATAAATACTTCATACTTCTATTTTTCACAAATATATAAATGATTTATTGAACCGGAAAAGGCTGTATAAGCCTATTTTTGAATGATTTTAAACCATGATAAAGCGGCGGATGAATTCCCTTTTTGTATATTTAACCTTTAAACAAACCATAGTCTATGATTTATGGTACTTTAAAAGTATTTTTCCTTATGAAAATCAATCTTCCTGAACATTGGTCAAACTTTATAAAAATTTTTACTAAAAAGCATAAAGAAACTGTCATTTATGAGGTGATACGTGTTTTCCGGGATGAAGAAGAGATTCAGGAACGTTATGATACCTATGAATTTGAAGAATATTTACCTGAGTATATTCCAGTTGCAGACGATTCCGGAGGGCAGGTTGCTGTGATTTCAAAAAATAATAAGGATACAAAGGTATATTTAAGTTCGTACGGAGTATTACATGAAGAAGATCTTGAAGTGTTAGACCGTGATCTATTACATTGGATGCAGCGTAAATTTCCTTTTGAGAATCAAAAAAATGTATTGTCAGAGGCTGATATTGAGAAACGAAAAAGTGAAAATATTAATTTGCTTGAGCAAATATCCTCCTTTCCGGATATTACAGAATTCTTAAAAAAAGCTATTGCGATTGAAGGCATTGCATTGCCGGAATATTACGCTCCTAGGGAACATATTTATTATTTTCAAGATGGCTATCATTATAATTCGGTGGAAAGCCAGGATCTGACAAGTGATGAACCCGGACATTTTAAATCCAGCTGGATTGTGCTGGCAACCAATTATTTTTCAGATCCTTTTTTTATAGATTTAAAAGAAGCAGAAAGTGGATTTTCTGTATATTTTGCTTATCATGGACAAGGACATTGGGAGCCTTTAAAAATTGCTGATAGCCTTGGAATCTTTCAAAAAATACTGGAGGATATTCAAAATATTAGATACGATAAGACAGCATTAATCAATTACTTTGATGAAAATATAGATCTTGAAAATCCTTTTTGGAAGGATGTTTATCTAACGATTGAGGACGAAAGTGTTTTAGACTTGGAAAATATAGAAGAGGAATGTTATAATTCAAGCGGCTCAAAAGTAAATTTATACATCACAGATACCGGACCTAATAAAATGAAGATCATTGCACTTTTGAAAAAAGAACTTGGTCTTTCCGGACCTGAAGCTCTTAAACTGAGTAAATCACCTCGTATATTTTTCAGAACTGGATATAGCAAATGGTTACAAAAAACTTCCAAAGAACTGAAAGATCTCGGAGCTGTTGTTGAATTTGAAATATTGGATTAAAATATTAACTTATTAATCTATTTCTATTAATATTGTTTATTTTCTGTTTTAAATGCTGTTTTATTGAGTTTGTTATGGATATTTTGTATTTTTATATAAAGTATTGAAATAAAAAAACGGCTTTGTTATGGATGAGAAATTCCAGCCTGATGTTATTATTATAGGAACCGGACTGGCGGGGCTTACTGCTGCGATGGAGATTACCAACGTCGGAAAAAAAGTACTCCTGCTGGATCAGGAAACTGAACAGAATATCGGAGGACAGGCATTTTGGTCTTTTGGAGGTCTTTTTCTGATCAATTCTCCCCAACAACGTAGAATGGGAATTAAAGACTCTTATGATTTGGCATTGCAAGATTGGAAAGGAACGGCAGGCTTTGATCGTGAAGAAGATTATTGGCCCAGAAAATGGGCAGAAGCCTATTTGAAATTTGCAGCAGGAGAAAAATACAACTACATTTCCAGATTAGGGATCAAGCTGATGTTTATGGTGGGATGGGCAGAGCGCGGTGATGGATCAGCTAGCGGTCATGGGAATTCTGTACCCCGCTTTCATGTAAGTTGGGGAACAGGAACCGGTGTTATAAAACCTTTTGTAGAAAAGGCATATCAAGCCAGAGACCAAGGGCTGTTACAGATGAAATTCAGACATAGAGTAACTGAATTCATCACAGAAAATGGAAAGATAACAGGTCTTAAAGGAGATGTTCTTGAGAATGATGCTAAAGAAAGAGGTGCTGCTACCAATCGAAATATCATCGCTCAGTTTGAATATTCTGCACCTCACATTATTATTGCATCAGGAGGAATAGGTGCCAATCATGAATTGGTAAGAAAAAACTGGCCCGAAAGATTAGGAAAAGCACCCGAAAATATGGTTTGCGGAGTTCCTGATTATGTAGATGGAAAAATGATCGGAATAGCTGAAAATGCAGGAGCAGACATCATCAACCGGGATCGGATGTGGCATTATACAGAAGGTATTCAAAACTGGAATCCTGTCTGGTCTAATCACGGGATTAGAATACTTCCCGGACCGTCTTCTTTATGGTTTGATGCAAAGGGTAACCGTCTACCATCCCCTTTCCTGCCGGGATTTGATACATTAGGTACTTTAAAATACATACAGGACACGGGATATTCTTATTCCTGGTTTATCCTTACTCAAAAGATCATTAAAAAAGAATTTGCTCTCTCCGGTTCAGAACAGAATCCGGATATTACCAATAAAGATTATACTCTTTTTCTGAAAAGAATCTTTGGCAAAAAAGCTCCGGGACCTGTAGAAGCCTTTAAGGAACATGGAAAAGACTTTATTGTTTCGGATAATCTGAAAGATTTGGTGGAAAAAATGAATTTGCTGTCTGGTGATCATCTGTTGAATTATGAAAAAATAAAATCCCAGATTGAAGCGAGAGACAGAGAACTGGATAATAAATTTTCAAAAGACACTCAAATCAATTATATCAGAAGCACCAGAAGCTATTTAGGAGATAAACTTGGAAGAGTGGCAGCTCCGCATAAGATCCTTTCACCGGAAAATGGACCTTTAATTGCCATACGTCTTAATATTTTAACCAGAAAAACGCTGGGCGGAATAAAAACAAATCTTAACGGACAGGTTCTAAGAAAGGATGAAACGATCATTGAAGGGCTCTATGCAGCAGGTGAAGCCGCAGGCTTTGGCGGTGGCGGAATGCACGGTTACCGTGCGCTGGAAGGAACATTTCTGGGTGGCTGCATCTTCTCCGGAATGAAAGCAGGAAAATATATTGCAGGATTAAAAAAAGAAAACACAAACATATAATTTTTGCTGATGAATAATTATTATAACGACAAAGTAGTCTGGATTACGGGAGCATCATCAGGAATCGGAGAAGCTTTGGTAAGGGAGCTGGTAAAAAACAGTAATGCTAAAATTATTCTTTCTTCAAGAAATGAGGAACAGCTATATGAAGTAGCAGAAAGTGCCGGACTTACCGTAAACCAATACGCAGTAATACCTTTAGATTTAAAAAATTATAAAGAAATGCCCGATATTGCAGCACTGGCAATAGAAAAGTTTGGGAAAATTGATATTCTTATTAATAATGCGGGATTATCACAGCGCTCACTGGCAATAGAAACAGATATAGAAGTTGATAAACGTTTAATGGATATTGATTTTATCGGAACTGTGGCATTGACAAAGGCTGTGGTTCCTTATATGATTAAAAAAGGAGGCGGACAGATTGCTGTAGTTTCAAGCCTGATGGGCGTTTTCGGAGCTCCGATGCGTAGTGGTTACGCGGCTGCTAAACATGCTCTTCACGGTTTCTTTGATGCTTTACGTGCAGAATTATATGCTCAACATATTTTGATAACAATCATCTGTCCCGGATTTATACAAACCAATGTTTCCATAAATGCTGTTGTAGGTGATGGTTCTACGCAGGGAACAATGGATGATGCCACCATGAAAGGAATGCCTGTAGAGGTTTTTGCCAGAAAAATGTTATCTGCTATTGAAAAAAAGAAATATCAAAAAGCTATTGGAGGTAAAGAAGTATTAGGTATTTATCTGAAAAGATTCTTTCCAAATCTGCTGGCAAAGATCATCCGTAAAGCAAAAGTAGTCTGAATGCATTTTATAATACAAAAAACCACACAAACAGTGTGGTTTTTTCGGTTTACTATTTTTAGTATCCTTATTCTATAATGAATTTCTTCGCTATTTTTTGTGTACCTCCAACTATATTCAGAAAATAAACCCCTTTTTCAAGGTGATTTGTATTAATCGTTGTTTTTAATCCTTCCAGTTTCTGCTGATGAACTTTTTTACCCAACATATCTGTAATGGTAGCTTCCATAGAAGGGGTGAAATAATCAAGCTTTACCATAATGTGATCTTTTGCCGGATTAGGGAAAACATTAGCTGTAACGGCAGCATCTTTTGAAACTTCGTTAGTTGCCAGATTCTCAGGGGCAAGTTTTACAACCCAAACATCATAATTTCCATGATTCCCGGTTACATCACCATTGTTAGATGTAGAACTTCCTGCAATTGCATATCCGCCATCCGTGGTTTGGATTACAGAGCTAGCCTCATCCGTTCCAGATCCTCCTAAACACTTTTGCCACTGAATATTTCCTGTAGCACTGAGTTTTACAGCCCAATAATCAAAAGAAAGAGGCGCTTCTCCAGGACCTGTAACTTCTGGAGGATGATATCCTGTTACATCACCATCAGTTGAAAGAGTATTTCCTACTACCATATACCCACCATCAGAGGATTGGATAATAGAAAATGCTTGGTCTATTTTTGTCCCACCCAACGCTTTTTGCCATTGAAGATTTCCTGCTTCATTTATTTTTACAACCCAGGCATCCGTTCCACCGTGATTTCCCGTTACATCTCCATCAGTAGAAGATGATTGACCTGCTATAATATATCCACCATCTGAAGTTGCGACCATAGAATATGCTAAATCTGGATATAATCCTCCAAAAGATTTTTTCCAAAAAACAACACCACCATCAGAATTTAATCTTAAGATCCAAAAATCTGCGTTGCCATGATTTCCTGTTATATCACCGGTATTTCCTTCAGCAAATCCGGAAACTGCATAACCACCATCGCTGGTCTGAACAATGGAAGTCGCTCTGTCATCTGCTGTTCCACCGAAAGATTTTTTCCACTGGATATTCCCATCAGAATTTATTTTTACGATCCAGTAATCGATGTAACCTTTATTTCCCCCTACATCTCCATTATTTGACTTAGAATGTCCTGCAAATACATATCCGCCATCTGTAGTGGGAACTATTTTATCGATCCAGTCATCATCTGTTCCACCGAAAGTTTTTTTCCAGTGAATAACTCCTGCGTCAGAATTTAATTTTAAAACCCATCCATCATCAAACCCATGATTTCCTGATACGTCACCGTTGTTTGAACCTGTAGCTCCTGCAACCACATATCCCCCATCTGCAGTCTGAATGATGGAACATGCAAAGTCATTTTCTGTTCCGCCTAAAGATTTTTGCCATTGAAGATTTCCTGTTGGATTTAATTTTACAAGCCAGTAGTCATAATTTCCGTGATTTCCCGTTACATTACCATTGGTTGAACTGGAACTACCAGCTATCATATAGCCACCATCAGCAGTTTGAATAATAGAATTTGCATAGTCTGTACTTGTTCCTCCTAAGGACTTTTGCCATTCTATAGCTGGAGCTTGTGCCATACTAAAGCCTGAAAAAAACAGACCTGCCAAAACAGGAATAGTTTTTTTATAATTGAATTTCATAGTTTTTAGCTTTTTAGTTTAGAACAGCAAAAATATAACTTATAATAGAATAAATATTAATATTTTATATTTTTTTCATTCATTTAGTGTATTCTATTTTATGCTTATGGAATTATATTGTCATTTAACAATTAATATTACAGTTCTTCATCAGTAAAATGTATCCGTTTTCAGGTAATATGTCTACCTCCTTTGAAAGTTGCCAACTGTACATTTGTATCATAAAATAAATAGAGTAATCAATCACTAAAAAAAGTATTATGATTCAGTCAGTAACATTTAAAAATCTTCATTGGAACGTATCAGCAGATTTATATTTGCCTCCAAATTTTGATAAAGACAAAAAATATGCAGCCATTATCAGTGCGCATCCTATAGGAAGCTGTAAAGAACAGACCTCTGGAAATATTTATGGGCAGGCGTTGGCAGATGCAGGATTTGTTGTATTAGCATTTGATGCCTCTTTTCAGGGAGCAAGCGGTGGAGATATCCGTTTCATTGAAGATCCTGCATGGAGAGTAGAAGATTTTCGTTGTGCCTGTGATTATCTTGTAACCCTTCCATATGTAGACGAAAAACGTATTGGGGTATTAGGCATTTGTGGCGGTGGCGGCTATGCCATCAATGCAGCAATGACCGAACGTCGTATTAAAGCGGTAGGAAGTGTAACAGGAGTCAATTATGGGAGACTTTGGAGAGAAGCTTTTGGAAACTGGAACCCTATTGAAACCCTAGAAAAGATTGCAGAACAACGTACTGCTGAAGCAAGAGGCACAGAACCTCAAATCAATCTTTTTTTACCTCCTTCTGTAGAAGCAGCAAAAGTTGCAGGAATTAAAGATATTGATGTATTGGAAGCTACAGAATACTACAAAACTGCAAGAGGAGAAAAGCCAAACGGAGCAACCAGCTATTTATATTCCAGAAGCAGCGCTGCTGTGGGTTGGGATGCTTTTTATTTGGCAGAAGTATTGTTAACTCAGCCATTAATGGTGATAATTGGTGATAGACCGGGAGGATTTGGAGCGTATAGAGACGGGCTGGAAATCATGAGAAGAGCCAGATCAGAGAAAAAAGAACTGGTGATTGCAGAAGGATGGTCACATTATGAACTTTATGATCAGCCAGAACCTGTAAAAATTGCTTTAGACCAACTGATTCCTTTCTATCAGGAAAACCTGTAATATCATCAAGATAAAAAAGCACCGTTCATTATTTGAACGGTGCTTTTTCATAGAATTGGTCGTAATCATTATTCATATATTTACCACTTTCAAAAACTGAGGGATAATAATATTGTATGTATGCAATTTAATTTAACGCAAAGATTTCTATGTTAATATGCAAGAATTTTTTTCTCTATTTGATAGAAATTCTTTTTGGGGTAAAAAATGTTCATTTCTGTTAATTATAGCAATAATTCGATGGACAAGTTTATTCTTAACTGCATTTAAAACGTTCATTTTATTTTTCCCTTCGCTGACTTTTCTATGGAAGTAAGCTTTTAATTCCTGATCTGATCTTATAGCAGCCATTGCAGCCATATGAAGTAATTTTTTTATTTTAGTATTGGCCATTTTTGATACTCTTTCTTTTTTTACAACCTTTCCTGACTCATTTTTAAAGGGAACCACTCCAATGTAGCATGCCAGATGCTTAGGATTTTTAAAGGATTGAAAGTTATTAGTGGTCACTATTAAATTAACAGCACATATATTACCAATCCCTGGGATAGAAGTTAAGAGTTCTTTATTACGACTTATCTCATTATCACCACTCGTTATTAATTCAATCTTTTCCTCTATTTCCTTAATAGAGGTCTCAATAATTTTCAATGTCTTTTTATAGGAGTGATTGAGAATTTTATATTCAAAAATATCATGACTCATCGCTTCTCTCAATTGATTGGTGATAGCTACCTTTTGAGCCAGCAATGTTTCTCTACACTTAATCAGGGTATTGATTTCTTTTACTCTATCTAAAGGCTCACTATAAGTAGTAATTCTATCATTATACCTTACTGCATATTCCGCAATCCGAAAGGCATCTTTACGATCACTTTTACCACGCATATCAGTACTGGCACGTTTAATCTTTAATGCATGTTCGACCCATAAACTTATATCTAATTTTATACATACCCTCTCTAAGGGACGGTTATAAATACCTGTATTTTCGCAACAAACAAGAAGATCTTCGCTGTTTATTTTGAGGGTTTGAAGCATTTCTTTCAGATAAGATCTTATGCCTTTTTCGGTATTCTCGATAACACTGTGGCTTTGGAGATTCAAACTTGTATTGATTACACTACAATCCAATTTTGATTTGGAGACATCAATTCCTATTACGTACTTTTGTTTCATATGAAAAATATTTTTTTCCACATGGAGAGTTTTGTCTAAGCCCTTGATAATAGGTCTGGAACCTTAATTTCTATTATGACCTTACTCTCTAAGAAACAGGGTTCATAATCTTTGCATAGGTCTGGGAACCTTTTTTTAGTAATGATTCACCCTGTTTCTTGTGGAAGATTAATAACTGAAAAGCTAAGAATCTTTATTGGTTTATTAATAATTACAAACTAAAGGTTTTAGCCTCTTATCTCATATTTTCAGGGGGCAAAGGATGGAATCAATTTCATTGATTCTTTCTAAGCAAATGTATATCCACTAAGCTTCTTCAGCGAGAAAGCGTACTTTTAGCTTCCTAAAATAAGAACATTTGAATCATCTTTCTTTGTGATTAGAAAATGACCTATTGGTTCAGTAAAAGGTTAGACTTTGTACTAGTTCCTAATCTTTGCTCCTGATCCTTTAAAAACTTTTTACCAACCCTATTCCAACTATTTTATTCTGATAAAAAGGCATAATCATGGTAGAAGCAGATAATTTTTTATCTTTATTTTTCCCACGCAGCATACTGTCAATTTTTGGAAAAAGCCAATACGCAAGTTCTGTAGAAAGAATCCCGAATCCTGCCCCCGCAGCTACATCTCCCAGCCAGTGTTTATCATTCAACATTCTGTAAACTCCGGTAAACACAGCAAAAGGATATCCGGAGAGGCTCAGCCAAAAATTAGTGTCTTTATACTCCCTAAACATAAACTGAGCGGAGGAAAATGCTGCTGCAGAATGCCCTGAAGGAAATGATAAGGTATTGGATTGATCAGGTCTCTCTTCTTTGACAAGATATTTCAATGGCATTGTAAAAGCTGCGACAATTAACTGAGACGAAGCATAAATGATGGTACGGTCTCTGAGGTTATGTTTTCCTTTTATTCCCATTGCATTAAGCCCATATACCATTACAGCAGGTGCATACTGGGTATAATTGTCGAGATTGATACGTGCCGGCTGATGTTCATTGATTTCCGTACGAGTAGAAACGTTGAGCTGTTTTATATTATTCATAGTTAAACCAGCCACACCATAGGCAATTAATGCTCCGGGAATGATGAGACTTTTATAATTAAGTGTATTCCTTACGATACTGATGCTATCCTGTTGAGGTTCCTGTACCGTGGTGCTGTCATTTGTGCTCTGTGCATTGATGTTACCATAAAATGAATTAACAACGATAATACAGATCAGTGTTTTTTGAAGAAGTTTGACCATTATAATTAGAATAAAGAAGAAATTTAAAAAGATGTTTCACGATGTTTCCTTTGAGAAATAAAAATCATGATTGCTATTAAGCCGAGTGATACAAGGGATGCATTCATAGTTCCCAGATCCAGCCCTCCTTTTGCCAGAGGTTTTGTCAACAGATCTCCAAACGTTGCCCCAAACGGGCGGGTAAAAACAAATGCGATCCAAAATAAAAGCACATGATTGATTCTGGTAAAATAATGAAGCAAAACCACTATCAGAATGATTAATCCGGTAATACATGCTCCTGTCATATAACCCAATCTTAAATTATCACTCAGAAAGTCCCCAAAAGCTGTTCCCAGGCTGTTGGAAAATAATATGGCTATCCAATAATAAAACTCTTTGCTTCTCTCAGAAATAGGATAAACTTCAAGATTACCATACCTTTTGTTCCATAGAAAAAGCGAGATCAGCAGTCCGAAAAGAAGGATTAAACTTCCCACAAGATATCCGGCATGGAGTGTTCTGTCTATAAAATCAGAAATTTCTGTTCCTAAGGTTGTAGTTCCGATAATCACCATCCAATAGACCGGCGGACTATATTTTTTAAGAGTAAGCTGCACAGATAATATGAGAATGAAGAATGCCAATGTGATGATAATTCCCATAGTGTACCCTAAGTTTAAAGTCATGGAAATAAAATCACCCAGCGTTTCTCCTAATGTAGTCGCTACAATTTTCATCAGCCAGAAAAGTATGGTAACGGCTGCTACTTTGTTTGCTGTTCTCATTATATTATTTTTTTATTCGATTGAAATTATTCTTGTTCAAAACTTTAAGCTTTAAATAGAATATTTTAAGACATCTTCACTAGCAATTCAATACTTCCAATCCAGTGACATCAAAATCACTGAAAGAATCTGTGAACTACTATTTCCTCTCCATTATTAATATCATTACGCCTTAAATTTTGTAAGTACGTTGTCTTTGTAACAGTAGAATTCGTGACTTGTTTTTTTCCCCAGTGCATACACCTTTTCTATATGCACTTCATCATAATGTTCTATGAGACGATGATATTTTGCTTTCAGATCTCCTGACAGCTCTTCCGGGCGGATACTTTTCTCAATTTCTACCCCTTCATGTGCCTTGTATTCCAATACCAGACGGGTATCTTTCCAGGACATTGTATAAATATTCTTTTTTGCTGTAGATGAGCTCTTGAAAGTAATTTGATCCTGTTGAATAATTTTATTTGAAGTACTTGTCATTAAAGTGATTCCTGATACAACCATTGCTGCGTATCCTATCTTCTTAAATAGATTTTCACTAAGGTGAGGAAGAATATATTTTACAGTATATGAAGAAACAATTGCAGCCATCGCAATAGCAATACCTAACCATAAAGCCGTATTGGAATATAATCCCAACGAAATATAAATGATCAGTTTAATAAGATGAAGAAAAACCTCATTGGCAGCACGTGTTGCTACAATTTCTTCCTTTTTAAGTCCGAATTTCAGATAAAAACGGTTGAAAAGAAGCCCTACAGCTCCTGTAATACCAGAAATAAAACCCGCCAGGAAACCAATCACAGCCAATGTAGATTTAGGATATTCTTTTTCTGCTTTTTCTGTTTTATTTTTTGAACTGAAAAGCTGAGGAAGATTGGCAATCAGAAAGAAAGCAACCATCAGCTGAAGATAATTGGGATTGACATATTTGATCAGATAAGCCCCCAATAAAACTGCCGGAATAGAAAACGGAACAAACCACAGGAATATTTTCCAGTTGATATGCTGCTTAAATACAGCAATTCGTGAAGCTGAACTCGTAAAAGTTCCGATTGTAAGGGAAAAAGGAACCAGAGAAGTGGGAAGCAGCAGATTCAATATAGGAATAAGAATAAGACTGGCACCACCGCCGCAAATAGCACTGATCCAAAAGGCAACAATAGTTCCTGCAAATAAAAGGATAATTTTTAAAATCATTTCTAAATAAAATTTACACTTCAGTATGTAAATATTTTCACTACAAAAGTGCAATCTGATTTAGAAGAAATTTTGAATTTTGATTTTAGAGGTGTTAAAGAAATTATAAATTAACAGAAAAAATATGTTTCCCGTTTTGAAATCTGTAATGTGCTGTCCAATGATGAAACTTACAGATCTCCTGAATAATAGAGAGTCCTAATCCACTACCATTATTATTGGCAGATAACTTTGAAAACCTCTTAAATAATAGATTGGTATTCAGTTCTTCATCTCCTGAGTTGGATACTTCAAAAACAGAATCTGTAAGTCGAATAGAAATACAACCTCCCGGATAAGTATGACGAATAGCATTGATGATGAGGTTATTGATCAAAACTTCTGCCAGACCATTGTTCCCGTTTACTGTGATATTGCCGGCTATTTCCTGTTCTAATTTTATATTTTTCTGTTCAAAATGTTCCTGAAGGATATCAATAATTTGATGCAATATCTCATCCAGTAGAATTACCTCAGAATTATCGAACTGATGATTCTCTATTTTTGCCAGTAATAAAAGGTTTTTATTAATTCTGGAACTTCTGGTGAGCGCTTTATTCATATCTTCCACAATCTGATATTGCCTTTCTGTAAGATCTTTATCCTGTAGCAAAAGATCAAGCTTGTTTTTAAGAATCGCCAGTGGAGTCTGTAGCTCGTGAGAAGCATTCTCAGTAAATTCCTTTTGGGTTTTATAAACAGAAATATTACGTTCTATAAGCTTTTGAAGAGATTGATTCAGCTCCTCAAACTCTGTAGTATCTGAAGAGGGAAATTCAATTTTACTCTGGCTGTTTAAGTTAAAAGTTTTTAACCGGCTCAATGTATCTCTGAAAGGTTTCCAGATAGAAGCTGAAAGTTTTCTGTTCAGATATAAAAGTCCCAGGACAATCATTACAAAGAAAAACACGGTAATCATGGCAATTACCCCAATGGTTTCATGAGATTCTTCAATATTGGTCTCTATTGTAAACAAATACGGGTTTCCCTGAATATAAATTACTTTTTTCAGGCATCTATATCGTTCCTTTTTATTTTCTGCAGTAAATGAAATAGGTTTTTCACTGATATAAACACTGTCTTTCTTTACTTGTTCTGCAGAAATCTTTTCGATATCTGTTTCTGGCTGAATACGGTTCCATAAGGCAATACTTTGGTCCAGCTCTTCATCTGAAAGCTTTAAATGATTGAATTTATAAGCAGTTTTTTCTACAATAATCTGATTATGCTCATCCAGCTCCCCCTGCCAGATTGTATCTACCACAAAATAATATACAGGAATACTTATCATCAATACAATAAGCACATAGATGATAAAAGGTTTTGTGGTTTGCGTTAAAAGAGGTTTCAAAATACTGCTAGATTATAAATTGTTCAATAGACATATTATTCCGTTTCTGTCCACTTATAGCCTGTTCCATACACCGTTTTTAAATAATGACCGGAACCTGCATCATAAAGTTTTTTCTTAAGATTTTTCACATGGGCATAAACAAAATCATGATTATCAAACATATCGGCAAAATCTCCGGAAAGATGCTCAGCAAGTGTACTTTTGGAGATAACCTTATTTTTGTTTCCTATAAAATAAATCAGAAGATCAAACTCCTTTTTCGTTAAAGAAATAGGTTCATTATTAACAACCACGGACTTAGCCAGAAGATCAATCTGAAGCTCATTCTGTCTAATCACATTAGAACTGTGGAATTGTTTTCTTCTGATAACAGAATATACCCTTGCCATAAGTTCCGATAAGTGAAAAGGTTTGGTAAGGTAATCATCAGCACCCAATTTTAATCCTTCAATCTTGTCATCCAGCGCATTTTTTGCTGAGATGATAATGACGCCATCCTCTTTTTGCTGTTTTTTTAATTCCTCTAAAATAGTAAGTCCATTCCCATCAGGAAGCATAATATCCAGCAAGATACAGTCATAATCAAATGCTTCTATCTTGCTCATGGCTTCATGATAAGTACCTGCATTCTCACAGAGATAATGCTCTCCGGATAAATATTCGGAAATACTTTTGGCAAGTTCAGCTTCATCTTCAACGATTAGAATTTTCATGGGATAAATCTATAACTAAATTTTGAAGAAATTTTGAAGCTTTATTAAATACTGACAAAATCAGGTAATTCTATTGCGGAACCTGAGCTTTTCCATAGATCAATCCTTCTGCTTTGAGTTCTTGCCAGAAACCAAGAGGAATATCTGCATGCAATGCTTTCAGATTATCCTGTACCTGACCCGGCTTACTCGCTCCGGGGATAATAGAGGCAAACTCGTCCGATGCCAGTACAAAATGAAGCGCTGCATCTATAATATTGATATGATATTTCTCTGCAATAGCCATTATTCTTGCTCGCTTTTGTTCCATTCCTTTCGGAATGACATCTTTGTAATTATATCTTTCCCTTCCTGCAATATATCCGGAATTATATCCCGCTCCGGAAACCAGTTTTACCCCAGCTTTTTTAACGGCTGGAAGAAGTCTGTCAACAGCATCTTCATGTTCCAGAATAGAATATTGAGTGGCAGAAAGACAAATGTCAGGATCTGCAGATTCAATACAATCGAGAATAGGCTCAATTTTATTGACTCCCATACCCCATGCTTTAATAACCCCTTGACTTCTAAGCTCTGAAAGAATTTTAAATGCCCCTTCCCTTGCCTGCTTCAGAAAATAAGGATAGCGGTCTCCTACCTGATCCTCAGAAAGATCATGAATATAAACAATATCAATGTGATCTAATCCGGTTCTTTGCAGACTGTCTTCAATAGACTTTTTTATAGCATCAGCAGTATAATCATGCCTGAAATCATAATTAAGCGGATTTTTCCACATCGTAGGAGGTACTTCAGATTCAGGAACTTCCCGGAAAAGCCTTCCTACTTTTGTTGAAAATATAAAATCATCATGGTTTTTATCCTTAAGAAAATGACCAAACCTTCTTTCGCTTTTGGTAAGCCCATACCATGGTGAGGTATCATAATATCTTATTCCGGCATTCCATGCTGTCTGAAGTATCTCATAAGATTCCTCATCTGTAATATTTTCAAAAGCAGTACCTATGGCTACTCCTCCTATTCCCAGTCTGTGTTTTTCTGTTAAAAGCTGCGTTATCATATTAATATATTTTGGTGTTTTATATACGCAGCAAACATCATGCAGACTTAAACCATACATAATATGTGTAATGTTAATTTAGCTGTCTAGGTCACGTTAATAGCTTATTATGACCAGTCTTTGCACTTTCTTATAGTATGTTAAATATTTGTTTTTGGGCTGCTTTGGTCCTGTTATTGAATAAAATATCTTACACCATTTCAATATTCACATCATATGAAAAAGCACGTTCTAATCGTAGGAGGAGGATTTGCCGGAATAAATCTTATCAAATCTCTCCAGAATGACAAAAGATTCAAAATTACTCTGGTAGATAAAAATAATTATCACTTTTTTCCGCCATTAATTTATCAGGTAGCAACTTCATTTATAGAAGCCTCCAATATCAGCTACCCTTTCCGAAAACTATTCTCTAATAATAAAAATGTAAAATTCCATATGGGAAACCTGATCAAGGTGCATCCTGAAAAAAAATCTATTGAAACAGATACAGGAATTTTAAGTTATGATTACCTCATTCTTGCACTCGGAACAGAATCCAATTTTTTCGGAATGGAAAATGTGAAAAATTGCGCTCTTCCTATGAAAAATATTGAAGAAGCCCTTTATCTGAGAAACCACATTCTGTTAACTCTTGAAGAAGCTGCACGCAATAAAGAGATTACAGAAGCTGAAAAGCTGCAAAACATTGTGATTGCAGGTGGAGGTCCTACCGGTGTAGAGTTGGCAGGAATGCTTGCCGAAATGGGAACTTATATTGCACAGAAAGAATATCCTGAGATCAAATTAAAGCTTTCAAGCATTTATCTGATTGATGCATTACCTTCCCTTCTTTCACCCATGAGTAAGCTTGCCCAGCAAACAGCTTATGAAAAATTAAAAGAATTAGGAGTGAAAATCCTTTTGAATGTTTCCGTAAAAGATTATGTGGATTCCAAAGTTATTTTGAGTGACGGAACATCAATAGAAACGGAAACCCTGATCTGGACTTCAGGAGTAATAGGTCGCGAAATAAATGGCTTACCCGAACAAAGCATTGGCAAAGGAAGAAGAATTCTGGTAGATGCCTATAATAAAGTGGAAAACACTGAAGATATCTATGCCTTAGGAGACATTAGCCTTATGCTTTCAGAAGAAAAATATCCCAAAGGGCATCCTCAGCTTGCTCAGGTTGCTATTCAGCAGGGTAAAAATCTTGCTGCCAATTTTAAGCGCATAGAAGACGAAAAAGTATTGGAACCATTCCGCTATAATGATAAAGGAAGCATGGCAATTATTTCAAAGTATAATGCAGTAGTAGATCTTCCAAAGCATTCCTTTAAAGGTTTTATTGCCTGGCTCACATGGCTTTTTATCCACATCATTCCTTTGGTGGGATTTGGAAACAAAATTCAGCTGGCAATAGATTGGTTCCGATTATTTATTACTAATAATCCGTCCATAAGGCTGATCCTTTATCCTAAAAGAAATACAGAAAACGGATCTTCCTGAAGTAAAATATCAATTCACACTCAAATCCATTTATATGAAAAATACTAGAAAACCTCCTTTTTTTGGAGAAACAGTGGTCATTACAGGAGCTTCCAGCGGGATAGGAAAAGCTACAGCAGAAGCCTTTGCCAGACAAGGTGCAGATCTTGTACTTGCAGCACGTAATGAACAAGCATTGAATGAAACGGCTGACATGTGCCGAAATTTAGGAGTAATGGTTCTGGCAGTTCCTACCGATGTATCTGTTGCAGAAGAAGTGGCTCATCTTGTGAATGAAACGATACAGTTTACAGGTAAAATTGATTATTGGGTAAATAATGCCGGAGTATTGGCGTTTGGAAAATTTGAAGAAATCCCTGTAGAAATTACAGATCAGATTATTAAAACCAATTTATTAGGATATTTACATTCTGCTCATGCTGTATTGCCTGTTTTTAAGAGACAGAAAAGAGGTGTTTTACTTAACAATATTTCTATCGGAGGATGGATGCCTGCACCCTACGGAGCTGCTTATACGGCTTCCAAATTTGGCATCCGGGGAATGGTGGAAACCCTACAGGGAGAAGTTTCGGATTATCCTGATATTCATATCTGTGCACTTTATCCTGGCTTTCAGAAATCATCAGGAATTGAGCATGCTGCCAATTATTCAGGGATAAAACTGACTACGCCACCACCATCATTTGATCCACGAAAATTAGCAGAATCAATAGTGAAAACTGCGAAAAACCCTACAGAAAGCTCTTATCCAGATTGGTCCGCAGTAGTTTTTAAAAGCTTATATGAGGTCTTTCCGGGAACCATTAGATATGTTTCATCGGCAGCTATGAGGATGATCATGAAGAAAGCAAATAAAGATGAAAAATCAGGTGGAAATGTATTGCAGCCTTCAAAAGGAAATATGGGAATTGATGGAAAAGCCTTACTGGATATCAATCCCAGACCTTTTATCTGGACTGCTGTTGGAGTATTGGGATTAGTGGCTGCTAATTTTATATTTTCAGGTATTTCCAAAAGAGTTAATGGTGCCCAATAATAAAATAATCAGGAGTAAACATTGTTACATAAATTGAATTTTGAACTAATACTTAATTTTATTCGTTCGAAAAATGTATTTAATCATTATATAACTAATCATATTGTTTTTCAATTAAAAATTTAAAAAGGGGTTTAAAGAAAGTTTTTATTAGATATTTCATAAATTTACACTGCTGCAAACTATAAGATCAGTATTAAAATTCTTCCCGGTGAAAATTCACAACAAAAAAAAGTACCTTAGTTTTCTAAAGTTTAAAAGAGATTTCCAGAAATATGGATTGGAGAAAGCTCGTAGCTATGAGCTTATTCTGCATTGGCTGAACAACAGATTAAGCAGGAATCAGTTTCTTGTGCTTTCCGGAATTCTGGTAGGCTGTACAGCCGGGCTGGCTGGAGTAATCCTGAAAACACTGGTGCATAATATTCATTATTTTATCACCAATAAGGTACACTTTGAATATCAGATTCTATTTTACATCGTTTTTCCTTTTCTGGGCATTGTTTTGACAACGATGATCGTCCTTACTTTGTTTAAAGGACAGGACAGAAAAGGGATTGGTGCCATTCTTTACGAAATTGCACAAAACTCAAGTATTGTAGCCTCTGTAAAAATGTATTCGCAGGTGATTCAAAGTGCTGTTACTGTCGGATTGGGAGGATCTGCGGGATTGGAAAGCCCGATTGCTGTTACCGGTGCGGCTATAGGTTCAAATTATGCACAAACTTATAGGCTAAACTATAAAGAACGTACATTATTACTGGCTGCCGGTGCTACTGCCGGGATTGCATCAGCTTTCAACGCTCCTATTGCCGGAATTATGTTTGCTTTTGAAATTTTGCTTACGGGAGTCGTTTTTACTGATTTTATTCCTCTGGTTGTGGCGGCTGTATGTGGAAGCCTTCTTTCAAGGATTCTGCTTCAGGAAGATGTTCTTTTCAGATTTTATACCAGAGATGCTTTTAATTATAAGAATGTTCCCTATTATTTGATTTTAGGAATTGTAACAGGTTTATATGCAAGATATTTTGTAATTATTTCTCAAAAAGTAGAACATTTTATCAAAGGACTTCAGCTTTCAAAAATGCGTAAAGCGATGTTTGGAGGAGCGGTTTTATCACTTTTGTGCGTCCTTTTTCCTCCTTTATTCGGAGAAGGATATGAAACGGTAAAAGCCTTTACCAATGGAGATACTCATTCTATCATTGAGAACAGCTTTTTCAGATATTTTGAAATCGGTGAATGGACGATTATTATATTTCTGGTACTGATATTATTATTAAAAGCTTTTGCAACTTCTTTTACTATATTCAGTGGGGGAAATGGTGGAAATTTTGCACCTTCCCTTTTTGCAGGTGGTACGCTGGGGTATTTATTTGCACTGATTTGTCAGCATATAGGATTTGAGGATGTTCCGGTAACCAATCTTGTACTGGTAGGAATGGCTGGAGCAATGAGTGGTGTTTTATATGCTCCTCTTACCGCCATATTCCTGATTGCAGAATCAAGTTTTGGGTACGATTTGTTTATTCCTCTGATGATTGTTTCTGTAATCTCCTATCTTATTGCAAAATGGTTCTCTCCTATCTCTCCAGAATTAAAATCTCTTGCAGATGAAGGCAAAATATTTACCAACAAGCATGATAAAAACCTTCTTTTTGCTTTAAGAACTGAGGATTTTATAGATAAATATTCACAGACTATTCCTGAAGAGGCTTCTGTTTCAGAGCTTTTTGAACTTGTAAAAAACGGGAATAAAAATATTTTTGCCATTATAGATGAAAACCGCAAGCTGAAAGGGGTTTTAACTTTGGATGATATACGACCTTATCTTTTTAATAAGGAATTTGATGCTTCACAAACAGTTCTTCAGATTATGAAAGCTCCTCCGGCTGTGCTTCATCCTGAAAACCGTCCATTAGATATTCTTCAGACTTTTGATGATACGGGAGTCTGGAATCTTCCTGTTGTAAATGAAAGCAATGATTTTATTGGATTTATCTCGAAGTCTTCTATTTTGATGAGTTACAGACAATTGCTAAAAGAATATTCGGATTAAAAGACTCATTTAAAGACTACTTTGTCAGAAATTCTTTGAATTTTCACCATGATTTCAAAAGGCTTTACATGCTCTTTTCAAACATTTGATATAAAATAGCTTAGCGGTTAGAAACCTTTGGATTTAAAAATAAATCCGTTCAATGAAACACTGAACGGATTTTTAATCTAATAATGATAATTGGAAATTAATATTGGCTTGCTTTGTTTAGCAAATCAATGTCTTCCGGGTCTAAAATAAGTTGAGGAGCATTGAACAGTGTTTCAAGTTGCGAACTACTTGTAGCACTTACAATAGGAGCTGTTACCAATGGATTTGATAATAACCATGCTAAAGCAACTGTTCCCTGATTACTATGATGCTTTTCACTTACCGTATCCAATGCCTGTAAAACTTCCAGCCCTTTAGGATTTAAATATTTTCTTACGCCTTCTCCTCTTGCGCTTTTTATAAGATCTTCTTCAGTACGGTATTTCCCTGTTAAGAAACCGGCAGCCAAAGACCAATACGGGAATACACTCAGATCAAACTGTTCTACCAAAGGAGCATAGTTTTTTTCAAAGCCTTCTCTTTCTAGTAAATTATAGTGTGGCTGTAATGCGACATACTTTGGAAGGTTGTATTTTTCTGAAGCTTCAAAGGATGCTTTTAAACGTTCAGGAGAAAGATTAGATGCTGCGATATAACGTACTTTTCCAGCTTTAATAATTTCATCGTAAGCGGAAAGCGTTTCTTCCACCGGAGTTATATGATCGTCAAAATGGGTGTAATAAAGATCGATATGATCTGTCTGAAGTCTTTGAAGGGATTCATCTACTGATTTAAGGATATGCTTTTTACTGATATCATAGCCATGTTCCTTTGTTTCAGAACCTACTTTGGTTGCCAATACGATATCTTTACGGTTATTGCGGCTTTTCATCCACTTTCCGATAATCTCTTCGGATTGTCCGCCTTTTCCATTTACCCACCATGAATAGGTATCTGCTGTATCTACAAAATTGAATCCGGCATCTGTAAACTGATCCAGAATATCAAATGACTTCTTTTCATCCAGCGTCCATCCAAAAACATTTCCTCCGAAGTTGATAGGAGCAATTTCCAAATCAGTATTTTTGATCGTTCTTTTTTTCATAAAAATAATTTTACTAACTGACCTCTAAGGTATGGAATATTCAGTGTTTATAGGCATTTAAAATACCCATCTGCATTATAGTTATAATAAATATAATGGCTGTATTATTATAATGTAATATATCAATAAAAAAGCAAGACTATTAGCCTTGCTAGAAATAAAACCGATTCATAATCACTTTATTTTTCGGGAGAATCCAGTTCTTCTCCAAATCGATAACTTGCAAATCTCCCTGTTTCCTTAGGATTAACAAGGTCCATTTCTGTGTTTCCCCAAGGCCAGCCACCAAATTGAGTTCTCCGATATTCTGCATAAGAATCGTTCAGCTCCTGTTCTGTATTCATTACAAATGGTCCTCTTGCCGCAACAAGTTCTCCGATAGGTTCACCTTCAAGAATAATAATCTGTGCCTTTCCGTTGCCGTTCTTGAACTTTATTTCTTCTCCTCCATTCAGGTCTGCAAAAAAGCCTTTCTGGAGAGTATTTCCGTCTATATCGAGAATAGAATTTCCATCATAGAAAAACGCAAAACGATTTAGGGTAGCATTTATAGCCGGGAGAGTGAATTCTGTTTCGGGATCCATATCTACAAGTGCAATTCCAACATGGTGTGCAGGATCTTTTGCCCATGAATTTTCAAGCGGATCAAGAGATTTTATTCCGTTGTATTCTCCTAAGATCACTTTGGTTTTTACATTTCCACCGTTTTCATTTTTAATGTTTGATTCTGGAATTTTCTCTGCCCAGAGCATTTTATAGTCAGGTTCGGTCATTTTACTTTTTGACGGTAAATTAAGCCAGATTTGAAATAACTCAAACGGATTGGGGGCATCATCATTTAAAAGAGGAAACATCTCACCATGTAAGACTCCTGACCCTGCACTCATAAGCTGTACATCACCTTGTCCGTAACGTCCTTTTGACCCTTTTGAATCAAAATGATCTGCATAGCCTTTAGTAATAATGGTTACAATCTCAAAACCACGATGTGGATGGTGTGGAAATCCGGGTATTTTTTCTCCATAATACATTTTCCAATCTGCATCTCTGTTGAAATCATTTCCAATCACTCTTCCTTCCAAAGATGCATCTGGTCCCATATTTCCATTGGCTTTTGGATAATTGTCTTTGTGATAGGCTCCGATGATAAATGGATCACGAACTGGCATTGGTCCCACCAGTTTAGATAGATTTTTAACTTTCATTGTATACGTGTTTTTTTATTGTTTGATACTTTATCTGCACAAATTCAGAACCAATTGTATACTTTGTCAGCATTTATGATTGATGGAAATAGTTACCTCGAGGTTACCGTCTGTGTTTATTATGGCTGGCAGAAATACGTGTATTGCATCAAAAAAATAAGGGTGCAAATAATTGTCAAATTGTCTGGAATAAAAGGCTGGAATTGTGACAGTATGTTTATTTACGACTAATGCACCCATGGTTTTATGAGTGCATTAGTGGTATAAAATAATATCTTCATCTGCGTAAACAGTAGAATCTATGTGGGTTCTTATACTTATTTTTCAGGATGAGGGATTTCTACAGCATTGAGTATCAGCTTATATTCCTTTAGTTGATGATTGATCATTTGCAATTCCTGCCTGAAGAATGTAGATGTATTGAAAAGCTGATGGTAATACTCTATTCCTTCCAGTATATTTTTTTTGAAAGTATTCCATTTTTTAGCTTGTGATGCGGTAACTTGTATTGATGAGTCTTTAATTTCTTTTTTCAGATAATCAATGTACATTTTCAATTCATTTATAAACATATTGGGGCGCTCATTACCAGGGAGAACATTATTATTACCATAAATATGCTTTACCATTTCCGAAAGTGAAACTTCTTTATTGAAAAAGGCAATATTGGGTCCGGGACAAATGACAACTCCTTGTTTTTCTCCTTTAATTTCTATTCCCTGCTCCATGTATGCAGAATTTACTAGCCCAACACACAGGCATGCTTTGTCTGTAATTTCAGCTTTTTTCTTCTCAAATTCTTCTCCAGAAATTGTTTCTTTTTGGGAGTTAAGTTCATTCAGTTTGATATCCTGATATTTCTTAGATGCTGTACAGGTTCCTTCCTTTGAATATTCTTTACTTAATGCCAGTAATTTCTTTGGGCATGAGCTTCCGTATCTTCCGCTGGCTGCTTTCTGTTGTTTTAATAATTCATTAGAGGTTCCTCTTATCGTATTGAAGGGAACGCCAAGCGGTGAGATTTTACTTAAATAAAAGTCCTGTTCTGTAGATTGTAAAAGTAAATTTCGGGTTTCAGAATCTACAGAAGTGGCTTCCGGAACTAATAAAAACGGAGATCCCCATCCTACGCTGTCTACCTGATAAGTATTGAGTAAAAAGTCATGTTCCTCGGAGGTTCCTACTCCGCCCTGTACGGTAATTTTCATTTCTAAAGGTTGAGAAACAATGAATTTCCCCTTCTGTTCCAATGCAGTGATCATTAGCGAATGGGCAGACTGGATCAGGTCATCTTTTTTCTGCCTGAATTCTTCCATGATAGGTCCTAAAAGCATTCCTTCAGTAGCAAAAGCGTGTCCACCGCAGTTCAACCCGGATTCTATTCGGTATTCTGAAACCCATAGTCCTTTTTTTGCCAGAAAATTTCCCTGGATCATGGCAGACCGAAAATCACTTACTTTAAGGATGATTTTCTTTTTCAAAACTCCGTTTTCATCAGGAAAAAAGTCATTAAATTCCTCCATATAACTGTACAATCTGGGATTCATGCCGGCAGAAAGAACCATAGAAGAAGTTAATTTGCTATTGGCAAAACCCCGAAGCGAAGCATGAGCATCGTTATACATGACTGGAAGTTGTTCGTCCTTTATGTAGTTGTCTTTATCAACTTTTGTCATGATATTAACATCAATGCTTCCAGGTACCAAGTTGGTTTCAATAAAATTTTTGATGCTTTCTCCCCAGCTGTCCGTTTGAGAGATAAGGTACTGAAGGTTATTTTTAAGGTCCGAAGTATTGGGCAGCATTGCCATAAAATCTTTCAAAGCCTCTTTATTTTTACTGATTTCCTGTTTGAAGGATTCGAATTTTTCATTCACGATATCATCTACCATGTCCAGATAAGCAGTAATTCTTTTGGCTCTGTAATCCTCTGTTTTGGTTGAAATTCCTAAATAATTCAGATTAAACTTTTGATTATAAAAGTTTTTCATTTTTTCCAAAATTTCATCATCAATGATGGAAATCACAGAAGAAATTCCATATTGTGCGACACGGATCGGGCTGTCTATAGTATAAGCCAATCCCATTACCGGAATATGGAAATTGTGTAACGGTTTAGTTGTCATTATATTTCAATAAAAGTTCTCTATTAATGCAACTAAAAATTCTTTCAACTAATTCACTGCTTAAAAGTATTGTTTTTTGAATTAATTATGCTGTAAATAACATCTGAAATGTTTGAAATATGTTAAAAGTCATCTTATAAAGTTATTCTATTTGTCGGAGCTTTGTTGCAATTTTTTTATTATAAATTTTCTCATTACTTCTCAACAAATTCTAAAATAAAATCTTTTTTATGTTAACATCCTATTTTTAAAATGAAAACCACTGCTATCAATAATTTGTTCATCTTATTTGGTTTTAAAATTTAAACTATTGATCAGTTTAGCGCTGACCAGCTCCGTATTCTCAAGTTGAACTTTTTGATGCCGTCCTCCATTTCTTTCCAGTACTTCAATTTCTAACACCTGATCTTTTAACAAGGTAACTCTTTTCCATGCTTCTCTGCATCTTTACAAAATCGTAACTGAGGGTACCAGGATATGCACTATATATTACATCGAAGCTGTAGAATTTTCCATCTTCAGTGATCACCGAAAAATTGGTTTCCGCTTCAAAATCTCGTACAGCCGACTTGACACGAAGCACATTTCCGATGGGCTCTGCCTTATTGGCAACCAAAAGATCACTTCCAAGATCACCATATCGTATTGATGAAGGAAATATCAGATGGGTCGTTTTATTATAAGTAACCTGCATCCTGAAAGGTTCCAGCTTTGCCTGTTCCAATGAAACATAGGTCGTTATAGAGTCCTGACCAAATACTCTATTGACCAGTAATAGGAATAGAATAATAAGAATATAATGGCTCTTTTGTGAATTCATTTTTTAATTTTTTAATTCGTTATTTTAGGCACAAGCAGGACCCGGTGCCCTGCTTTTATAATTACTTTTGGCTGTCTGACTCTTTTTTGAATATAGCCCGACAATCCCTGCACTATGCCTCTGCTCAGATCAGCTGCAACCTGCTGTTCCGCCGACTGGGTCATCATAATATTAGTCCCAGAAGTCTGACTCATATTAGCAACAATATCATTTACTACATTTTGTTCCGGCGAATAAGGCATATATAAGCCCAATTGCCCGTCATTATCATGAATATTGATTTCCACAGGATATACATTGCCCTTGTATTGAATGGAAGATATTGTTAACTGAAGTCTTCCACCCTGAAATTTACCTACCGCAATAAGCAAGCTTCCCGGAGGAATTTCAGATTATCCAAGTTGCATCGGTTCTGAAAGCCTTATGGATAATGTACTTTAGTTTACCAAAGTCTTCGTTTCATAAACCACACCTCTTATTGCATTTTTGGATGCAACTGAATTGTTTGAACCATTTTGACTGTTGTAAAATCTATTTTGATTCAAACCTGCAATTAAGGCACTATCTGATAGCTCCCTGTATAATGATGAAACAATATTGGAATATGCTGGTTTAGCTGCAGTCAGCTTAACCTTCTTTTCAGTTAGTTTTTCGGTCTCTTCTTTTGGTGACGATTGTTCTTGCTTTGCCGCAGTTGGAAGATACTTGGCAGCCATCTGATACGATTTTTCCATGAGTTCTAACTGATCATTTATTCTTAACCCAGCAGGAACAGCATTATTTTGCATCGCTTCACTCTTCAACCTTGAAATTTCCTTCTTCAGAGTATTGACTTCCTGGTCATCCCTGGTATAGAACGAGCTCAAGGTCTGCTGCGCGTTACGGTAGCTGTTTACTGCATTCTGATCGGATTGCTGAAGATTGGTGGTGGCAGCCGTTAAACTTGATGGACTTTTATTAGAATTTGAATCGTTTTGGTCAATCCAATAGTCGGATAAGGTAGTTATCGCATTTCTTTTCTCCTCATTCTTTTGCTCCAACAACTGCTGTTCGTAAGCTTTTTGTTTGTCCGACTGCAACTTTCCGTCCTTTGCCTGTGGAATATCAGCATTAAATCCAGCCTTTTCAATTAGAGTATTATTGGATTTTGGTTTGAAAATGAGGTAAGAGCAAATCGCACAGATGACAGTCATTAAGAAATAAATAACCGGCTTCTTCAACCTCTCCCATTGGACTTTACGATGATCATTCAACTCGTTAGAATTTTGAGGAAGATCATTTTATGTGATCTTAATTGTCTCTGAATCTTTCATATTCTATTCTTTTGACGGTAGCTTTACGATATCATGATGTTCTGAAACCTTTTCAATTGATTTCTTAGAAAGTCCTTCAATATGATGAATAGACATCTTATTACTTCTTTGAATTGTAGAAACAAATACATTGATAATAACAATGGCTGTTAACAGAACATAACCACTAAAGAAAACCTTGGTAAGGAATCTTTGTTTTGCTGCAGGAAGAACTCTCCAGCGATTCGCCACCTCTAAAATATAATGTTCGATTGTATCTCTTAATTTTTTCATTATAGTCATGTTAGCGTTCAACAGTTTCAACATCTTTATTTTCGATTACATTGAATTTTTCAATTGTAAATCCCTACGGATTGCTGTCAGACCGTACAGAGTTCACCAGTGAGCAGTTCGTAATCAAATTTCTGATGGTAAGATTGCTGGATCTGATGATGAACTGTCTGCCATACGTTTTTACATCATAAGGATAACTGTCGAAGTTGGCAACAACACTGTCCACTTCAATCCTCTGCTGGATATTACCGGAAATCATCCTGTTATAGTATCCTTTTTCCTGAAGGTCCTTATAGTAGTTGAATGCAGATTGATCAGCCAGATTGAAAGCCCTTTTTACATTACTTTCAATGGCATTTTTATCCGGTGCAATTGTGAAGAATAACTCATGAAATCTTCTCACATGCTCCCTAGCTTCAACCGGTCTATTGATTGACATATCCTGTGAAAGGGCTACCATCAAAGATTTACCGTTATCCAATACATAAATCTTCTGACGCTGCTGTTCAGCAAACTGGTAGGATTTGAATACGACGACACTTACCACTCCAAAAAATAACACCGCAAATACAAACGTAAACAAGCTAATCTGCTTAAAACTGTTCTCAATATTTCTTAAGGTTTTAAATTCCATAGAACTGTACTTTTTATTTTAATAATCTTCCTGAAATATTACCCGTTGCAGAACCGGCTACGGCTCCCACAACGTTGCTAGACTTCGAGGCAGTCTGGTTCACATTGCGCATGAAATTTCCTGCACCTCCTGCCTGAATGATCCAGCCAATAACCGTTGGTACTGTAAAATAACCTATGATACCGATCACCATATAGATGATGTACACCGTATTGGAAGTATCGGGTATGAAATCAGGATCTGCCAGCATCTCAATATTCCTTTCTAAAATCAAGGTCTGTATCTTGGCCAGAATAGCACTGAATATATCAGCAACCGGAAGCCATAAGTAAACACTGACATACCTCGTGAGCCACTGCGTTAGTGGTCTGGAAACCATCCCAGACAGAAATGGCAAAGGCAATAGGGTTAGATTATATGTCAATGGTAACCAAGGATCCACATTTGAATGTCTAGCACATATCCCTTATTTATGCGATCGTTCAGCTTGCCTATCGACAAAATGAGAAGGAAATAATAAGAGTCAGACGCAGTAAATTAATGAAACTATCTCATATAGCAACTTTTCCGACCTATCACAAATATTTTTATCAATTGCAGGATATGGGCTATATTACTTATTAGTCTTCGTACCATCCGGGATTTCGTAGCATAATGAATTATTAAATTCAAAATTGATTGAACATAGAAGCCTCAATACCAACATATTGAGGTTTACTATATTGATTTTTTTATTAAACTGCAAGTTTATTCTGTCAAGAACAGATTGAATCTTTACCAAGTTACTTTGAAAACATGTATCATTGCTGAAAGCCTCCATCTTTACTAATGTATAGAGTGACAACATGAATAGGGACACCATTATTAAGCGTGACAGTACTTGCAAAAGTTCTACGTTCCTTGTGTGTATTAAGATTTGCTGAAATCTCACAAACATCAGCAATTTCCTTTAAGTATGTGTTCATCTTTTGATTAGAACGAACAGGTAGAACACTCTTTCGCTGTATACATATTGCATCGTTTTTATATTTTGCCAT
Source organism: Chryseobacterium sp. CS2K3 (assembly GCF_059515185.1). NCBI lineage: Bacteria > Pseudomonadati > Bacteroidota > Flavobacteriia > Flavobacteriales > Weeksellaceae > Chryseobacterium > Chryseobacterium sp. CS2K3. The sequence goes on along the minus strand of NZ_JCAKRW010000015.1, from coordinate 2,418 downwards.
GATTTCAACAGCCTTGGGTAGCAGCGGAATATCGGTTTCTGATTTCGATTTTATTCAATCCCAATATTATCTGAGGATTGTCCCGTTAAATCAGCGCAAACACAGATATTGCCGGTACAGATATGATACCAACCACAAAAACAAAGGCCTTCTATGGCTTTTCTTCATTCCCTTTTATGCTGAACTTAAATAGAAGTCGTAGCACTAAATAAAATAGGTAGTAGGCTCCGCGGGCAACAAAAACGATCAGGAACATCATAGTAATGATAGCAATAGTCCCGAGCCCGATGAGCACATCCTGAAAGATGGGACTGCCCGGCCATGCTCTGAAAAGAGTCTCGGACCCAGCAAAAACGGCTTCAGGATTATGCACTAAAAAAATCGCGACTATCCCAGATAAAATAAATAACAATACATATTTTAAAAGATCTCTTCTGTTAAAATTTCCCAGTACAAGAATCATAAGCATAATAGTGCTATAAAGAATTGTTGGATTTTTAAGTGGATTTTTTATCGAATCGGGGCCAAATATTTTCACACTGATAAGGTCGATAATGGCCAATCCGATAAAAAGTCCGCATGCCCAGCGCATGGTTTTCTTCTTTGTCTCACTATAAGGTTCAGTAATAATTAATTCCATCTCAACTTTTACTCTTGAATGGAAATGATTGACTTTTGCAATAACTATAGGGTTAGTTATTGCACTCTCTACACGCGTTAGGATTAGGATTAATACACCTAAAACTGCTAAAATTAATTCTCCCATAATGTAATATTTTATTGCGTAAAAGATAAAACAAAAATTAAAACGACCAAAAAAATTATCACATTAAAGTGAATACAAATTACTATTATTCCAAAATATTCCTTTGATAAAAGCGGTTACGACCCCCATCAGGCTTTACAATTACTGAAACGTGTCAAAAAAGAACCAGTCCTGTTTCACTATCGGTGATAAGGCATTTTACAACAATTTCACTCCTTCACTGTTATTTACTACTGCTGGGACTCAGTATCCATGTATAATAGTTATTGATCAGAACCAAAGAGGAGATTCTTTCCTATTAAAAAGCAAAATCTCCGTACTAGCCGGAGATAATTAACTATTAAAAATTATTAGAATACCACTTCGGGCAATAGTACTTATAGATCTGTAAAGTTAAGATTATATTCAGCAGTTAGAATCAATCCGAATACACCGATGATTCGAGAGTATTTTTTTGAACAGGCAAAGATCGAAATAACTGCTTCACGTAACCAAGAGCTATATATATTTAGATCTAGTTTTTGCCATTATTACTACCCGGATAATACAAGTTTTTTTCAATACATCGTTAAAACTGTAATTAACCTGATAAAAGAGCCTTCCATTTTAGAGAATAATGACCCATGCGGAATCAAAGTTTATTAGCTAATGAAAATAATACCACCCATTTTACAATCCAGAATCTCCCCTCTAAATACTTCGAATTTCCCTTCCTTTTCTTAATATTAAGGGAATTTTTTGTCTTCCTATGCTGACTAAGCGGTAGCACTTTGGAATCAAACGATGATAAACTTGGACCAGCCTTATAAAGACATCTTTATCACCAGATCATTCATCCTGCCAATAGAAACATCAAATACAGCTTTATAACAAGGTTTTTCTGACTATTCTTATAAGTGTTTTCTTGTAGCAGCTTACAAAACACTCATGAGCCATCCACAACCTATTACTGCTACTGAATGACAGATTCATTCGTATGTTAAGTAAATATATAGCTTAATAATTCAAAATTGAATTATGGAATTTATACTTATAGAAAAGAACGCCTACGAAGCCCTAAATAAAGAAATTGAGTGGCTTAACGAATTTCTTTCAGAGCTCGCTACACGATACCAATCCAATTATAGTAGAAACAAGTGGCTGGATAATCAGGAAGTGTGTCAACTTTTGAACATTAGTAAAAGAAGCCTCCAAAAGTATAAGCAAAAAGGCTTATTGCCATGCACTTATATCAGCAGGAAAAATTATTTTAAATATAATGATGTAATCGCATTACTTCAATTAAAAGGTTAAACCTATGCAATATATAAAAAACGCTACCGAAGAGATTTTATCTCGGCTTAAAGATATAAGTTCTATAAAAAAATACCTTGAGCAGATCAGCAGATATTTACGACCGTCCCATCATGAAGAAAAATATTTAACCGGTGATGAAATATGTCGCTTGCTTCATATCAGCAGGCGCACACTTCAACAATACCGAGATGATCGCCTGCTACCCTTCATAAAAATTCAGGGAAAAATATTGTATAAGGAATCAGATATTTTGAACCTGCTAGAAAATAATTACAAAGGAAAATGATATACAGTAAAAATCTTATGATTTAAAAGCGATTTCTAGCTCCTTAAATTTATGAGATACTTCTTCCATG
>NZ_JCAKRW010000014.1:0-95440 GCF_059515185.1 Chryseobacterium sp. CS2K3 | reverse complement strand
AAGAGAAGAGCCTTTTGTAAATTTAACAAGATATAATTTGCATATGTCTTAGAATACACGAAGAAAATGATACTTATATAACTTTATGAAGAATGTCTATGTGGTTTAATAATTTTTACCAAATGTGCGAACTGTATAAAATTATTCGTGCATTTGTGGCATTAAAATAAACAGCATTCAATTTTATCGCAGATAAAATCCTTGCGCCTTAAATACAACAAAATAGAAAAATTTGCGTCTTAGCGTTTTCCAACAATTACTATAATAATTTTTACCACATAGGCGAACTGTATATAAACTATTCGTGTATTAGTGGCATTAAAATAAACAGCATTCAATTTTATCGCAGATAAAATCTTAGCGCCTTAAATACAACACAACAAAATAGAAAAATTTGCGTCTTAGCGTTTTCCAACAATTACTATATCATAAAGCCGAAATCACCTTCAACTTCTGTTTCATGTTTTCAGGAGTAAGCAATCCCTCATGATAATACAACAAATTCTGATTCTTATCTAAGAAAATCCACAATGGATAAACCGGCTGTTCCTTATTTTTAGATAATGCCAACGCCAATTCATGAATTCCGGAACCTCCATTAGACAAATACTCAAAATTCCGTCCCTGAAACCTAATTCTTTCCTTGGTCTTTTCCGCTTCAAAATTGATGAAGTAAAAATTTTCATTCAGCATCTTCACTAAAGCTTTATCTTTATTTAAATGAAAGGATTCAATTTTACAGACTGAGCACCAATCCGTATAAATATGAATAACAATAGGTTTTGAAAACTCCTTTTGTTGAAGCTCTAATTCCGAAAAAGTCCCTGTCTTCATCTGAGACAGACAAAAACAGGGCACAAACATTAAAAATAAAGCTAAAATTCTCATTTCAGTGTATATTTCACTCCCAAGAACCCTCGGATTCCTTGCATTGGAGCATAGCCATATGCAGTATCGAAAGTATAATGGTTGGGATTATTGATAGGATCATCAACATGTTTATCAAATGGATCAAAAGGTCTCATCAAGGGATCTTTAGGAGTAAAGTTGAATAAGTTTTTCACACCGCCATACACTTCAAAACCAGATTTGAAACTTTTTGACACCTGAATATTGGCAAGAGAATAAAACGGTGAATATTCTGGTCGGAAGTCGTTCGGTAGAACAGGAAGCCTCATCGGTCCATAAAACTGTCCGGTAAAATCTACGGTCAGATTGTGTGGAAATTTATACGTCAGATTATAAGTTCCACTCCATTTGGGAGCGTGCAGCTGCTGTGTTTTTTGATTTTCATTATCATACTTTTGATACACATCAAGGTAAGTTACTCCCAGATTAACACTTAGAGGAAACTGAAAAGTAAAATCTACATTCAGAGAAGCACCTCTGGAAATTCCGTATCCATGAAGGTTGTCATAGATAATTTTATTCGGATCAGAATCAAAATCACCAACAATTTTATTACTGAAATAAGTATAAAAAGCAGAAGCATCAAGATTCAGCATTCGGTTTCCTAGAGGAATTTTCCAGATATAATTCAGGTTTCCGTTCACTGATCTTTCCGGCTCCAGATTAGATTTTACAATCACTTCCCTTGAACCGGTTAAAGCCGCATGATCTTCTGTAAAAAGATTCACAACCCTGAACCCTGTTCCGAAATTGAAACGTAAAGTATGATAAGGATTTGGAGAGAATTTCCACGCTAATCTTGGAGAATGTACGGAATGATGTACCTTATCATAATCATAACGATAGCCGAGTAACAACGTATTCTTATCATTGATCTCCCATTGATCCTGAATAAACGCTCCCCAGATCGGAGATTTCATCGGTGCATTGGTGATCCCGTCAGAAGCCAGTGTTCCCGGAGTGTTGTCATCATAGAAAGTTCTTTTAAAAGTAAATCCGGCTGTGATATCGTGCTTCCCAAAACTTCTATCCCAATAGGTTTGTACAAAAGCTACTTTTTGAATAGCATTAAAAGGATTTGATCCGTAAAAAGAATTCTGATCATGATAATTATAGGAAAACTGGGTCACAATATGTTCCTTCATTGGCCATTCATATAACCCGAAAATTTCAGCTCTGTTTGTATAAATACTTTCGCCATATACCTCATCACTTCCACGATAAGATTTATTCCATTGCATTTCACCGCCAAAACGATCTTCATACAGATACCTCATTGCAAAACTCGCCTGTCTGTTTTCCTTTCTTTTAAAATTCCACTTATTAAAAACTGAAATTCTGCTTTGTAAAGTAGTATCTGTGAAATTATCTTTATTCTGATCTATTCTTTCTTTAAAGCTGAAATAATTTAAACTTAATAATGAAGCAGCATTCTTCCCAAGATTAAATTTTGTGGAAAGATCAATATTATTTTCAGCCCAGGAACTCGTCATCATATCTACACTCAATTTGGGAGCCGTCAACGCATTTTTGGTAATAATATTAATAACTCCACCCATTGCTTCCGAACCATAAATGGAAGACGCAGGACCTTTTACCACTTCTATCCTATCAACAAGGCTATTCGGAATACCACTCAATCCATATACCGTGGAAAGTGAGCTTACAATCGGCATCCCGTCAATAAGAATCATCGTATACGGACCTTCCAGCCCATTGATATGAATATCTCCGGTATTACAAACAGAGCAGTTCAGTTGAGGTTTTACCCCATTTACCATTCCTATGGCTTCAAAAATACTTGGTGTAGGATTTTTCTGAAAAAATTTCTGACTGTAGATCTCTATGGCTACCGGACTTTTTGATCTGCTCATCGGTTTTATGGTTCCCGTTACCACTACATCCTCAATAGTACTTGTCTTGATCTCTTTTTTGTAGACCCTTACAGAATCAGTATTTTTTGTTTGATTTAAACGCAAACTGTCCGTCTCTTGGGCAAAGCAATACGAAGATAAAAAAGTAATAGAAAATAATATTCGCTTCATGAAATTAAAATTGTTAGACAAATCTAACAATTATTTTTAACATACAAAACTTGTGAGATTTTTTTTGATTAAGCCAATTCATGAAAAATTATTAAATTTGAGAAACTACATATGAAAGTAAAATGAGATATCATCTAGCGGGAAATATCCCACAAAAAAGACATACAGTCTTTAAATCTCCGGAAGATAAGTTTTACTATGAACAGCTTTTCGGAACGGAAGGTTTTCACGGTATTTCTTCTCTGTTATACCATATTCACCGCCCTACGCAGATCAAATCCATCGGGGAGCCGAAAGATGTGACTCCAAAAATAGCGGTAGATAAAAACATTACTCCAAGAATGTTTAAGGGAATGAACGTAACTCCTGAGGACGATTTCATGGATAGCCGTAAGATCCTTTTGATGAACAACGACCTGAAAATGGGATTAGCAAAACCTAGAAAATCTATGGATTATTTCTACAAAAATGCTGAGTGTGATGAGCTTTTATTCGTTCATGAAGGAACAGGAATTTTAAAAACATTTGTAGGAGACCTTGAATTTGGAGTTGGTGATTATCTTATCATTCCAAGAGGAACTATTTATCAGGTAGAATTAACATCTGAAAATACAGTATTCTTTGTATTGGAAAGCCATTCTCCTATTTATACTCCCAAAAGATACAGAAATGAATTCGGGCAGCTTCTGGAACATTCTCCGTTCTGTGAAAGAGATATGATTGCTCCTGTTTTCAAAGAACCTGTGGACGAAAAAGGAGAATTTTTAATTAAAGTAAAGAAAGAAAACCAGATCACAGACTTTATTTATGCAACTCATCCGTTTGATGTTGTAGGCTGGGACGGATATTTCTATCCTTATAAATTCAATATCAAAAACTTTGAACCCATCACCGGAAGAATTCACCAGCCGCCACCGGTTCACCAGAATTTTGAAGCCCATAACTTTGTAGTATGTTCATTCTGCGCAAGAATGTACGATTACCACCCACAAGCTATTCCTGCACCTTACAATCACTCCAATATTGATTCCGATGAGGTATTGTTCTATACCGAAGGTGATTTTATGAGCCGTAACCACATTGATCTTATGGACTTTACTCTTCACCCGGGAGGAATTGTACACGGACCTCACCCAGGAGCAATGGAAAGAAGTATTGGTAAAAAGTTTACAGAAGAATATGCCGTAATGGTAGATCCTTTCCGTCCTTTAAAAATCACAGAAGAAGCATTAAAAGTGGAAGATCCGTCTTACAAAACTTCTTGGCTGGAATAAGATGTCCTTATCACGAAATATTCTTAATTGATTAATTTCAATCACAAAAGATGTAAACACTTAAGTTTCAAAAGTAAATAATGCATCTTTAAAAAGAGCACTTAAGTTAATATTTCTTCTAATGTGTACTTATATCCAGGATTTTTAAACTTACTTAAGTGAACTAAAGTGTTTAAAAAAAACGCTTTTGTGACTTTTATGGTTAAAAAACAGGATAGATTTATTTAATACTAAAGAGCTTACATAGTTTAGCAAAAAACTATTACTGAATACATACAAAAGACGCTTCAAATCCTTTATTTGAAGCGTCTTTTTTCGTAAATTTGTGAGGTATGGTTCACATATGACCATCATTATTTTTCATATCGCATCCTAAGTAATGGTGGTTTAATAAAAATCAATATTACATGTTAGAAAGAATCAGATTAGAAAGTCTACACGAAAAGGTAACTACGGCAGAAAACGCTGTAAAAATCATTAAAGACGGAATGACCATAGGGTCAAGCGGCTTTACAAAAGCAGGTGACAGCAAAGCAATTTTGCCGGCATTAGCAGAAAGAGGAAAAACAGAAGACCTTAAAGTCACTTTAATGACCGGAGCTTCATTAGGACACGGTACCGATGGAAAACTGGCAGAAGCTAACGTTCTGAAAAAAAGAATGCCTTTCCAGGTAGATCCTATCTTGAGGAACAAGATCAATAATGGTGAAATTCTTTTCATCGACCAGCATTTAAGTGAAAGTGCCGAGCTTCTTCATACCAAAAACCTTCAAAGCATTGATGTAGCAGTTATTGAAGCTACTTATATTGAAAGAGACGGAAGCATTGTTCCTACAACATCAGTAGGAAACTCTGTTACTTTTGCTGCTCTGGCTAAAAAAATCATCATTGAAATCAATACCGAAGTTCCGGAAGAAGTTTACGGAATTCACGATATTTATCAGGCTGAAGATTATCCTTACAGAAATGTTATCCCAATTGTTGCTCCATGGAACAAAATTGGTAGAAAAAGCATTCCCGTAGACCCTGATAAAATTGAGGCTATTGTTTTCACCAATCTTAAAGACAGCCCTGCAGACATTGCTGAGCCAGACGAGAAAACAACAGCTATCGCAAAACACCTTCTTGAATTCTTTGAAAATGAAGTTCGTTTAGGAAGACTTACAGACAGATTACTTCCACTTCAGGCGGGTATCGGTAAAGTTGCCAATGCAGTGCTTACAGGATTCAAGGATAGTAATTTCTATGATTTAACCATGTTCTCAGAAGTGCTTCAGGACAGTACATTTGATTTAATAGATTCAGGTAAACTAAGTTTTGCTTCTGCATCTTCAATCACTGTTTCCAAAGAATGCTACGAAAGAGTGCTTGGAAACCTTTCGAAATATAAAGAAAAGTTTGTTTTAAGACCACAGAATATTTCCAATACTCCGGGATTAATCCGAAGACTGGGAGTAATTGCCATCAATACAGCTATTGAATTCGATATCTACGGAAATGTAAACTCCACTCATATCGGAGGAACAAAGATCATGAACGGAATCGGTGGTTCCGGTGACTTTGCCAGAAACGCTTACTTAAGTATTTTTGTAACTCAGGCAGCTTCAAAAGGAAATAATATTTCACACGTTCTTCCAATGGTTTCACACACAGACCACACGGAGCATGATGTTGATATTTTAGTGACAGATGTAGGATTAGCCGACTTAAGAGGATTAGCACCAAGAGAAAGAGCTCAGAAAATCATTGATCATTGTGTTCATCCTGACTATAAAGAAGAATTACAATCATATTTTGACAGAGCCTGTGAAAAAGGCGGACACACTCCACACTTACTGGAAGAAGCCTTCAGCTGGCATTTACGTTTCTCAGAAACAGGAAGTATGAAACAGACAACAACGATGGAAGTTTCCAACTAAAATTTTACAAAGATCTAATATTAAGGACCGGATGTGATGCATTCGGTCTTTATTTTTTATTAAATTTATATGATTCATTAATATGATAAAAGTCTTTTAAGATCTCCTACCCTATTTGAAATAAATAGAAATATAAAAGTTATCTTTGAGAGAGGTTAGGTAGTTATGAATAAAAATCAGTCAGGAATTTTATAATAAAAAAGATAAAATATGCATAATTATATCAGCGCTGAAGAAGCAATGTATACCATAAAAAGCGGCAATCGTGTATTTTTCCATGGTAGTGCCTGTACTCCCAATTATCTTATTGATGAGCTTGCAAGACAGGCGCACAGATTGGAAAATGTAGAAATGGTTTCCATTACCCAGCAGGGAAATATAGAAATCGCGAAACCAGAATATAAAGATAAATTCTTCGTCAATTCCCTATTCGTTTCTACCCCGGTACGTGATGCTGTCAACTCAGACAGAGGTGACTTTGTACCCGTATTTTTAAGCGAAATCCCTATTCTATTCAGAAAGAATATACTCCCTCTTGATGTAGCTCTTATAACTGTTTCCCCACCGGACAGACACGGATTCTGCACATTGGGAACTTCAGTAGATATTGCAAGAGCAGCCGTAGATACGGCAAAAACCATCGTCGCAATGGTCAACCCAAGGATGCCCCGTACTCATGGAGACGGTATGATTCACATCAGCAGAATCCATAAACTGGTATGGCATGAGGAAGAACTTCATACCGTAGACTATGGCTCAAAAGTAGGTCCCGAAGAAATGCTGGTAGGTAAAAATGTAGCTGAGCTTATTGAAGACAAATCTACCCTTCAAATGGGTATCGGTACCATTCCTGATGCCGTGCTTCAATGTCTTCATAACCACAAAGATCTGGGAATTCATACTGAAATGCTGAGTGACGGAGTTATAGATCTGATTCAAAATGATGTCATTAATAATAAATACAAAGGTTACAACGACAACAAAACGATTACCAGTTTCTGCTTCGGAACCAGAAAATTATATGATTACGTAGATGATAATACGGTCTTTGCCTTCAGAGATGTAAGCGAGGTTAATTTCCCCATCAATATCATGAAGAATAAGAAAATGGTAGCTATCAATTCCGCCATTGAAATAGATCTTACGGGACAGGTTTGTGCCGACTCTATCGGAACCCTGCAATACAGTGGTATCGGCGGTCAAATGGACTTTATGAGAGGGGCTGCACTAAGTGATGATGGAAAACCTATCATTGCTATTACTTCAAGAACCAAAAAAGGAATTTCCAGAATTGTTCCTTATCTTAAACAGGGTGCTGGAGTGGTTACAACACGAGGACACATTCACTACGTTGTTACCGAATACGGAACCGCCTATTTATACGGAAAAAACCTCCGCCAGAGGGCACAGGAGCTTATCAGCATCGCACACCCTGATGATAGAGAAATGTTGGAAAGAGCTGCTTATGAAAGATTTAAACACTGATAATCAGTTCCTAACATTTAAAAAAAGGTATTTTTATTAATAATTTAAAAAAAGTTTTGACATTCAGGCTAAAAAACTTTAAAATTTTGGCAATATTTTTGATAAAACTCTTTCTAAAACGAGGAAATTGAAGACTATATATAATTCGATACGAGAGGAAGTTGTAAAGCATTCGAAGGTAAGGAATTCTGTTTTGGGGAATATGAATGAATGGAAGAGAAGCCATTATATTATTCTTTCCGAAATCATTAAAGATGAACTATCTGAAGCTGAAGAACTTAAAGGAGGCAGAAAATTTGAAATCGGCACCACCATTTCTCATGTTACCCTACAGCGTTTCTTTGAAAACGACTACCAGGACAAAACGCACAGTGATTTAAGATTTTTAAAAACTCTTGACAAAATATGCATTTTTTTAGGTTATAAAGATCTGAATGACTATATCCTTTCCGTAAGACAAAAAAAAGAAAATCATGAAGAAACTGATAGCCAGTCATTTCTGACACAAATGGTTTATGATTATTGTTCTATAGCATTTGAATTCTGCAAACAGTTTCCAACGCATAATATGGATATTTTCAAAGATTTTATATTTGATGATTCTCCTTTTTTGGAAAGAGTATCACAATTCAGTAAAGAACTGTGTGACAAAGACTTCCATTTGGTAACAAAAAACAACCGTTCCAATTACGAAGTTTTTGATATTCGTATTGTTACCGATGAACCTGACAAAAAAATCCTGGAAACTCAGGAGTTCTGGAATCTTTTATTTAAAGTAGGAGAAACCGGAGAGGAACATTTTGTGAACCAGCTTAGTACACAGATTTATTTTATTAAAAAAATAGATGATACCTGGAAGATCTGGGACAATTATAATCCGGATGCCGGAACGCTCAACAGAAAGATAGAAACACTATAAATAAGAAAGCCGCAGATGACCTCTGCGGCTTTCATGTTCGAAATATTTTTTTCTCCACTTGTTTTTTGTATTACAAATGTACTCTGCTCATTTTAAACTTAGGAAACTTAAATATACTTAAGTGTACTTTTCTTGGACTTTATGTTAAATATATTCAACGATTCGGCAGTATTATTTTCGCCATGTCTAAGATTTTTGTAATTTGCATACCAATAAAATAAAAGTAAAAGAGAAAATATGTCAACACTTACATTTGCCGAGAAAATTGCTCAAGCAGAAAATTTCTTACCGATTAACGGTACGGATTATATTGAGTTTTATGTAGGAAATGCAAAACAGGCTGCTCATTATTATAAGACCGCTTTCGGTTTTCAGTCTGTAGCTTATGCTGGTCCTGAAACAGGAGTAAGAGACCGCGCATCTTATGTGCTTCAACAAGGAAAAATCAGATTAGTACTTACAACAGGGCTTAATTCTGACTCTCCTATCAATGAACACGTAAAAAAACATGGTGACGGAGTAAAAATCTTAGCACTTTGGGTAGATGACGCTTACGCAGCATTTGAAGAGACTACAAAAAGAGGTGGAAAACCATACTTAGAGCCTGTAACGTTAACTGATGAGCATGGTGAAGTAAGAATGTCCGGGATCTATACTTATGGAGAAACGGTTCACATGTTTGTTGAAAGAAAAAACTATAACGGAGCTTTCATGCCAGGATATGAAAAGTGGGAAAGTGCTTATAATCCTGAGGAAGCAGGTTTATTATATGTAGATCACTGTGTAGGAAATGTAGACTGGAACAGAATGATCCCTACTGTTGAATGGTATGAAAAAGTAATGGGATTTGTAAATATTCTTTCTTTTGATGATAAGCAAATTAATACAGAATACTCTGCATTGATGTCTAAAGTAATGTCAAATGGAAACGGATATGCAAAATTCCCGATCAACGAACCTGCAGAAGGTAAAAAGAAGTCTCAGGTAGAAGAATACCTTGATTTCTACGAAGGTGAAGGAGTACAGCACATTGCTGTTGCTACAAGAGATATCATTCATACCGTAAGTGAGCTTAAAAAACGAGGCGTAGAATTCCTTTCTGCTCCACCTGAAGCTTATTATGACATGGTTCCTGAAAGAGTAGGTCATATTGATGAAGATCTTAAAAAATTACAGGAGTTAGGTATACTTATTGATCATGATGAAGAAGGATATCTTTTACAGATCTTTACTAAACCTGTAGAAGACCGTCCTACTCTATTCTTCGAAATCATTGAAAGACATGGTGCACAGAGTTTTGGTGCCGGAAACTTCAAGGCTTTATTCGAAGCATTAGAAAGAGAACAAGAAAGAAGAGGTAATCTTTAATTTTACATACAATATTAAGTTTTGTCAGGATATTAATTCTGGCAAAACTTTTTTATAAAACACAGCATATGAGAAAATTTTTAATCGGAATATTATTCTTAGGAACTACTTTAGGGGTAAAAGCTCAATATGGAACTTTGAATGCTATTCTCGACAAACTTGAAGCCAGAAAAGGTATCAATCAAAATCTTGAAAATGTAAACATTGACAATAAAAAGTTTGTTTTCATTAAAGATGAAGCAGATCATACGGAAAGAGATTTTATTGTAATCAAAGGGAATAATGCTACTTATGTAGAAGTCTTCGATGACAAAGCTACAGGAGAGAGCAGTTCCAATGTATTCACCGGTGATATTGTAAGAAAGAAGAATATCGTTTCTTTAAGAGCAGATGTGTTAGAAGGCAAAAAAATCCCAATGCCGGTAACCAAAACATTATTGTTGACTAAACAGGACAATATCCTCTACCTCATCGATGTCAATACCAGAGACCGATGGATTGATGAAGAATCCTATTCCAAGAAGAAATAAAAAAACGAGAAATAATCCTCGTTTTTTTTATTATTCTTTTTCTTTTGTCTTCGTAAAGCCTTTTAATATATCATAGTTTTGAAGAAAATACTTCAGGTCATCATTTTTATCTAGCCCCAGTTTTTGTTTCAGTCTGTATTTAGTCATTCTCACTGCCATAGGGCTGGATTTTAAAATATTTGATATCTGCTGATTATCCATATTAAGATAAATATAGGAAGCATATCTCAAATCCTGATTGGTAAGCTTTGTTACTGATATTTCCTGAAGGCGTTTAAAAAAATCCGGGTGTACATCCTGTACAATTTTCTGCATTACATTAAAATCATGATCAATAAACTGTTCTTCTTTTAATGCACGGCTGAGATTACTGTTTTTCTCATCTTTAGCTTTCTCTTTAATTTCATTAATAAAAGAGTTTTTCTGATCCAGCTGTAGAGAAGTTGCCATCGCATGCTTCTGAAGCTGTTCCTGCTGAAGAGCAAGCAATTCCTGTTCTGCCTTTAGACGTTCCTGTTCTTTCTGAGTTAATTGCAGCAATAAATTAGCTTCATTTTTCTCACTTTCCAGCATATCGATCTTTTGTCTGCTGAGTCTTTGTCTGTAACGCAACATATAAAACAGGAAGATTACCCCAATAATGGCAAGTAAAATGATACATAAATAAAGAAACTTATATTTATTATACATCTTATCTCTCTCTTCGAGCTGTTTGATCTGATTATCTTTCTTTTCGGTTTCATAGAACAATTCCAGAGATTTGGTACTGTTCTCATACTTTTCCTGATAACCCTGTTTTTCAAAATTTCTTGCCTCTTTTAAATACTTCAACGCTTTTTCGGGCTGGTGTAATCTTTCATAAAAACCGGCAAACCTTTCTAAGAAAGAGACAATTTTAATCGTAGAAAATTCATTACTGTTGGCTACTTTACTTTTAGGAATCAATGCATATGCTTTAAGAAAATACTCTTCAGCCGTTTTATCATTGTTTTGCCTTTCATATAGCAGACCCAAATTATTATACGTTGCACATCTTAATTCTTTAAAAGAATCATCACCTTCCGTTAATGCTAACATTTTATCATAAAGCCTTAAAATGCTCGATATATTTTCAGGATTTTCATCTGTAAGACCGTTAATATTTAAATAGTAGGTAAGTAAAGCTCTTTTTTGAGCCGTTTTATCTTTTATATTTGTAAGATGAGGATACCCTTTCTGAAGGTAAATCATTGCTGAATCATGATATTTTTTAGAATCAGGACCATCCACTGCAAGATGTTGATACGCATAATAAGCACAAACATTATTCGAACTTTGAAAAATCAAAAAATCATTTTTAGATTTTAAAGCATAATTGTATGCAGACATACAATCCTGTCTGGTGCGTTTATCATCTCTATTTAACTGATTTTTTGACGCATATAAAAACTTATTGGTATAGAGAATACTAAGAATAAAATTCTCCTGTGGAGATTTAATAAATGTATTGATACTTTCATTAACTGCTTTCATGAAAAGATCATTTTTTTCAAGGTAAGCATAATACAAAGCATAGCCATAATTTACATATGCCATATCAATTGCTTTTTTTGTTTTCAGCGCAATTTTTTTTGCATTCTCCAGAGCTTCTATTTTCTTACCTTCATCCCCTGGCTTTTCATAGCATCGGGATAAATATGCATAGCCGATCACTTTTCGGGAGTCATTATCTGATTTTACCAGTCTGGATTCGGCGATTTCTTTAGCTTTTTCGAAATTTTTAGAAAATATTAAAAGGCATAATTGATGCTGATCCTCATCCAAATCACTTTGTGCAAAGCCAAAACATGGAAAAAGAAATAGAATTAGAAATAAAAGCGACTTATTCAATTTGATTCGTTTAAATGGTTAGATAATAAATATAGAAAATTATCCTTATTAGTTTTTAAAAAGCAATAAATTATTATCAATTCATTATTATACTACTATACAATTTCCACAACAGAATTGTATTTATTTTTTTCTAGAATATCATTTGTTGATGTTTTTAAAGGGTTTGCAAAACTCATGAAAAAATGATTTACCCAGCAAACCAAAAGCGTTCCAATTCGTATACAAAATAATAACAAAACATGTACAAAATAATACAAGGCACTGAAAATCAAAAACTTAAATAACACTCTTGAAATTAAAAATTACTGAATTAAAAATATAAACTCTCAAAAATTTTATTAAGTATCAACTTAACAACAAACACTACATAACACATTGTAATTCAATAAAATAAAGACTAAAAAGCTCAGTTTAAAATAGATGTCTTTTGAATGAAATTTTTTAAAAAAACACACAAAACACTAATATTCAACATATTAAATAAAACTGTAAACATTCTACACATTTTTCAAATTAAAATGTAAACAAAGTGAAACACTTCATATTCTTAACACATATTTTATTTTATTCAAATTTGCAGCATCAAAAAAAAACACAATTTAAATAAACCCAGTTAGAGTTTGATACCTCTAACAATTTAAAATGAAAGGTGTCATGCGCTCAAATTATTTCGATCATAACACCTTTCTTTTTATTCACCTGTTTAGTAAAGCATTACTAACATCTATAATGACGAAATAAATCTTATACAAAAAACACTAACAAATTATGAAAAAAGTTTTTTCTAGTGCCATTTTTATATTCCTGGCTATTCATCTTAAAGCACAAATAGGAATCGCTACAGACTCTCCAAGAGCAACATTGGATGTCACCGGAAAACCAACTGCAGCCACCATTGCAGACGGTATTATTGCTCCCAGAATTTCTCTTGCTAACCTTAATGCTAAAAGTGCTTATGGAGCCAATCAGATTGGAGCCATTATTTACATTAACGATATCACCGGAACAGCAACAGGTGCTACTGCTAATATTAATGCAATAGGATATTATTACTTTGATGGTGGAAAATGGGTGAAATTTGCAGGTGACTCTACCAATATTTACAATTCGAATGGTTCTTTAACAAGTCCCAGAACCGTAACCCAAGGAGCCAATACACTAGCCTTCAGTAGTACAGTGGCTAATGCTTTTTCTGTAGCAGGAAATACGTTCTCTGTGGATGCTTTAAATAACAGAGTCGGAATTGGGACAACCACTCCTACCAGAAAACTAAATGTAGTGGGGACCGGACTTTTCAATGCTGCTCCTACATGGGCAGATACAACCGATGCCCTGGAAATTAATATTGGAAAAGATGGGCAGTCTTATGGGAACAGAAAGGAGAATTTTGGTATTCACATAAAGTCTGATGTAAGCGCACAACCAGGATCTATTGCCAGAATTAACTTTGGGGACATAGGTCTGACCGGAATAGCCAAGTCAAAATACCTTTCTTTCAGTGTTGGTAATACGCTCAATGAGCTTATGTATCTTACAGACAGCAATAACGGAAGAGTGGGTATAGGAACTACAGCTCCTACTAATACTTTACACGTAAAAGCAACAGCTGATCCTGTGAAACTAGAAGGTTTACAAGCTGATGCGACAGCAACAAACATTGTAGTAGCTGATGCGACAGGTGTTTTAAAAACGGTTGATAAAGCATCTATTTCAAGCAATATCTACAATACAAACGGAACTTTAACAAGTCCAAGAACCGTAACTCAGGGAGCTAATACATTAGCTTTCACAAGTACGGCTACCAATGGTTTCTCTGTAGCAGGAACAACGATTTCTGTAGACGGAGCCAATAACAGAGTCGGAATGGGAACTGCTGCTCCTACCAATGCTTTACATGTAAAAGCAGCTTCTAATCCTGTGAAAATAGAAGGTCTACAAGCTGATGCGACAGCAACAAACATTGTAGTAGCTGATGCTTCAGGAGTTTTAAAAACGATTGACAAAGCCTCAATTTCAAGTAATATATACAATACAAATGGCTCTCTAACAGATAACAGAATGGTAACACAAGGAGCCAATACATTAGCTTTCACAGGTACTGCTGCCAATGCATTTTCCATAGACGGAAGCACCTTTTCTGTAGACGCAGCTAATGACAGAGTGGGAATTGGAACGACAACTCCTACCAGAAAACTACACGTTGAAGGACCTGCTTTTATCAACCCTGTACGTACATGGAGCGAAACAACAGATGCCCTGGAAATTAATATCGGAAAAGATGGAAATAGCTACGGAAACAGAAAAGAGAATTTTGGTATTCATATAAAATCTCAGGTAAGTATCCAGCCGGGGTCTATTGCAAGAATTAATTTTGGGGATACAAGTACAACTTCTGTTGAAAAAACAAAATACCTTTCTTTCAGTGTTGGGAATACACTTAACGAACTTATGTACCTTACGGACAGCAATAACGGAAGAGTGGGGATAGGAACTACAGCTCCTGCTAATACTTTACATGTAAAAGCAACAGCTGATCCTGTTAAATTAGAAGGTTTACAGGCTGATGCCACAGCACCAAACATTGTAGTTGCTGATGCTTCAGGAGTTTTAAAAACTATTGACAAAGCATCTATTTCAAGTAATATTTACAATATAAATGGTTCTCTAACAGATAACAGAACGGTAACACAAGGAGCCAATACATTAGCTTTCACAGGTACTGCTGCCAATGCATTTTCCATAGACGGAAGCACCTTTTCTGTAGATGCAGCTAATGACAGAGTGGGAATTGGCACGACAACTCCTACCAGAAAATTAAATGTAGTGGGAACCGGACTTTTCAATGCTGCTCCTACATGGGCAGATACAACCGATGCCCTGGAAATTAATATTGGAAAAGATGGGCAGTCTTATGGGAACAGAAAGGAGAATTTTGGTATTCACATAAAGTCTGATGTAAGCGCACAACCAGGATCTATTGCCAGAATTAACTTTGGGGACGTAGGTATGACCGGAATAGCAAAGTCAAAATACCTTTCTTTCAGTGTTGGTAATACCCTTAATGAGCTTATGTACCTTACGGACAGCAATAACGGAAGAGTGGGGATAGGAACTACCAACCCTACAGCTATGTTAGATGTAAATGGTGATATTGCCACTTCAGGAAAAGTATATTCTGCAAGTTCTACCTATGCTGATTATGTTTTTGAAAAATATTTTACAGGAAAATCTGAAATCAATAACAAATATAATTTCACTTTATTAAAAGATGTAAAATCTTTTGTAGAAAAAAACCATCACCTTCCTGGCGTAACTCCTATTACTGATTTGAAAAAAGAAAGCAATGGCTATAAGTTTGATATGTCTTCATTAGCAATACAACAGTTGGAAAAACTTGAGGAATTATACTTACATGTTATTGAACAGCAGGAACAATTAGAAGCTAAAGAAACTAAAATAAAAACTTTAGAGCAAAAAATGTATGATCTTGAATCAAGATTAGAGAAACTGGAAAACCAATCAGCACGATAATCTTTTAAATCTATTCATTATTTGAATTATATATTAATGACTATGAGATCATCTATTAATTTACTTAAATATCTACTGCTTTTTTTGATATTATTTGCAGGTGGAAAAAACTACGCTCAGGAGTCTCAACGTACTGATGCATCAGGAAACTGCTACGGACGTACAACTTTAGGAGCCCTTCCCACCCCAGACAACCGAAAAGGTCTACAGGTAATTTTATCTTCAGCAGGTAATATGCAGGTCGTGAAAAATTACTTCCTTAATAATGTGGGCATCTTTAATAATATTATTAAAGGAGCTTTTTCAGCCGGAGGAGGAGACAGATTGACCTTCGCGACTACGTATCCGTATGTAACCCCTAGCTTACAGCATGGACTGGTAGTATCTATAGGTAATACTTATTATTATGGTGGGAATCTAATCCCTAGTACAGCAGATAGACAGATATTTAATGATGGAGGAAAATTCATCCTACAAAGCCAGACCTGCCAGAACCTGATTGGTAATCCCTACGGTACTAACCAAACCAATGAATTAAAATTTAAGGTTACCAAAAATAATAAAGATTATTTATTTACTCTTAAATATATTTATAATTATCCTGACACTAAATTTGATCTTATTTATAGCGTGCAGATACCACAAGGTAATACTGAAGAAGTTAAGTTGGCACATGGCTGGCAGCTGGATTCTTTCGGTGCGGATATTTTATCAGGGGAATATAAATCGGGAGCTCAACCTGTTTTAAGCATCAGAACGAAAGAGCGTTATTTTCAAGGACATTTTAATGCAATTAAATATAATTCAGGGATACCCTGGAGCGGATACTATGCTGATGGTGCAGAAAAAGTATCGGAATCAATTGTTAATATGATTTTCAATAAATCAGTATCACCCCAAATATCATCACCTGCTAATGATGGAGGTTTAGGAATATCTATGAATTATGGCTCTACTCCGGGAACCTATTCTACTTCTACCACCCAGATATATGAATGTCCGGCAGATAACATCAAACCTTATGTTACTCCCCAAGCCACGGTTTGTAATCTAATGAATGTCAACTTATTCAATTATATTATTAGTTCTCCTCCTTCCAACCTTAAGCTTGTATTCATGAAAGTTTCTGATGTAAATGCAACAACAGGAACTATTATTGATAATCCGGAAAACTATAATCCGGGAACTCCGGGAAATCATTATTTTAAAGCCTATCTTGTAAGTAATGAATTTGGCTGCTCGGGTCCATTATCAGATGCTATTACTATCAATTTTGATTCCTCAAATACTTTATGTGCAAAATGTTATTCCAATCCTCTTACAACAGGTACAGTTGTTAAACCTGTAACAGGAATATCCAACCTTGTGAAAACAACCACTGCCAAGACCTGGCTGGATAATTTCAGCGGAGCACAGCTAGTAACAGAATCAAAAACAAACGGCTTTGTACTGAATCGTTTGACAACAGCACAGATTACGGCTCTACAAAATCCGGTTGAAGGAATGGTGGTTTATGATACTACCACCAATGAATTAAAAGTGTATAACACAGCAACCAGTCCGGGAGCAAATGGAGTTCCGGTTTCAACAACGGGTTGGAAAGTTTTCAAAAGCCAATATTGTCCTAATTAAAAAACAGTTTGTTATGAAAAAAAGATTATTTACAGTAGGTTTAATTAATATCAGCTTTCTGTTATTCGGGCAAAACATTATTGGTAAGAAAACAGCTCCCAGCAGTTCGTCTTCATTACTGGAATTCGATGATACAAAAAATGCAGGGCTGGTACTACCCTATATTTACGGTGAAGCTACTGTTGTAAGTCCGGTAGCCGGAACTTTGATTTTCGATTACACGACAAAAAAAATAAAGCTTCGAGACAACACCGGATGGAAAGATTTAACCTCTACAGCCAATAATTCCAATGCCATTTCACCAACAATCATTAACGCACAAAATGCATTAGCGGAGGATGCGGGCAGAAAAACGGTAATAGGATCTAAAACATCTGCTGCAAACGGAGTTCTGGTACTGGAATCCCCTAATAAAACAATGATACTGCCCAAGGTAACAAACCCGGCAGGCACTATAGCCAATCCATCTGCCGGAATGATTGTATATGATCCTACAAACGATTATATCGCTACATTTAATGGTACCCAATGGACATTCTGGAAATAAAATCCGGAACAGAATAATGACTACAATTTCTCATTAACATCATATTAAGTTAAGTTGGTGTGTTTTTTCCGTAGGACTGAAATCAAAGATTTCAGTCCTACATTTTTATATTCAAAACCTATCATATCATTTGTGTATTCAAGTACATTCATTGTTTTTAAATTAAATAATTCCAATTTCATTTTCTTTAGCGGGTTCTGTAAAGAATATAAATAAAATTTTGAGTATTTTTGAGAAGAAATATTTGAATTTTATTATATTAACGACATATTAATAATTCAAACTTTCGGAACGTAAACGATTAGTTTTAATCTATATAAAAAGTATAATTCATATTAATAATTCCAGACTTATGAAATCATTTGTAGACTATTCCTCAAATTCGGATTTTTCTATACATAATATTCCTTTCGGAGTAGCAGTTTTTAATAAAGAATATATCGGATGCTGTACAAGAATCGGAGATCAGATCATTGATCTTGCCACGTTGTATGACCTTGGCTATTTTGAAGATATTGAAGGATTGGACGACAATGTTTTTGAAGCATACACAATCAATGAATTTATTGAACTGGGAAAACCGGTTACTAATGCTGTCCGCGCTAAAATTCAGACTTTATTACAGGAAGATTCTATTCTTTCTAAAGATCAGAAAACCATTGAAGATGCATTCTATGACCTGGATAAAGTGAAAATGATGATGCCGGTTCACATCCCAAACTATACGGATTTTTACAGCAGCATTGAACATGCCACTAACGTTGGAAAAATGTTCCGTGATCCTGCCAACGCTTTATTACCCAACTGGAAACATTTACCTGTTGGTTACCATGGAAGAGCATCATCTATTGTTGTTTCCGGAACAGAAATCAACCGCCCAAAAGGTCAGATGAAGCCTGCTGATGCCGACAAGCCTGTTTTTGGTCCATGCAAGCAACTGGATTTTGAATTGGAAATGGCTTTCATCGTTAATAAAAATACAGAGATGGGCGAAAGTATTTCTATAAAAGATGCAGAAGATGCCATCTTTGGAATGGTGGTTTTCAATGACTGGTCTGCAAGGGATATTCAGTCTTGGGAATACGTTCCATTAGGACCTTTCCTTGCTAAAAATTTCGGTTCTTCAATTTCTCCATGGGTGGTTACTTTGGAAGCTTTAGAGCCATTCAGAACCACTTCTCCTACACAAGATCCTGAAGTTTTAGATTATTTAAAATTTGAAGGTGACAAAAATTATGATATCAACCTTGAAGTGTATATCCAACCAGAAAATGGTGAACACAACCTGATCTGCGAAAGCAACTACAAGCACATGTACTGGAATATGAACCAACAACTGGCTCACCACACCGTAAACGGATGTAATGTAGAAGTAGGTGATATGTATGCGAGCGGAACCATTTCAGGAAGCGATCCAAAATCTTTCGGTTCTATGCTTGAACTGACATGGAGAGGTCAAAACCCTATTACTTTAAGCAACGGTGAAGAAAGAAAGTTCATAGAAGATAACGATACCGTTACCATGAAAGCATGGGCAGAAAAAGACGGTGTGAGAGTAGGTTTCGGTGAAGTTTCAGGTAAAATAATTCCAACACTTTAAAAGTAGTTTAAACACTTAAGTTTTTAAGTTATATGAAAATGGTAAAATTAAGTTCACTTAAGCTTTGAAAACCTACGATTTTCATTTTCTCACATTATGATAACTCAAAAATTGATTAATAATTTGTCTTACAAAATCGTTGGAGCTTGCATAGAAGTACATAAACTAGCAGGTCCGGGATTGTATGAAGAAGTTTATCATCAGTGTCTGGAAAAAGAATTTGATTTGTTAGGTTTAAAATATCGAAGTGAACTTGAAATTCCATTTATATATAAAGGTAATCATATAGATTGTAAAGTAAAATGTGACTTTTTAGTTGAAGAATTAATCGTTTTAGAATTAAAATCTGTTGCTGAACTTCATCAAATTCATAAAGCCCAGACCATGAATTATATGAATCTTTTAAAAGCACCTCGCTCAATCTTAGTTAATTTCAATGTAACAAATCTCTACCATGAAGGGTATGAATCTTTTGCCTCCAAAATATATAGGGAACTTCCAAAAGAATGAAAATCAGAGATTTTCAAAACTTAGGTGATCTTCTATAGACAGAATTAGAAATAACTAAAAAAACTTAAGTGTTAAAAAGAAAATATGAAAACAGTAATCCCCTCCGAAATAACCTCCGTACAGTTACAAACCATCATGCAGACAGCCGTTTCACCACGACCGATTGCATTGGCATCTACGGTGGATAAAGACGGTAATAATAATTTATCTCCATTTAGTTTTTTCAATATGTTCAGTACGGTGCCGCCGATTCTGATCTTTTCACCATCAAGGAGAGTACGTGATAATACGACGAAACATACTCTTGAAAATGTGTTGGAAGTTCCGGAAGTGGTCATTGGAACAGTCAATTTTCCAATTGTACAGCAAATATCTCTTGCTTCTACAGAGTATGAAACGGGAGTGAATGAGTTCATAAAATCCGGGCTTACCATGAAGGATGCAGATCTTGTAAAACCTAAGCTGATAGAAGAATGTCCTGTAAACTTTGAATGTAAAGTTTTAGAGATAAAATCGTTAGGTGATCAGGGGGGTGCGGGAAATCTGGTGATTTGTGAAGTTCAGAAAATTCATATTAGGGAAGAATATCTGAATGAGGCTGGAAATCTTGATCAGCAAAAACTTGATATGGTGGCACGCTTAGGAAGCAACTGGTATTCAAGAAGTAATGAAAACAGTCTTTTTGAAGTTCCAAAACCATTGGTAACCAAAGGTATAGGATTTGATCTACTACCCGATTCTATTAAGTATAGTAAGATCTTCACAGGAAATGATCTGGGAATGCTTGCCAATATAGAAGTACTTCCAGCAGAAAATTTCTATGCGGAAGAAAATATTCATCTTGAGGCTCAGAAGCTGCTTGTGCAAAGTAAAGTGGAAGAAGCATGGACCTTACTTGCCATTAAGTAAGCCATTACAATAGACAAAAAACAGCCTGAATATTTCAGGCTGTTTTGTTTTGTACCTATAATTTCTAGTGTTTATCCAATTTTTCAACACCGGCAATCTTTCCTTTTTCATTGAAATCGGAGATTTTACCATTATTATCAATCGAAACGTTCAAGTTATCATTTTTAGGGTCGTAATAGATTTTTGTAGAATATCCGGGACAGTCATGCTGTTTGCATCCTGTAAGTAAATAGATATCGTGTTCTAAGGATATTGGACTTGTTACATCAAAGTACTTAACCATTTCCTCATATTGACTTCCTACCAATTTTTTTAGCCTTTCTGTAATGTTTTTATCTTCAAAGAATTTAATATCATGAGGATATTTCCCTACGTTTTTAGTAATAATATTTTCACCAACAGCAGAAACCGCAGGCGTAGTTGTAGTTGCAGAATCTGTTTTTGGAGTTCCAGCAGAATCTTTTGGCATTACTGTAGCCAAAGTATCTGTACTTACAGAAGATTGGGTTTTATTTTCTTTTTTACAGGAAAAAACTGTTGTCAATAAGGCAAGTCCCATTGCACTGTACATAATTTTTTTCATAATTATATCATATAGAGGTTAATATAAATAACGTCATTAAAATAACATTATTTTCTTAGTTCATTTTATTATTAATAAATTCAATACATGCTTCGGTCACAATATTCAGGTCTTTTGGCAGATTTGTTTCTGTCCAGGGCTCTTTAGCACCAAAAGTATGATTGCCATCTTCAATAAGGAACATTTCAGAGTTTGGATTCAGGATATGAAGATGTTCAGCATGTTTTACATCTACAGCTTCGTCTTGTGTTCCATGAATAATGAGCATATGGGCTTTAGCCATTTCGGTAGCACGTTCCACATCAAAACGATGAATATTCTGTTCATAATCTTCATAGAATTGGTAATAATGGGGCATTTCCTGCATGGTTCTGCCATTTAAAGCATAATAAACTCCTTCTCTTTTCCAATTTTCAAAGAGATCTCCTTTAGGAAAACGATCTAAAGTGTCTACACTTGCCAGAGTAATCAATCCATTAATTCTTACATCTTCGAAAGTTTTAATAATAGAAATGCCTCCTCCCCTGCTATGACCGATAAGAACAACTTTTTCCGAATCTACATTGGGATCCTGAATAAAATGATCAATCACCACTCCAAGATCGGAAAGTTCTTTAGAATAATTATTATTCCCGAATGATTCCAGATCAGCAAAATGATGAGGGTCTTCCACACTGGTTCCATTATGGGAGAAATTAAACTTCACAAAATAAAAACCTGCCTCAGCAAACTTTTCAGCCATTAAATCCCATGCTCCCCAATCTTTATATCCTTTATATCCATGAACGAAAATCACCAATGGAAGTTTTTCTTGTGTTTCTTTATAGTAAGTATCCGCAAGAAAACTTCGTGTTTCCTTGTTTTCCAGGTGTATATTCTTTTTAATAATCAATCTCATAAGACAAAGCCATTTAATTTAAATCGAAATTTATGAAAAAAACTATCAAAAAATAACCTTAATTTTGCTTTATGCAGAATTTAAGAACGGTAACCGTGATACGTTACATTTTGCCTTTGAGAGAGGGAGGTTCTCTTCCCGCTTTGGCAGAAGCTGATGATGATTTTAAATATGTTTTAAAATTTCGTGGCGCAGGTCATGGAGTAAAAATGCTGATCTCTGAACTTCTAGGAGGGAAGATTACGGAAGCTTTAGGCTTAAAAATCCCTGAACTTGTCTTTATAAATCTTGATGCTGATTTTGGTAGAACTGAGGCAGATGAAGAAATTCAGGATTTATTGAAATTTTCTGAGGGTTTAAATCTTGGGCTACATTATCTTTCGGGATCTATTACCTATGATCCGGGCGTAAGCGTAGATCCTCTGCTGGCTTCAAAGATTGTTTGGCTTGACGCTTTTATTACAAATATTGACCGTACTTTTAAGAATACAAATATGCTGATGTGGCATAAGGAACTTTGGATTATTGATAACGGAGCATCGTTCTACTTCCATCACTCATGGCAAAACTTTGATGCTGCGGCAAAAACGCCTTTCAAGTATGTAAAAGACCATGTGCTCTTACCGAAAGCTACAAAGCTTGATGAAGCAGATCAATTTGCTCACGAAGTACTGAATGAGACCTTTTTCAGAGATATGGTCAATTCAATTCCTGAAGACTGGTTACATTGGGATGATGCTGATGAAACACCTGAAGAAATTCGTGAGATCTATTTTCAGTTTTTAAAAACCCGATTCGAAAATTCACAAATCTTTGTAAACGAAGCTAAAAATGCAAGAGGATAAAATATATGAATATGCGGTAATTCGCTTGGTACCGAAAGTTGAAAGAGAAGAATTTTTCAATATAGGATTGGTGATGTTTTCTAAAAAGGAAAAGTTTATCCGGGTAGAATTTTATTTATGTCCTGATAAATTTAAGTTGATGCACAGCAAACTGGATTATGAAGATGTGATTCAAAATTTGCAAAGTTTCCAGAAGATTGCCAATGGTGACAAAAGCGGCGGACCTATTTCTTTCTTGGAAATTCCTGAACGTTTCCGATGGCTTACTGCTGTAAGAAGTGCAGTTGTACAGACTTCGAGACCTCATCCCGGAAAATCCAAAGACCTGAATATCACTTTTGATAAACTTTTTGAAGAGCTTGTAAAATAGTTCACCATATAAAAGAATCTACAGTAAATATGTAGATTCTTTTTTTATAATTTAGTATTGTTATGGTTTCTTTCTAATGTACAAAAACATCTTTCCATTTTTTAACCGTATTTCGGCTTAATTTGAAATGTCTGGCTATTTCAGAATTATTCAGTTTATTTTTTCTCTGATAATCTAATATCTGAAGAATATCAGACTTAAGATATGAACGGTATTTCTGGCTGGAATTAGGTTCAGAGTCTTCTGTTTTATTTTGTTTTCCGAAAAGGTCTTCATTAAGCTTTATCACATCCAATGCAGATAATTCTTCTTTCTGAAACATGGCTTGATATTTTTCAATTTTGTCCGGAAATTTTTTTGTCATCATATCCAGATAAATGCTTTTGTAGCAGGGTCTTGAGTTTTTTTCCATATATAGTGTTTTTATTTCTGATTATTTTTTATACTTCTCGATCCATTTATATAGCGTTGTTTTAGGAATACGGTAGTCCTTAATTATATCTGCTTTTGTTTTCTCTCCTGTTTTAATAAGATCTAACAGAAAATCTATAATTTCTTTAGTATAAATATTCTTTCTGAACTTAGGAAGCTGTGATGCTCCAGAATCTTTCACACTGTATATGGCTTCTCTTTGAGGTGAAAATAAAATCAAATGGTGAGAGTAAATTCTAAAAAAATCATATTCTAAAAGTTTACTCCATTTTAAAACAATATCAGTAGGCAAATTGCTTTGGGTATACATTTCAGCAACCTCATCTTCCGTGCATTTCATAAACTTGGAAATTCTTTCCGAATCTATATTAGTTTCATTCACCCTGGTTTTTATAATCTGCCCGATATGTATATCTTTAAAATTCATTTTTAAATAAATAGCATTGTTTAGAACTACAATTGCAAAGCTAAAGACAACCCTACTTTTATAAAGTCATACCGAGATTATATTTTGTATACACTAACTTTTTCCTGCGTATACAAAACATATACTAAAACTTGACACTTGCAACATAAAACACTGTAAAACAATCGAGTAAAATCAAAAACATAATAATAAAAAACAATAAACATTATTTCAATACTCACGAATTTAAAGCAGTTTTGTAAATAATTTTATGAGTACAATCGGGGAGATAAGATTAAAATCAGGACCCAAAAAGGTTCTTTACCGTCTGGAAAATCATAATTCTGAATAGCTTTTTTGGTAAGCTTTTTGAGGTATTAGTAACACATTACTTAAAAAAATTCCATTATGAAATCATCTATCGATATATCCACCCACAGGTTCTTCACAAACCTGTTTTTTGTTTTACTTTTAAGCCATTCTCATTTATTTTTTTCGCAATCATTTTCACAAGCACCAGTCAAAGCGCCCCGTGTAAAAAGTACTTTACTTCCTGAAATAGCTTCGGTTACAGAAAACATTGTTTATAAAACCAATAAAAAAGGAGATTCAATTTCTCTTGATCTTTATGCGCCTAAAAATACATCAACGGAAAAATTTCCGGTTTTAATTTATGTGCATGGCGGTGGCTGGGTAGAAGGTAATAAAATGATTCTTGCCGATGATTATGTAGAAAATACCATTAAAAAATTAATAGCTAAACGATATGCAGTAATCAGTATTAACTATACACTTCTGAATGAGAACACTCATTTTCCTTTACCTTTGGAAGATACTAAAGATGCAGTAAGATGGGTAAGAAAAAACGCTGAAAAATATAATTTTGATGTGAATAATATTGGACTTTTCGGGGCTTCGGCAGGGGCACATCTTTCTTTGCTTGCAGCTTATACTCCTGATGATACATTCAAGGGAAGTTCGGAATTGTTGCCTTATTCCGCAAAAGTAAATTATGTGATTGATCATTACGGTCCGGCTGATTTAAACAAGCTTTTCCATACCAGAGCAGGTACGATACCTGTTTCTATGATTGGGCTGATTTCAAAAAAGATCATTAGTCTGCAACAAAATCTGGTTAAAGGGCTTTCGGGATTGGATGTTAACAAAGATCAGGATAGAGTAATAGAATATTTCAAAACGATCTCTCCTGTGAGTTTTACTTCAAGTGGAGTTCCGACTCTTATTGTACAGGGTAATGCGGATAAAGTAGTTCCTTTAAGCCAATCAAAAAAATTGCATCGAAGATTGAAGCGAGCAAAAATTGAAACATCATTAATTGTTATTGATAAAGGGGTTCACAGCTTTTCAACGACAGATAAGGATCCTCTTGATAAAATGACGGATCAGATGGTGGATTTTGTTGTTTCACAGAAAAAATAATTTTGTAATAGGCAAAAAAAATGGATCTCAATAAGAGGTCCATTTTCATTAATTTATCAATTTAAAAATTGAAATTCAATCTGGAGAAGACATATCTACCATTCTGTCCAAATTGTGAAGTAGAACGAGAATAAACGAACTGATCATTATTGCTGGATGCAGGCAGATTTTTGGTAGGGTAAATATCAAATAGATTGTTGACTCCTAAAGTCAGCCCTATATTTTTGGTAAACTGATAGGCAAAGGAAATATCTGTAATAATCTTATCTCCTATTTTCTGGTGCTCATTGAATTCTATGATTCCGTCTCCGTTGGCATCAAGAACATCAGCTCCCGTCACTTTTCCGAAATAAGTATTTCTAAGATAGAAACTAAGGTCTTTCCATGTCAGTGTATGAGATAAACTTGCTTTTACTCTCGGAACCGCTTCTTCCAGATATACTCTTGATTTTTCAGAGAAATAAATCTTTTCCAATGTTGGAGATTTTAGCATTCCTGCTGAATGGATCTCTCCCACCTGTTTTGTCTGGTTCAGATTAATTGCAAAATTATTATCAAGCTTGATCCCTGAGAATCTTGCATTATGGGAAATAACCACATCCACCCCTTTTGTTTCCGTATCAATAGCATTGGTGAAAAACTGAGCACCATTGATATTTAATTTTTCAAATTCCAATTGTGCTTCCAACGGTACACTTCCTTTTAGAAACTGATCTGTAAGAATGATTCTGTTATCGATTTTTGTAAAGTATCCATCGGCTGTAAATGTAAGATTCACAGATGGTATTTTATAGGTAAATCCAATACTTGCCGATTTAGAGGTTTCCTGCTTCAGCTTAGGCATATTTAATTGTTCAGCCAGTTTAGAATCATTACTGAATGTTCCTACTTCCATAAGCTGATTATTTGTGTATAAAGTAGAAGTTACATTATAATAAATCTGGTGAATAGATGGAGCCCTAAACCCTGTAGATCCCGCAAGTCTCACATTGAAGTTAGGGGCAACCTTAATCCTTGAAGCCAATTTATAATTGAACGTAGATCCAAAATCTGAATAATTTTCATATCTCGCAGCAGCATCTACCAATAACCAATTGGTAAAGTTTAGTTCTACATCTGCATAAGCTGCCAATGATTGTCTGTTTTTATTGACCGCATTTTCAGGTCTGAACCCGTTAAAAACCTGTGAACCACCCGGCAAAGCCTGTCCAAAAAAGTCTGTAGCTCTTATATTTGGATTTCCATTCCAGATATTTCCATACTGATCGTAAGTCTGGTAAGAATCTCTTTCTCCCTCAGTTATTTTAAAATTTTCAAAACGATGCTCCCCTCCGAATGCTACATTCATTCCTTCCAGAACATCATATTTTTTAGAAAAATCTAAATTGATTGTATTTTGAGTAAAACGCAATCCTCCGGCATCAAATTCACTTGGAGAAGCAAAACGCATTGAAGTATTTCCTGTGTTTCCAATATTGTACGTAAAGGAATTCTGCCCAAACGTATTACTGAAATCAATATACCATCCCTCCCATTTTCCTTTAATTCCTGCTGCTAATGAGACATCCTGAATATCAGTTCCTATCTGTGGTAAATATCCGTTGGGATACAATGCTGTAAAGGTTCTGTTCTCTCTTGGCTTTCTGTAAAAACCTCCGGAAGTACCATGTCTCAAACTATAACCGCCAAAAGTATATACTTTCCAATCCTCACTTACAGGAAGTTCGGCATTAATAAATAGCTGATGATTATTAAGCTTAGACTGCCCTACCTGCATATTGAAATCTTTTCTTGTCAAACCTCTGTAGGCAAGTTCCTGATCCGTAACATCAGCACTTAATAAAGACCAAAGTCCTTTT
Organism: Chryseobacterium sp. CS2K3; assembly: GCF_059515185.1. Classification (NCBI taxonomy): domain Bacteria; kingdom Pseudomonadati; phylum Bacteroidota; class Flavobacteriia; order Flavobacteriales; family Weeksellaceae; genus Chryseobacterium; species Chryseobacterium sp. CS2K3. The sequence continues at coordinate 67,557 of NZ_JCAKRW010000014.1, read as the reverse complement.
TGAGGATTTCCTGCTCCATCTGTAAAATCTGCAAATGTATTGGCATTCTGAATATTTGATAGCTGCGAAGCACTGAAATAGTTTACTCCCTGAGCATATTGATGTACGTAATCAATGATCTGCTGAGTATTGGGAGTATCTTTTATATTGGTAAAAAGAGAAGACAGATTTACGCCGTCCTGCATCGCTCTTTGTTCAATAGCATTATAAGCATTGAAAATAGGACCTTTCTCTGTTCCGGCTCTGTAAGTAGGATTTCTGAACTGTGAAGACCAGGTAATGTTGAAGAAACCGCCTTTGGTCCCGATTTTAGTACCATAGTTTAAATCCAACTGAATATTTTGTCCGTCAAAATTCCCTGTATGATCATTGGCAGTAGGCGTTAAGTTTCCTCCATAACTGATCTGTCCGGTAAGTTTTCCCGTATCTCTTTTAAGCTCAAGGTTCATTACACCGGCAATTGCATCAGAGCCATATTGTGCGGCAGCACCATCCCTAAGAACTTCAATTCTGTTCAAAGCAAATGAAGGAATAGCATTAAGGTCTGTACCCACAGTTCCTCTTCCGGGTGTACCATTTACATTCACCAATGCTGAAGTATGTCTTCTTTTTCCGTTCACCAAAACCAATACCTGATCCGGTCCCAATCCTCTAAGTTGTGCAGGATCCAAATGGTCTGTTCCATCCGAATTGGTCTGAACCGTAGAAGTAAATGATGGTGCAATAGCATTCAGGATTTGCCCTATATTCGACTGTGGAAGAACTACTGAAGCCTCCTTTAGATTAAATACATCTACAGGCACAGGACTGTCTGTCTTTGATCGTGCCCCGGCTCTTGATCCCAGGATAACGACTTCTTCTACATTATTTGTTTTTACGCTGTCTTTTTTTGCTGAAATACTGTCTTTTTCCTGTCCATAAGTAAAAACTCCCAGGAAGAACAGAACAGAAGCGGAAAGAATAGTTTTTTTATTTCTCATATCATTTGATCAATTTGATTAAACATTTATGTTTTTTGCAGGTGCAAATGTAAAGCTTATTTATTAGTCTACAAAAATAATAGACTTTGTTTTTGTAAAAAATGTTAATCGTTTCTATCTATCCCTTATTAAAATTACTAATTTTTAAAATAAATTATAAAAAATCTAATAAAAAAACGGATTCAAAATTGAATCCGTTTTGTATTGTTAAAATCTAAAGCTCTTTACCTAAATTTTTGTAAGCTTAGCATATTTTAAGATCAGGTTCTTTTCTCCTTCATGGATGAAAATAACTTTTGCTTTGATGTTCTGAGGATCTGTTCCGTCCAGAAAAGTAACTTCTCCTATCCCAAAACGGTCATGTCTTACTTTATCTCCCACTTCAATATCCTGGGATGAAGCCCCGCTTGGATTAATAATTTTTGCGGTACTCACAGGCTTCAGTTTTCTTACTTCCGGAGCCGGCGCTGATTGTTCATTTTTACCAATCGTTTTCTTTTCTACCTTTTTGAAGGATCTCATTTCAGATGGATGCTCATCAAAAATATTAGATTTCACTCCTGCATTATTGATAAACCTTTTTTCCAATGCCGGATTAAGGAATTCTATATATTCATCATCAATCTCGCTAAGAAATCTTGACGGTTCCGCATCTGTAATTTTTCCCCATTGGAAACGTGAAACTGCATAGGAGAAGAACGCTTGTTTTTCAGCTCTTGTCAATGCCACATAGAACAGTCGTCTTTCTTCTTCAAGATCTTCTCTTGTTGCAGAACTCATAAAGCTCGGGAAAAGATTTTCTTCAAGACCTACAAGGTGTACAACCGGGAATTCAAGTCCTTTAGAAAGGTGAATCGTCATCAGTGAAACCATATCATCTTCAAGCTCTTTATCCTGAGTATCCGCTGAAAGAGCAATATTTTCAAGGAAATTAGATAGACTTGGGTCACCGTCTTCCAGCTGCATCTGCTCTTCAATGAATCCTTGCATAGAGTTCATCAATTCCTGAACGTTTTCTACTCTGGAAATACCTTCAGGAGTCTGGTCATCTTTTAAAAATTTGATCAATCCGCTACGTTTTGCTACTTCCATTGCAACACTGTAGGCTGTTTCGGTTTTTAACAGCACCTGGAATGCTTTGATCATGGACCAGAAATCATTCAGTTTGTTTAAAACACCATTATTAAGTCCTAATTGAGGAGCATACATTGGTAAATTATCCAGAACTTTAGATACAGCAATGTTCTGAGCATCTGCAAAAACGATCAGTTTATTTTGTGTCGTATCACCAATACCTCTTGCAGGATAATTAATGATTCTCATTAAAGCCTCTGAATCATTTTCATTGATCAAAAGACGCAGATACCCGATTAAGTCTTTAACTTCTTTTCTTTGGTAGAAAGAAAGTCCGCCATATACTTTATATGGAATATTTTTACGTCTCAGCGCATCTTCAAATGCTCTGGTCTGAGAGTTTGTTCTATATAAAATAGCAAAATCACTGTATTTTCTCTGATCACGGTTACGAAGTTCCCAGATATTTCCGGCAACAAAGTTTGCTTCGTCCGCATCGGAAAGAGAACGGTAAATTTTGATCTTATCTCCTTCTTCGTTATCACTGAAAACATTTTTCTTGAACTGCTGTAAATTCTTGGCGATAACAACGTTGGCTGCATTTACAATATTTTGTGTAGAGCGGTAATTTTGTTCCAATGATACTGTAATTGCATCCGGATAATCCTTTTTAAAGTTCAGAATATTATAAATATTCGCTCCACGGAATGAGTAAATGGATTGTGCATCGTCTCCTACCACACAAATATTTTCAAACTTGGAAGCCAGTGCTTTCACAATAAGATACTGCGAATGGTTGGTATCCTGGTACTCATCTACCATGATATACCTGAATCTGTCCTGATATTTAGCCAGTACTTCAGGAAAACGTGTCAACAGCTCATTGGTTTTCAGCAACAAGTCATCAAAATCCATGGATCCGTTTCTGAAACAGGCATCTACATATCTCTGATAAATCTGCCCGATGAACTTCATATTTGCCTTTTCATCAGCCTCCATCAATTCTGGATTGTTGAAATAAGCTTTTACTGTAATCAGGTTGTTTTTATAGGTTGAAATTCTTGCCTGAACTTTCTTTGGTTTATAAAGATCAGCATCAATGTTCATATCCTTCAATACTTTTTTAATCACATTCAATGCATCCTGCTGGTCATAAATGGTAAAGTTGGAAGGATACCCCAATAAATGAGCTTCAATTCTTAAGATTCTTGCAAAAACAGAGTGGAATGTTCCCATCCAGAGGCTTCTTGCATTACTGTCTCCTACTACCTTTGCAATACGTTCTTTCATCTCTCGAGCTGCCTTATTGGTAAAGGTAAGCGCCAGAATATTGAAAGGGTCTATTCCGTTATGGATAAGGTGAGCTATACGCATGGTAAGCACACGTGTTTTTCCGGAACCGGCTCCTGCAAGTACCATCAGAGGTCCTTGTAAAGAGGTAACAGCTTCATATTGTGATTCATTGAGTCCTTTCAAATAGTCCATACTGCAAAAAAAATTTGGGAATACAAAATTAATGTATTCAGAGGAGAATTCAAATTATGAAATGTCAATAGTCAGTTTTGTATCGTAAATAGCTAGTGAATGGGTGCTGTTTATAAGAGTAGATCAGTTTGTTGAGGGAAACATTTATCGTATTTTCAATCTATTTTAAATGTAAATGGTCAATTTTGCTTCGCAAGTGAATATCGAGTGACCTAGAGCAAGTAAAGCAAATTCATCATTCAGTTTTCATCAAAGTGTAACATTTAATTCACTTTTCCTACTAATTGATAAACAATTTCTAACTTTATGAAAAAGCGACTTCTTTCTGCTGCTGCCGTAGCTTTCTTCGGGCTAATGCTGAATGCACAGCAAATCAAATTCGAAGAGTATGATCTTCCCAACGGTCTTCATGTAATTCTTCATCAGGATAATTCTGCTCCTGTAGTAACCACAGGCGTAATGTATCATGTAGGAGCAAAAGATGAAGTGAAAGGAAGAACTGGTTTTGCTCACTTCTTTGAACACCTTTTGTTTGAAGGAACTCCTAATATTAAAAGAGGTGAATGGTTTAAAATCGTATCATCCAACGGAGGGCAGAACAATGCCAACACAACCAACGACAGAACATATTACTACGAAACTTTTCCTTCCAATAATGAGCAACTTGGATTATGGATGGAAGCTGAAAGAATGCGTCATGCCGTAATCAATCAGGTTGGTGTAGACACACAGAGAGAAGTAGTAAAGGAAGAAAAAAGACTGAGAATGGATAATCAGCCTTATGGAAATCTTTTCTCAACAATTCAGAAAAACCTGTTTACCAATCACCCATACAATTGGCCAACCATTGGTTCTATGGAAGATCTTAATGCTGCAAAGCTTGAAGAGTTCCAGGCATTCTACAAGAAATTTTACGTACCAAACAACGCTACATTAGTGGTAGCAGGAGACATCAAGCCTGATCAGACTAAAAAATGGATCGAAGAATATTACGGAGGTATTCCAAAAGGAACAATTTATCCAAAAGATTTCCCTAAAGAGACTCCTATCACACAGGAAAAAGAAGTTACCGCAACTGATCCGAACATTCAACTTCCAGCTTATATTTTTGCTTACAGAACACCAGCCAATAAAGAAAAGGATGCATATGTTTTAGATATGCTTTCTTCTTATTTAAGTAATGGTAAATCTTCTGTTTTGTATAAGAAATTAGTAGATCAGGATAAAAAAGCATTACAGGTAGCGGCTTTCAATCAGGGGCTTGAGGACTACAGCATTTTTGCATTCTTTGCAATTCCTATGGGACAAACTACCAAGCAGACTTTACAGGCTGATATTGATGCAGAAATCAAAAAACTTCAGACGACTTTAATTTCTGATGAGGATTATCAAAAAATTCAGAATCAGTTTGAAAATCAGTTTGTCAATCAGAATTCAAGCATTCAGGGAATTGCAGCTTCATTAGCAACCAACCATGTATTGATGGGAAATACAAATCTTATCAATAAGGAAATCGACATTTACAGATCTATCACCAAGCAAGATCTGCAAAATGCAGCTAAGAAATATCTAAATTCCAACCAAAGAATCATCATCAATTACGTTCCTGAGAAAAAATAATTTACCCATGAAAAAGCAATTTACATATATAGCAGCGGCATTTTTATTTGCAGGAATGCTTACTGCCCAAAAAATAGATGTTAACGCAATGCCTAAACCAGGACCTACTCCTGCCATCAACATTGCAAAACCAAAAACTTTTCAGCTAAGCAACGGATTAACCGTAATGGTGGTTGAAAACAATAAATTACCAAGAGTAAACACTACTCTTTCTATGGACAGACCTCCATATTATGAAGGAAATATCTCAGGAGTAAGCCAGGTGATGGCAGAACAGCTTGATAATGGAACAACGAATCTGAGCAAGGATGAATTTAATAAAAAAGTAGACTTTTTAGGAGCAAATTTAAGCTTTTCATCTAATGGAGCGTCATCCAATTCACTGTCAAAATATTTCCCTGAAGTATTGGGCTTAATGGCTGATGCTATTGTTAATCCTAAATTCTCTGCTGATGAAATTCAGAATGCTAAGGAAAGAATTATAGAGGGATTAAAGGCTGACGAGAAAAACGCTTCTTCCATCGCTGAAAGAGTATCTAATGCTCTGATGTACGGAAAAAATACTTCAAGAGGAGAATTTGAAACTGTGGAATCTATCAATAAGATACAGCTAGCGGACGTTCAGAATATTTATAATAAATACTATTCTCCTGATAATGCTTATCTAGTTATTGTAGGAGATGTAAAGTTCGATCAGATCAAACCTTTAGTTGAAAAAGCTTTTGGAAACTGGAAAAAGTCAAACACAAAATTTGCTGCGTTAGAGCCTGCTTCTAATGTTTCAAAAACTGAAATCAATGTGGTGGATGTACCTTCTGCGGTACAATCTGTATTAGCGGTAAGCAATATAAACACCCTTAAAATGAAAGATCCGAATTACTTCCCGGCTACGATTGCCAACTATATTTTAGGGGGCGGTGGTGAAGCAAGGCTTTTCATGAATCTTAGAGAAAAGAACGGATTTACTTATGGAGCTTATTCCAGCATGACAGCAAGCAAGTATTCACCTGATTTTTCCGCTGAAACCAGTGTAAGAAATGAAGTGACAGATAAGGCTATTAAGGAATTAATGAACGAGCTTAATGCCATTTCTACGGTAAAACCTGATGAACTTGACAATGCCAAAGCAAAGCTGAAAGGTGCCTTCATTATGTCTTTGGAGAAACCTGAAACAATTGCCAGATTTGCATTAAACCAGAAGGTTCAGGATCTTCCGGCAGATTTCTATACCAATTATTTGAAGTCTATCGACAAAGTAAGTGCTGCCGATGTTTCTAATGCAGTAAAAGCAACAATTCTTCCCAACCAAAGCAGAATTTTTGTTGCAGGTAAAGCATCCGATATTTCTGAAGGACTTGAAAAACTAGGATATCCGGTAAAGTATTTCGATAGGGAAGCTAATCCGGTAGCAAAGCCAGCTGCACAAAAAGTTGATGCTAATGTTACGATTGCTTCTGTTGCGGATAAGTACATCAATGCAATCGGAGGTTTAGCTGCTGTTCAAAAAGTGACTTCTATTACAGCTAATGCTACGACCAAAGTTCAGAAAATGGATATGACAATGAAACTTATTCAGGGAAAAGGTGGAAAAATGATGATGGAAATGAAAATGATGGGCAATACACTACAAAAAATCGTTTTCGATGGTAAAGATGGATATATGGAAGCTCAGGGACAGAAAATACCCCTGAATGACCAACAGAAAGCATCTATGACAGAACCTGAGCTTTTTCCGGAACTTACTTTTTCTAAATCAGCAGAGTTGAAATTGGCTGGAATCGAAAAATATAACAATGAAGATTCTTATGTTGTAAAAGGTCCGAAACAAACATATTATTACAGCGTAAAAACAGGTTTGAAAACCGGAGAAGTAAAAGCTGGAGAAGGAGGTTCTATTCCTACAAGCTATGCGGATTATAAAGATGTATCGGGAGTAAAACTTCCGTTCACTATTATTCAGAATATGGGGGGGATGGATATTAATCTGGCTGTACAATCTTATCAGCTTAATCAGGCTAAAGACTCTGATTTTAAATAAGAAGTATCTTTTTATAATAGAAGCTGTCTCATTTTGAGGCAGCTTTTTTGTTTCTATGTATTTAATTTTATACACGAAACTGCGCACATTTTATTCGTGAATTCGTGGCTTTTAAACAAGTACAAAGTTCTCTTTTCACCTTATTTTTAGTCGAAAATCATTATCTGATCTTTAAACTTTCGGTATTGATTCATATTTCTCCACATCTTTTTTTGTCGTTCAGTAAAAAAAGATTAAATTTGCCCATTCAAAAAGATATCAGAATTAATGGATACTATATTTACACTATTGATGGTTCTTATTATGATTGCCAGTGTTTTATTGGTAATTGTTGTTATGGCTCAAAACCCTAAAGGTGGAGGTCTTTCCAGTACTTTCGGAGGGGCATCATCTGCACAGTTTGGAGTACAGAGAACCAATGATTTCATGGAAAAAGCAACATGGACTCTAGGCGGAACTATCATCGTTCTTATCCTTTTAAGCGTTGTTATTACAGGTAAACCGTCACAAGCTGCGGCTACTCAACAGCAACCTGCTAAAAAAGAAGCTCCGGCAAAACAATCTGCTCCGGCTTCTTCTACAACTACTACTCCGGCACCAGCACCAGTGGCACCGGCTAAATAAGAAGATTATTTTCTACACATAACAAAAGCAACTCAAATTGAGTTGCTTTTTTATTTTAATATTTCATATAATCTCTAAATTCTTATTTAAGTCTGATTTTCTCTATCTGATGACGCAGCTTTAATCCTGCTTTTAAGAAAGAATACTGCATCGGTTTTGATTCTTTATAATATTTATCGATGAAGATCTGCATCGCCCCATAAAACCGGTTCAGATAAATTTCATCTTTCACCGTACTTTCTCCTTTATGGTGAAGAAGGGAAGCTTTTCCGTAGTAATAATTTTGGTATCCTTTTCTTAATAAGGTATAGCAAAGATCAATATCCTCACCATACATAAAATAAGATTCATCCAATCCTCCTATTTCTTGATAAACTTCCTTTTTAATCAATAAAAAAGCTCCTGTAATGACTTCTATCTCAGCAATAGCATCTTCATCAATATCATTTCTGTAATATGACTTAGAATTATTCTTTTTTATATTAGTGAATAGCTTTTCAAAAGAATTAAATATATCCGGTACTGAACGTTTGCTTTCCGGCAGAAAATTTCCATCTGCATCATGCATTTTTACCCCCAGACATCCAAAATGTGCTTTAGAATCAGAAAAATCAAGAAGTTCTTTCATATAAAAACCTTCCAGTTCTGTATCAGGATTGAGAAGGAGTATGTATTCACCTTTCGCTGCTTGTATAGCTTTATTGTTCGCTTTTGAAAATCCTCCGTTAATATCGGAAGAAATAAAATGTACCGTTGAAAATTCATAAATAAGATTTTTCCAGGAAGTGTCTGTAGAAGCATTATCAATGACAATCACTTCATAATCCACATCTTTTATATAGTTCTGAAGAGATAAAAGACAGTTTCTGAGTAATTGGGTAACGTTAAAGTTGACAATAATAACAGACAGCTTCATATTAATCCTTTTCGTTGTACGGTAATCTATTAATAATGGATCTTCCGAGTGAAATTTCATCAGCATATTCCAACTCATCCCCCACAGAAATTCCTCTTGCAATACTTGAAAAGTTCACACTGGAATTTTTAAATTTCTTGTAAATGTAATAGGCTGTTGTATCTCCCTCCATCGTGGCACTCAAAGCAAAAATAAATTCTTTCACTTTGCCTTCGTTTAGTTTTCTTTCAATACTTGGAATATTCAACTGACTGGGTCCTACTCCTTCCATTGGAGAAATTTTTCCGCCGAGAATCAAATATTTCCCTGTATATTTCCCTGTATTTTCAATAGCAATAACGTCCCGAACATCTTCTACAATACAGATCAGCTCACCGTTCCTTTTTTCGTTGCTGCAGATCTCGCAGATGTCAAAATCAGAAAAATTATGACATTCTTTGCAGTATTTTATCTCGTTAACAAGATTAATCAGAGAGTTTCCAAGACTCACTGCTCTTGAACTAGGCTGTTTCAATAAATGCAATGCTAATCTCAAAGCGGTCTTCCTTCCGATTCCTGGTAATCCCGCAATCTCATCAACTGCCTTTGCCAAAACTTTACTTGGGTAATCCATAGCCACAAAAATAAGGATTATTTGAGGAAAATGATCTATTCCCAAGTGGAGTTTTTGAGCTTTAAAATGTTGGAAAGTAAATGATCTATTTCAAGTCGCTTCGCTAGTCAATTTGGATATTTAAAGAGTTAGAGACAATTTCATTACAGTCTTATCAATTCAATATTCACATTTAGAATGTTAAGATTCCAATGGTTATTACTGCATCCGATGTCTATTTTCCTTCATCTGTTATCTAACTTTCGTCCACTCAATGTCTCATTCTGATATTTTAAATACTCATTCCCTTCTTATTCAGGATAACTCTAAAAAAACAACTATATTTGCGGCTTAAATATGAGAAAAATAAACTAACATGGTACTTAAAAATTTAAATTATCCTCTGGACTTCAAATTCAAAATCTCAACATTAGCGAGTGATTTTAACATTACTGACAAGAATGGAAGTTATGTGGCTTACGTTCGTCAGAAAATGTTCAAATTAAAAGAGGATGTGATTGTTTTCAATGATGAAACCAAATCTAAAGAACTTTTTAGAATCAGAGCTAATAAATGGATCGATTTCAATGCTTCTTATTCTCTGAATGATATTGTTGACAATAAAAATTATGGTAGATTAGCAAGAAAAGGAATGCGTTCTATCTGGAAGGCGAGCTATGACATTCTTGATGCTAAGGATCAACCCAAGTTCAAAGTGCAGGAAGACAGCGCATGGGTAAGGTTTTGGGATAGCTTCGTAGGTGAACTTCCTATTATCGGTATGTTTACAGGGTATTTTCTTAACCCGTCTTATACTGTAACCGGTATTGATGGTAAAGCTTACTTTAAACTGAAAAAAATGCCTTCATTCTTTGGAAGAAGATTCCAGCTTGACAGACTGATCGATATTGATGATGAGGAAGAAAGTTTAGTAATCCTTTCCTTATTAATGATGACCCTTCTTGAGAGAGCAAGAGGCTAAAAAATAATAAAACAACATACAAATGAAATACCTAATCATTTTCTTTTCCGCAATTCTATTGGTAGCCTGTAAAAAGGACAAAGAAACAGTTTCAGGGTCTTCCCCTGCCGATTCTTTAAACATCGTTAAAGATTCTGCTACAGCAAGTATTCCTTCCGGAAAAATTCAGATTGAAACCATTTCATTTCCTGAAGAAATAAAGGAATGTTCATGTTATTTTGCCAGAAATAAAACTGATTTTGAAGCAGAGAAATACATCTATGCAGATGATGCGGGTAAAACAGCATATATGAAACTGGATGGTAAAAGACTGACGATGAATCTTATTTCCTCAAGTGATATGGAAGTTGAAGATGAACTGACTAAGGAAATAGAAAGTAATGATTATAAAATCTCTGTAAAAGGTAAAAAGATCAAAGGTGAGGAAGCCTTACTATTTGAAGGTACTCTTACCATTGAAAAACCGGATGGCTCTGTGATTTCAACACCTATCTACGGAGAATGTGGATGTTAATAAAAGAGAATATGCTGGTTCAGCATTTCACCTTTTAACGATCAATAAAAAATGCTTCTGTATCCCACGGAAGCATTTTTTATTTCGTAAATTTGAGAAAAATAAATTTCAATGGCATTATCTAATATAGAACCGCAAATAATCTGGAAAAACTTTTCCAAATTAAATGCTGTTCCAAGACCATCTAAAAAAGAAGAAAAAGTAATTGCTTTCATCAAAGGATTTGGTGAAGACCTGGGACTTGAAACTACTGTAGATGAGGTAGGAAACGTAATTATCAAAAAACCTGCAACGGCGGGAATGGAAAACAGAAAATCCATCGTGCTTCAATCACACCTGGATATGGTTTGCCAGAAGAACAATGATGTTAATTTCGATTTTGAAACAGAAGGAATTAAAATGGAAATTGATGGTGATTGGGTAAAGGCAAAAGGAACAACTCTTGGAGCTGATAACGGTTTAGGAGTTGCTACCATCATGTCTATCCTTGAAAGTTCCGATATTCCTCACCCTGCTCTGGAAGCTTTATTTACTATTGATGAAGAGACAGGAATGACAGGAGCTATTGGTTTAAAACCAGGACAGCTTACAGGAGAAATTTTATTAAATCTTGATACTGAAGAAGATGATGAGATCGATATCGGTTGTGCAGGAGGTGTAGACGTAACTATCACTCAAAATTACGCCGTAGAAGCTCCGAAAGGACAGGTTGTAAGAATTGAAGTAAAAGGTTTACAGGGTGGACACTCAGGAATGGATATCCATAAAGGTTTCGGAAATGCAAACATAATCTTAGGAAGACTTCTTTACACCGGATTGGCTAAGCAGAATCTTGAAGTAATCTCCATTGATGGCGGAGGATTAAGAAACGCTATTCCAAGAGAAGGTGTTGCAATTATTGCTGTAAGAAATGCTCAGGAATTCATTGAAGAAGCAACAAATCTTAAAAAAGATATTCTTGAAGAATTTGCTACGGTAGAACTAGGACTTCAGATCAATATTGAAAACTCTACATCATCCGAAAAAGCTATTTCAGAAGAGGATTCCAAGAAATTGATCCTTACTTTAAAAGCTCTTCACAACGGAGTTTACAGAATGAGCCCAGATGTAGCAGACCTTGTGGAAGCATCTAATAACGTTGCAAGAGTAGAGTTAAAAGGAGGTGAACTTAAAATCTTAAATCTTACAAGATCTTCTGTAGATTCTTCTAAATATTCAACTGCCGAGCAATTAAAATCTGTTGCAGAACTAGCTGGAATGAATGTAGAATTCAGTGGTTCATACCCAGGATGGAAACCAAGACCAGGTTCTGAAATCGTACAGATCATGGAAAAGATTTACACTCAAAAGTTCAATGAAAAACCTCACGTAGTAGCTTGTCACGCAGGTTTAGAATGTGGTATCATCGGAGCTAATTATCCTGAAATGGAAATGGTAAGCTTTGGACCAACAATCAGAGGAGCACACTCACCTGATGAGAAAGCCAATATTCCATCTGCTCAGAAATTCTGGAGCTTCCTGAAAGATATTTTAGCAAATATTCCTCAGAAATAGAACATTAAAATAATTATACTAAATATCCAAAGTCTTATGATTTTGGATATTTTAATTTTATTTCAACCATTAAGTTTTTTTACGTTATTAAGAGTATTAAGAATCTACAAGCAATTGAAAAATTTCTCAGATATTTCTTAACTTTCCTTAATCACTTAAAAACCTTAATGATTCCAAAACATTTAAATATGAAAAGTATAACCGTATTCTGTGGTTCAAGTTTTGGCACAGATAAAATATATGAAGAACAGGCTTTTCTGCTTGGTAAAACTCTAGCCAAACAAAGTATACAATTAATTTACGGAGGTTCACAAACAGGCTTAATGGGAACCATTGCAGACGGAGCGTTAAGTGAAAACGGTAAAGTGACGGGTGTTCTTCCCCATTTTTTACAAGCTAAAGAAATTGCTCATAAAAACCTTACTGAACTGATTTTGGTAGAAACCATGCACGAAAGAAAAACCAAAATGAGTGAGCTTTGTGATGGTGTAATCGTACTTCCCGGAGGTTATGGAACATTGGAAGAATTCTTCGAAATGATTACCTGGGCACAACTCGGGCTTCATAAAAAGCCAATCGGGATTTTAAATATTGATGGATTTTACAATGACCTGATCAATCTTATTCAGAATATGGTTGATAAAGGATTTTTGAAGTCTGTAAATCGTGATATGCTTCTCATCAGTGACAATATAGATGATCTGCTTGAGAAAATGAGAAATTACCAGGCTCCTACCGTTGGAAAATGGATTTCAAAAGAAGAAATTTAATTCATAAAAAAGAGGCATTAGAAGTAGTGCTTCTTTTTGTTTATAATCAATCCTTCATAGTCCCCTGAGAATATCCAATTATAAATAATGAATGAACATCAATTAAAACATCTAATAAAAATTTATTTAGTAATTTACAACATCAAAAAGCACGTATATCTTCCAAGATCATATCTCCAATTTTATCCAACAAAAACTAATGCCCTTGATAACCATGAAAAAAACTATTTCTATTTATCTCGTTTTAATACTTATTTTATCTACGAATTGTACTTCAAATCACTTTTCTCGCCTTGCCAAATACAATCAATTTGATGAAAGCCAAGAATACCTTCTCTATAAAAACGACAGCGCTAAAATAGCTTCCTCCACATTCGGAGATTTTAAATTTTCGAAAAACCAGCAGGAAATAAAAAACCTTAAGACTGAAAAAATTCCTTTCAAAAATATACTTCTATATGCAAAAACATATCATCCGCCATATGAATATTATATTCTGCTCAATGACAACACGGATAAAACTAAGTACAAAGATCAGTATTTGATTAAAGACACTCTTATTAACGGCAATAAAATTACGTTAGCAGCAAGCAAAACGATTTCTAAATACGATTGGGAATTCATCTCGGAAAACCTTAAAACCAACGAATAAAATTTCATCACTAAACTATGATATTATGAAATGGAATAACTTCTTTAAACTAAGTTCTATCTTTATATTTTTACTATTCAACTTCTCAAAAGCTCAGAATTACAAAGTTTCTTATGATATGAACTACAGAACTGATTCTTTGGCAACCCAACTGAGAAAAAAAGAAATGGTTTTGTTGGTGAATAAAGACAAATCCAAGTTCTACTCATTGGAGCAGTTCAATAGTGATTCCTTATTCATAGCTAATAAAAAAGCAGGTATCAGAGGAACTGCAAAACATGACTACGGCTTTATGCTCATAAAAGATAAGAAAACGAAGAAACAATTAAAGTTTAATAAACAGTTACTGGATCTTTATGAAATTTCCGAAGACAACCCGAAATTCGACTGGAAAATAAGCGCAGAAACAAAGAAAATCAACAATTATAATTGCCAGAAAGCCACCCTAAATTACTCCAAAAGAGACTGGGAGGCATGGTTTACTACTGATGTTGCCATTCAGGATGGTCCATACATTTTTAACGGTTTACCAGGGCTGATTATTGATATGAAGGATAAAAAAAGAGATTATTCTTTCAGCTTTACAGGAATAAAGAAAGATACAGACACAGATATTGATTATCTTCATGTAAAACCTTTGCTCATTACTAAAAAGCAGCTTAATAAGGCATTGTTAGATCATTATAACGATCCTTACAGAGAAATTAAAGCGCAGGCTGGAGGCTTAAAAGTAAAATGGCTGGATGAAAACGGTAAAGAATTTGAGCCTAATTATAACCAGCTGACTAAAGAAGAACAAGAAAGCATCAAGACTAATAACAACCCGATAGAATTGGCTGATGTCATAAAATACCCTTAGTTCCTATTAGACACGAAAAAACAAAACCCGTCCGAAAAGCTCGAACGGGTTTCTTATTAAGATTAAAAAATATTTTCTAAGGATAAGGAGCAATCTCCACTTCAAGCCCTTCCATAGCATCTGCAATATGCAGCTGACAACCTAATCGGCTGTTATCTTTCACATGGAAAGCTTCAGCAAGCATTGCATCTTCTTCATCTCCCATTGGTTCCAATCCAGGATCATTAATTACATAAACCTGGCATGAAGCACACATTGCCATTCCGCCGCATACACCAATAGTACCTTCTTCTGCTAGTTCATAGGAACGGATAATCTCCATTAAGTTCATGGACATATCCGTAGGAGCTACGACATCGTGGGTCACCCCTTCTCTGTCGGTGATTTTAATATTAATATCTGACATAATTCTGCAAAATTAGTCAATTTTTTTCACAACCGCCTTCTCTGCTTCCTTACGGCTTCCGTCAAATCCGTCTACTCCACTCACCGTTGTATATTTCAATACGAATTTCTTACCAGGATTTAGTCTGTTATAAACACTTTGACACATTAATGTTGCCTCGTGGAAACCACAAAGAATCAACTTCAATTTCCCTGGATAAGTATTGATATCTCCGATAGCATAAATACCATCAATATTTGTCTGATAATCAAGAGCATTGTTTACAACAATCGCATTCTTTTCAATATTTAATCCCCAGTTTCCGATCTCACCCAACTTAGGCGTCAATCCGAATAATGGAATGAAATAATCTGTTTCGATTTCAAAAGCATCCTCACCATCTTTCTGTACCGTAATTGCCTCTACTTTTCCGTCACCTCTGATACCTGTAACTTCTGCAGGAGTAATTAATTTAATTTTCCCCTGGTTTTTAAGATCCTGTACTTTTTCTACAGAATCCAGAGCTCCCCTGAATTCATTTCTTCTGTGAATCAAAGTAACCTCACTTGCTACGTTTGAAAGGAAAATACTCCAATCTAAAGCAGAATCTCCACCTCCGGCAATTACCACTTTTTTATTTCTGAAATGCTCAGGCTCTTTAACGAAATACTCAAGCCCTTTTTCTTCATAATCAGCTACATTCTCGAAAGTAGGTTTTCTAGGCTCAAAAGTCCCTAATCCTCCTGCAATAGCAATAGCCTTACATCTGTGAACCGTTCCTTTGTTCGTTACTACCTCAAACCATTCATCATCAACCTTTGTATAAGAAATAGCTGTTTCTCCTAATGTAAACCCAGGTTGAAACTGCTTGATCTGCTCCATCAAATTATCCACCAATTCTCCAGCATTCACTGAAGGATACCCCGGAATATCGAAAATAGGTTTCTTAGGATAAAGTTCTGCCAATTGCCCTCCTGGCTGTGGAAGCGCATCAATAATGTGACACTTCATTTTTAAAAGACCAGCTTCAAAAACTGCAAAAAGTCCTGTAGGACCTGCTCCTATGATCAATATATCAGTGGTTATCATAATTTAGATAATTTAATTATACATGTAGCTGCAAATTTACTAATTTTAATGCGAAGCATATTTAATTGATTCTAAATAAAAACCTGAGATTTGTCAAATATCTATCAATTAAGATTTTAAATTTGGCAATGTATTTGTAAATGACATATTATGAAGAAAATTTTAAACCTTTTAGCAATCTTTGTATTTTTTCTAGGCTCGGCACAGATTGATAACGTTGCAGACGGGGAATCGATCACCCTTAGAATTCACTATGGATTCTTAAATGCCGGAACAGCCAATCTTACCACCAAAAAAACAACTTATAAAGGAACACCTCATTTATATGTAAAAGGGACCGGGGAAACTACCGGCGCTGTAAAAGCATTCTTCAAAGTAGAAGATCTGTATGAAAGTTTCATTGATACGGCTACCGGCTTACCAAGCTTCTACGTCCGAAATGTACGTGAAGGCAGCTATCGTCAGCATCTTGAAACAGCCTTCAACCATGATAACAATACCCTGATTTTAACGGATAAAAAAACACCGGCAAATGGCTCCAAAGTCATAAAATCTGTAAAAGGTGTGCAGGATATGCTTTCATGCTTTTATTATCTTCGAAGCAAAAGCCCTGACGAATTAAAAGTAGGAACCATCATTAATATGAATGTATGGATAGACGATGAAATGTTTCCATTTCAGCTGAAAGTAGCAGGAACCGAAAATCTGAAGACGAAATTTGGCACGATCAATTGCTTAAAGATCATCCCTTCTGTAAAAAGCGGAAGAGTATTTAAAGAAAAAGAAGGAGTTACCATGTGGGTTTCCAATGACGCCAATCATATTCCGATGTTGTTGAAAGCAGAACTGGCAGTTGGATCGCTCAAAGCTAGTATTGATAGTTATAAAAACGTAAAATATCCTTTAAAGTTTACCAAATAAAGAAACAATTTTTTTAATAATATAATGTCTGTAGTTTTTACAGACATTTTTTTATGCTGAATGTAATAGATGAAGAGTATCGGTTGTCTTTATAATAGAAGCAGCAAAAAAGCTGTGATGTCAATACTTCATTCCGTATCTAGCGGATTCGAACCGAAGTATAGACATAAGAAACAGACACGTGTAAATTTTTCAATAAGATCAGTTTTTAATTGCGTTTTGTTTCTTAGGTCAGTAATTAAAAACAAAAACCTCCGGAGCTCCGGAGGTTTGATTTTTATAAAGTCTTGAATTGCTCCAAGGTTCTGATGTCATTTTCAAAGAACATTCTGATGTCACTCATTTGGTAAAGAAGCATTGTAATTCTTTCGATCCCCATTCCGAATGCATATCCTGAATATTTCTCAGAATCAATATTTACATTCTTCAATACAGCCGGATCTACCATTCCACAACCCATAATTTCTAACCAACCTGTTCCTTTTGTAATTCTGTAGTCAGTTTCAGAGTTTAATCCCCAATATACATCGATCTCAGCACTTGGCTCAGTAAACGGGAAGTAAGAAGGTCTCATTCTGATTTTAGATTTTCCGAAAAGCTCAGTAGTAAAGAACTGGATCGTTTGCTTTAAATCTGCAAAGCTTACATTCTCATCAATATATAATCCTTCAATCTGATGGAAAATACAGTGAGAACGTGAAGAGATTGCTTCATTTCTGAATACTCTTCCCGGAGATAAAATTCTGATAGGCGGCTGATTTTCTTCCATGAAACGAGTCTGTACAGAAGAAGTATGCGTTCTCAAAAGAATATCCGGATTCTGTTCAATAAAGAAGGTATCCTGCATATCTCTTGCCGGGTGATATTCCGGAAGATTCAATGCGGTAAAGTTATGCCAGTCATCTTCAATCTCCGGACCGTCTGCAACAGCAAATCCAATTGATTTAAAGATTTCAATAATTCTGTTTTTAACCAGGTTAATCGGATGTCTTGATCCTAAATCCAATGGGAAAGCCGGTCTTGTAAGATCTTCTTTTTCTGTCACAACAGAAGATGCAGAAGCACTTTTTAAGTCTTCCAGTTTCACAGCCACTGCCTGTTTTAAAGTATTGATCTTCTGTCCGAATTCTTTCTTCTGGTCGTTAGGAACTTCTTTAAATTTTTCAAAAAAATCATTCAGAACTCCTTTTTTACCGTTGTACTTGATACGGAAGTTTTCTATCTCTTCCTTAGAGGTAGCATTGAAGCCGTTTACTTCGATCAGTAGTTCTTCTATCTTTTCTATCATTATTTTACCCTTTCAAAATGTTTTGCAAAAATACGACTTTTAAGTTGAATATTAGGTCCGTCATAAAAAAATCTGCCCCTTTTTCTGGAGGCAGACTTCAATCACTTATTTCACTTAAATAAAAAAATTATTTCTTTTCTAAAGCTTTAACGTTGATCTGAAGAGTTACCTCGTCTTTAATCACTCCGTTTTCAGCAGGAGCCTGGAACTTCACCCCAAACTCTTCTCTTTTAATATCTTTCGGCTCAGTAGCTACACTTACCTCTCCTTCTTTCACAGAAATATTAGCTTTAAACTGAACTGGCTTTGTAATTCCCTTGATTGTTAAATTACCATCTAAAAGAGTATTATAATCACCTTCCGTAGCAGGAGTAACCTTTGTGATTTCATAAGAAGCTGTTGGGAATTTTTCTACTTCAAAGAAATCACCGCTTTTAAGGTGACCATTTAATTTCCCCATATCTTCAGGACTGTCTTTCAAGTCTACAGAAGTAAGGGAATTCATATCAGCAACGAATTTACCACTTTCCAGTTTCCCATCCTTCACGGTTACATCTCCACTTTCAAACTTAATCGTTCCAAAATGGCTCGTATTTTCAGATTTAAATACTTTGTATCCCTTCCATTCAACCTTACTGTTTAGCGTATCCAAAGTGTACTGGCTACCATTTTTGGTAGTTGTCACCTCATTACTTTCACTGGTAAGCGGTTTATCTTTTTTACAAGAAACCATTACAGCAGTCACCAATAAAGCAGGAATTGCTAGTGAAAACAGTTTTTTTCTCATTTTTGATTTATTTTTATTACTTCCGCTAATATAATAAAAAAAATTATTTTTTCATAAAAACCTTACATTTGTAATATGCTATTAGAAATAAACAATTTATTTTTCTCTCACACCAAAGACAAACCATTGTTTCAGAACCTTAATTTAAGATTTGAAGCCAATAAAATCATTGCTCTTGCCGGAGAAAGCGGATGTGGAAAATCTACCCTTCTTAGCTTAATATACGGGCTGCTTGATTGGGAAAGCGGAGATATTATTTTTGATGGGATCAGACTGCTTGGTCCTAAAGGAAATATTGTTCCCGGAGAAGCAGAAATGAAGTTTGTAGCACAGAATTTTGATCTTATGCCTTATGCTACCGTTGCAGAAAATGTGGGCAAATTTATTTCGAATATCAATTTAAAAAAGAAAAGAGAAACCGTTATGGATCTTCTGGAGGTTGTAGGGCTTCAGGAGTTTGCAGACATCCTTCCCAAATACCTGAGCGGAGGACAGCAGCAAAGAGTAGCTATTGCAAGAGCACTTTCTGTTTTACCAAAACTGCTTATTTTAGATGAACCTTTCAGTAACCTTGATTTTCCAAGAAAAATAGAGCTCAGGGAAAGACTTTTCAGATATGTAAAGGAACATCAGATATCGTTGGTTATTTCCACTCATGAGATCCAGGATATAATGCCGTGGCTGGATCAGATCGTGATTCTTCAGAACGGAAGATTAATTCAGAATGACAGTCCGGAAGAAACTTATCGAAATCCTTACAATTCCTACGTTGCCAAATTATTCGGAGAAGTAAATATTTTCAACGAAACAGAAGTTGCAGACTTCCAACTTTCAAAATTTTCCTATTATCCAAAAGAAGTAAAAATTTCAGAAAACGGAATAGAATCCGAAGTACTCGAAAGCAGATTTGCAGGAAATTACTACTGGAATAAGATCAGAGCAAAAGGAAAAGAACTTGTAATTTATACTGATGAAAAAATATCAGGAATAGTAAATATTTCGTTTATATAGAAAATCAAAAGAGTAAAAAAACTGTAAAAGCAAGTAAGATTAATTGGCTTTTTCACCGTTTCACTCTCTCACCACCCCAAACATAACTTACACGTTCACTCGTACTTATATGTAAAAAAATACAAATGCAAGAATCAGTTATTAAACTTTTTCTTACATTTGTATTCACACAGCATAAGGAAATTTTTGGTTAATTCTCTTTCTGCCTTATAGACGGACATTAGCAATCTTGCAATTAGGTCTATTGAAAGATTACACTGTCCAATTTTTTCCTTTTTTTATGCTTTCTTTACAAATTCCGACTTTAAAGCCATTGCACCGAAACCATCTATTTTACAATCGATATTGTGATCACTTCCTGGTCTTAAACGGATATTTTTCACTTTAGTTCCTGCTTTCACTGGTTTTGGAGCTCCTTTCACAGGAAGATCTTTCACTACAACTACAGAATCACCATCCTGAAGTTCATTTCCGTTAGAGTCCAATATTTTACCTTCATTTGCCGATTCAGCGGCTGCTTCCTCAGGGTTCCATTCGTAGAAACATTGAGAACATACCATCATATTATCGCTCGGATAGGTAAACTCGGAGCTACATTTCGGACAAAGTATTGTATCACTCATATTTTAATTTTTTGCAAAGGTAGGGCTTTTTAAAGGTTGAAGTCAAGATATAAAGGTCACAATAATAGATATTAAGCTACAATATATCACCCCAATACTAATCACTAATAAGAGAATTACGATATCTTAGATAAGTTAAATGCAAAGAAAACAAACATATTATTAACCGTATATATTATATTTGCCCAAACTATTTAATTTAAACAAGAATTTAAGAATATTCATACCTGAAAAAAAAGTACAGGAACCTTCAAAATTCTGCACATTTTTTTTATTATTTAAAAAATCAACTGTTTCATTGCTGAATAGGACGCCATAATGATCTATTTAATACACAGAATATTAAAAAATTCTTAGCGAGCTCCACGTTAAATGTATGTGATATAAAAATTCATAAATATCCCAAACTGACTATTTACCCTAAAACTCTCTACTCCACTACTCCAAAACCCACTCATCCTCAAACTCTTGCAACTCAATCCTCAACTCTCAACTTAAATTCGTATTTTTGCAGATTCAAACAGCGAAGCAAATTTATGGAACTTATTCACAGAAACCTGGCTATCGGAATTCACGATGCCTTACAAGAAACATTTTTTGAGAAAAACAAATATGCCGATAAAGTTATTGAAAGACTTTTAAAGGCAAACAGAAAATGGGGAAGCCAGGACAGAGCCGTTGTTTCTGAGATCTTCTACAATATTATCCGTTGGAAAAAACGCCTTGAATATTATATGGGCGAAGGGGTAAAACCTAACAACATCTATAAACTTATCATTGCTTACCTTCTTTGGAGCAAGACCAATTATAAAAAGTTTGAAGAATTTGATGGAATCAAGATTGCAGACATTCTTACCAAACTTAAAAAGAACACGGTTCCTACAAAAGCAATAGAGCACTCTATTCCGGACTGGTTAGCAGAAACTCTTGAAAAAGAGCTTGGAGCAAATTGGGAAAGAGAAATGATTGCTTTAAATGAGCAAGCGCCTACAGTTTTAAGAACAAACTCTCTGAAAACAACTACAAAAGAACTTATTTCTGATCTTTCAGATGAAGGAGTGGTATCCTTCTCTATCAAAAATTATCCGGATGCAGTACAGCTTGAGGAAAAAAAGAATGTTTTCCTTACCACAGCTTTCAAAGAAGGATTATTTGAAGTTCAGGATGCTTCTTCTCAAAAAATCGGGTACTTCCTTGATGTAAAAGAAGGACAAAGAGTTATAGATGCATGTGCCGGTGCTGGTGGAAAAACCCTTCACCTGGCTGCATTGATGAAAAACAAAGGACAGATTATTGCTTTAGATATTTTCGAATGGAAACTTGCCGAGTTGAAGCGTCGTGCAAAAAGAGCCGGAGCTCACAATATTGAAACTCGTATGATTGCTGACAACAAAGTGATCAAGCGTCTTCATGAAAAAGCAGACAGATTATTGATCGATGCACCATGTTCAGGACTTGGAGTTTTAAAAAGAAACCCGGACAGCAAATGGAAAATTGATCAGGATTTCATTGACAGAATTAAGAAAGAACAGCAACAAATCCTTCAGGACTATTCAAAAATGGTGAAAAAAGGAGGAAAAATGGTGTACGCAACATGTTCTATTCTTCCGTCTGAAAACAATTTACAAGTTGAGGAATTTATCAAGAACAATCCTGGATTCAAAATGATTAAAGATGAGAAAGTTATGCCTAGTGAAGGATACGACGGATTCTACATGGCATTGATTGAAAGAGTATCATAATCTTTCATAAAATACAATATAAAAACTACTCTAACGGGTAGTTTTTTCGTTTTGTACTGTTAATTTTTTAAAATAAAGTGTAACATTTTCTACCCATTCTCTACTAACTCTATAGATTAAACCCCGTTTTGAGCTGTACAGTTAGTTTATAAAATTAAATAACTCTATGGTAAACTTATCCGATATGTATAAAAGAATTGTATTCAATATAATATTCATTTTCTCTGTATGTCTGTTTTCTGCACAGACCTATGAAATTCAATACAGAAGTTCTTACAACGGAAAAACAGTATCTGATCAGCCTTCCACTATTATATGGGCAGGTGAAAAAGAGAATTTCATCCTTACCAGTACCATCAAAGAACAAAAAAGTTCTTTCCCTTTTGAAATTACGAAAGTGGAAAAACCATCCAATACGATTGTTTCTTATGCATTTTTAAAACCTGGTGAAATCATTTCCAGCTCTGATTCTGAATCGGTAGGAAAACAAAACTTTGAGTTCACCAATGAAACTAAGAAAATTTTGGGTTATACCTGTAAAAAAGCAGTTACAAAAGTAAATTCAAATACTATTGAAATTTGGTATACCAATGACTTGAAACTTCAGGGAGGACCCTCTGTTTTAGGGCAGAATTTAGGGTTGGTTTTAGAAGTTGAAAGAAATAAAAACTCTTTAGTTACTGCTAGCTCAATCAAGAAAATTAAAAATACTGGCATTGAAAACCTGATCAAAGGCTCTGTTCAGTCGGTAGATCCATTAAGTTATAAAGACCTTTTGTGGAAAAGCCGATTTACAACGTTAAAAGTTTTTGATCACGAAACGATTAATTTTTCTGATGCTTCAAAATCCGATGATCAGATAAAAAGATATGCCAAAGGAACTATTATTCTTAAAAAGATTAAGTTTCCGGCTATAACAGAAGGTGAGAATATTTTTGTAGAACTGAAACAGCAATCCAATGGTGATGCTTATGACAGAACCGGAACTGTATTTTTTATTCCTCAGGATAAAGAAAAATCTTTTTTTGACGGATTGGAAAAGGGAGCAAAGACACTTCCTGTGTTTGAAAACGGAAACGGAAAACAGTATTATGGCGTAACAGCTACAGAAAATTATGCTCCGGCAATGGAAATGATGAGGTTCTTTACTGCATTTGGAATTCAGAAGTTCAATCATATTCAACTTAAAGATAAAAACTGGCAGACAATAAGCCCTTTCCGGCAAGATATTACAGAATTAAAGCCTTCTCTTTCCAATAAAGAACTGTGGGTAGGTGCATTTATCGGTAATTATGATAAAGGCGGACATACAGTGAGTCTGGAAATCACCATCCATAAAAGTGACCAGACAGTTCATAAAAACAATGTTTCCATACCATTATTCAACACTTTAAATATTATGGAAATGGCTGGACAGGATTATTCAACCATGTTCAATCAAGACAAAGGGCTTCTTGTAGACTTTATTTTAGATAAAGATTTAAAAAATGCCCAATTAAGATATACGACAACCGGACATGGAGGTTGGGAAAATGGTGATGAATTTGTTCCTAAGACCAATTCTATTTTTGTAGATGGTAAGTCTGTATTCTCTTTTATACCGTGGAGAACAGACTGTGGCTCTTATCGTTTATATAATCCGGCTTCAGGAAATTTTCAGGATGGGCTTTCTTCTTCCGACCTCAGCAGATCAAACTGGTGCCCGGGAACAGTGACTAATCCCAACTTTATTCCTTTGGGTGACTTGAAAGCAGGAAAACATACGGTGCAAATAAAAATTCCGCAAGGACCTACAGAAGGAACAAGTTTCAGCTCATGGAATGTTTCTGGAGTTTTATTAGGAACCCAATAAAAACAAAACCTTCTTGCATGAGAATTGCAAGAAGGTAAAAACACAAATGATGAAAAAAAATTATTTCGAGCCACAAAGTAAGGGCTAAAATTCATATAATAAATTACCATATATTAATAAATATGTCATTTTTATTTCGTATGGGAATTATCATGCTTTTTGGCTAACGAAAAAAATTAATCAAAAACATATTAATCTTCGCAAATAGTTAATAATTTTCTTTATTTTAAATTAATTGATTAAAATTATTAACTTATTAAAAATTTTCATTGTTATTTATAAACATCCCTTATACTTTTGTTTCATAAATAAATAATAAAATATGTGTGGAATTGTATGTCTATTTGACGCCAAACAGAAAACCGATATATTAAGACCTCAGGTTTTGGAAATGTCAAAAAAAATCCGTCACAGAGGACCGGATTGGAGCGGAGTTTTTCAGGACGAAAAAGTAGTTTTTTCTCATGAAAGATTAGCTATCGTAGATCCTACTTCTGGAAAACAACCCTTATTTACAAAAGATGGAAAAATTGTATTAGCCGTAAACGGTGAAATCTACAACCATAGAGAATTAAAAGAAGAATTTCCTGATTATGAATTCCAGACTCAATCTGACTGTGAAGTAATTCTTGCACTTTACCAAAAATACGGAAAAGACTTTGTTGAAAAGCTGAACGGTATTTTCGCATTCTCATTATATGATACTGAAAACGATGTATACTTGATTGCCAGAGATCATATGGGAATCTGCCCTCTTTATCAAGGTTGGGATAAAAACGGAAACTATTACGTAGCCTCTGAATTAAAAGCACTGGAGGGAGTATGCAAGACAATTGAAACCTTTTTACCAGGACATCTTGTTTACAGCAAAGATGGGAGTGAACTTCAACAATGGTATACAAGAGAATGGGATAGTTTTGATCATGTAAAAGAAAACCAAACTGATATTGCTGCTTTAAGAAAAGGACTTGAAGATGCTGTTCACAGACAATTGATGAGTGATGTACCATATGGAGTTTTACTTTCCGGAGGACTGGATTCTTCTGTTATTTCAGCTATCACGGCAAAGTTTGCCAGACAGAGAATTGAAAGCGGTGATACTCAGGAAGCATGGTATCCAAGACTTCACAGTTTTGCTGTAGGTCTTGTGGGATCACCAGACTTGGCTGCAGCACAAAAAGCAGCAGAACATATAGGATCCGTACACCATGAAGTAAACTTTACAGTTCAGGAAGGGCTGGATGCTGTACGTGATGTAATTTATCACTTGGAAACATACGATGTTACAACGATCAGGGCATCTACTCCAATGTATCTTTTGGCTAGAGTAATCAAATCCATGGGAATAAAAATGGTTCTTTCAGGAGAAGGTTCAGATGAATTGTTCGGAGGATATTTATATTTCCACAAAGCACCTAATGCCAAAGAATTCCATGATGAAACTGTAAGGAAACTTGGAAAACTTCACCTTTACGATTGTTTAAGAGCCAACAAAGCATTGATGAGCTGGGGAATCGAGGGAAGAGTTCCTTTCCTGGACAAAGAATTTATGGATATCGCAATGACGATTAACCCGAAAGATAAGATGATCAATGCTTCTGAAGGGAAAATTGAAAAATGGGTATTAAGAAAAGCTTTTGAGGATCTTCTGCCAGACTCCATCGTATGGAGACAGAAAGAACAGTTTTCGGATGGTGTAGGTTACTCATGGATCGATACTTTAAAAGAAGTTGCAGAGAAAGAGGTTACGGATGAAATGATGGCTAACGCAAGGTTCAGATTTCCGCTAAACACTCCTCAAAATAAAGAAGAATACAGATACAGAACGATTTTTGAAGAGCATTTCCCAAGTGAGACTGCAGCAGCAACGGTTCCATCGGTTCCATCGGTAGCATGTTCCACTCCTATCGCTTTGGAATGGGATGAAGCTTTCAAAAAAATGAATGATCCTAGCGGAAGAGCAGTGAAAGTGCATGAAACTTCGTATTAATTGAGCTTGAGAGTGAGAGGGTTTTAGGATTAGATTGAATATTAAAGGCTTAAAATATCATAATACTTAAGGTATTCACGATTCACTTGCGAAGCAAAATTAACTATTGACAATTATCATTATTAAATTACACCCTTCCCACTCTTTTTTCACAATAATTTATTAATCCTGTAGTAATACGGGATTATTTTTTGAAATAACAATAACAATATGGCATAATTTAACTGACAATCAAAAATAATATCTAATAAATAATTATATTTGGAAATCGAAAATATCAATTATAAAAAAATGAGAAGAAACCTTACTGTTTTATTTGCCTTATTATCCATTAGTTTTGCTTTTGGACAGGGAAAATATGGCAAATACCTGAACTCAAAAAAGCTTGCTTTGGCTTATAAAACTGTGAAAGACGCTGATAAGGACGACTACTACCAACAATTCTACTGGTTGGTAAAAGCTGAACAACTTAAAACGTATCCTCACCTTAAGGACATTAAACCTATAGTTCTGTATGAATTTGTAAAATATGTGAATCCTCAAAATCCAACAAAGAAATTAGACAGCAGAGGAAAAGAGCTTAGAGCAACTGCAGAATTATCTTTAAATCAATATTTTAAAAACAAAAAGTTTGAAAATAACTCAGTTTTGATGTATAACCTTGAAACTTATGTTGACCCTTCAAAGGGACAATACTATACAAAGGTAGATCCTGAAAAAATCAAAGAATTGGTTCCGAAAGAGTTATTTGCTTTCAATTCTTTCAATAGAAATATAGGAGAAGAAAAAACATATTATCTTTGGATTGACAAGAAAAAGGACGACTTAAACATTGTTGATATTATTCCTAGTGAAAAAGATGATAAAGCATTCTATACAAGATTAAAGCAATATCTTCCTAACTATAAGTTTTCCAAATATGTTCCATCTGTAAAAAAAGGAAACAAATCTGATAAAACAGACATCGAATATTATTACATCATGCCTTTCGAGCAGAATACCGATAATATAGAATATAAAACAAAGGATTTCAAAAATTTCACTTTAAGCCAGTATAGAAAAGCCGGTGACGAATGGAAAGGAGTAGAAAAACCTAGAAAATAAATCAAAAAGTCCTGTGATATTTCGCAGGACTTTTTTAATTTTATATGGATTTCTTTATCTAAGAATCGAATCGCTTAAAGTAAGCATTTCTTCAAATTAAATAAGTCTGGAAATTTTTAAATATTTCAGCCTATAGAAAATGACAGAAACAACTCCTCAACAAAACTCAATAAAGAAAATTCTCCCTCTGATTCTGGCGACTGCTATTTTTATGCAAATGCTGGATTCTACCATTCTTAATACTTCACTTCCCTCCATTGCAAAGGATCTGAATGAATCTCCCCTGAATATGCAGAACGCTATCATCAGCTATGTTCTTACATTAGCCGTTTTCATGCCGGCGAGTGGATTTCTTGCGGATAGGTTCGGGACTAAAAAAGTGTTTATTTTCTCATTAATATTGTTCAGCCTGGGTTCTCTATTTTGTTCTTTATCGCAAAACCTTACTCATTTAGTAATATCAAGGGTTATTCAGGGTGTGGGAGGAAGTTTGATGACCCCGGTTGGAAAGCTGGCACTTATTAAAACCTTTGACAAAAGTGAATTACTGAAAGCTATGAACTTTGCTATTATCCCCGCTCTTATTGGTCCGGTTTTAGGTCCGTTAGTAGGTGGTTATATGGTGGATTATCTGTCATGGCACTGGATATTCCTGATCAATATTCCTATTGGGTTTTTAGGAATTATTTTAGGATTAAAATTCATGCCTGATTATAAATCTGATGATGTAGATTTTGACTTTAAAGGGTTTTTAATCTTTGCAGCAGCCTCTCTCCTACTCTCCGTTTCCTTAGAACTTTTCGGAGACATGCAGAATATAACACCGGTTCTCATTGTATTCATCCTTGGATTCCTGTTTCTTTATTATTACTATAAACATGCAAAAAAAGAAGGACATCCTATTTTTCCTTTAAATCTGTTTCAGGTAAGAACTTTCCGTGTAGGAATTGTAGGAAACCTTGCGACACGATTAGGGATCAGCTCTGTTCCGTTATTGCTTCCACTGATGATTCAGATTGCTTATAAACAGTCTGCCGTGACTTCCGGCTGGATCATTGCTCCTATGGCTATAACGGCTATATTCGGTAAGTCATCTGTAATTAAAATTCTGGATAAATATGGATACCGCCAGACCTTAATGGTCAATACCTTTATTATAGGAACATTGATCTGCATGCTTGCGATTCCCGATATTCATACATCATTATATTGGTTTATCCCGATTATTGCGGTTTTGGGATTCTTCAATTCCATACAATTCACCTCTATGAATACCATTTCCATCGCTGATCTGCGAAACTTCCAGACCAGCAGCGGTAATTCTTTAATCTCGGTAAATCAGCAGCTTGCCATTGGATTTGGAATTGCATTCGGGTTGATTGTTTTAAAAATATTTGAAAATTCTGACCTCATCAAAGGAGAAACTCATAATGCCTTCCGATATACTTTCCTTACAGTTGGGATATTAACTATTTTATCGGGATTAGTCTTTAGAAGACTCCACATTTCCGATGGAAAAAATATGAAGTCTAAGGAAGAATAATATTGATAAACAGCCTTCACCAGGTTTCTTCCTTACCCTTTTGCGCTCTGACGATCTTACCACAGATCAATGTGTTTCCTTCATAAGTATGGTATTTTTGTGTATATAAAATCAACAATATGATGGCAACTAAAAAAGTAGAAACCATAGTAGCTCCAAGACCTGCACATTTTGTAGGTGATGGATTTAGAGTCCATAATTTTATCCCAGGTGTACCGGGATTAGACATGAAAAGAATGGATCCGTTTATTATGCTTGATTATAATTCAAAATTCCATTTCAATGGTTCAGACAGACCAAGAGGTGTAGGGGTTCACCCGCACAGAGGTTTTGAAACGGTAACAATAGCATACAGCGGAAAGGTAGAACACCACGACAGTGCAGGAGGCGGTGGTATCATCGGAGAAGGTGACGTACAGTGGATGACTGCCGCAAAAGGAGTTCTTCACAAAGAATATCATGAAACGAAATGGGCAAAAGAAGGCGGAATCTTTCAAATGGTTCAGCTTTGGGTAAATCTTCCTGCAAAAGATAAAATGAGCAATCCTAAGTACCAGGCAATTGAAAACTCACAAATGGAAAGAGTAGATCTTGGTGAAAATGGTTTTGTAGAATTGATTGCTGGTGAATACGATGGACATAAAGGTCCTGCGTTCACTTTCACTCCTCTTCACATGATGAATGCTAAGCTTAAAGCTGGTGGAAAGGCAGAATTTAATTTTCCGGCTCATTTCAATACCGCAGCATTGGTTATTGAAGGAAGCATTACTATAAACGGGACTGAAAATGTTAAACCCGATCATTTTGCTTTGTTTAAAAACGAAGGTGAAACATTCACTATTGAGGCAAAAGAAGATGCAGTTATATTAATCATCAGCGGAGAACCGATCAATGAGCCTATTTTCCCTCACGGACCGTTTGTAATGAATTCCAGAGAGGAAATCATGCAGGCGTTTGAAGATTTCAATACCGGGAAATTCGGATATCTTGAAGATTAAAAGGATTTAAATTAAACTTAATATCCGATTATTCCTTTTTTACTAACTTTATATAATGTTAGTTTGAAAATCAATTTATAAAATAAATATAGTTGGCAAACCTTATAGGTTTCAGAAACCTATAAGGTTTACCTTCATAAACATACAGGATTATTCCATTTTAATACAGAAAAATTATGAAACCAGAATTTGAAAATATACCTCTTGTAAAAGCAGAAAAAAGATTTGAAATAGAATACAACGGGCATTATGCTTTTATTGATTATCGTGAGACATCTCATCAGATTGCTTTGATTCACACTGAAGCAGAGCCTGAACTGGCTGGAACTGGTGCCGCGGCAGCTGTGGTAGAAAAAACACTTCATTATATTGAAGAAAGTGGTAAAAAACTTCTCCCATTTTGTCCTTATGTTTTTGCATTTATCAAAAAACATCCTGAGTGGAAACGTATCGTTGATGAAAAATTTGATGGATACGACAAACTGTAATTTTTATATTTAATTAAACTTTAAAAGCATCACCCCATTATGTCAAATATAGGACTTATCATTGAGGAAAAAGCGGCAGACATCGGAAATTTTCTCGTTGGAAGACTACTTCCGTTCCGTGAAAAAAGAGCTGTAGGACCTTTTGTGTTTATAGATCACATGGGACCTTCAGAATTAAAGGATTATCAAAACCTTGATGTTCCGCCACATCCGCATATCGGCTTATCTACATTAACTTATCTTCTGGAAGGATCTATTTTCCATAGAGACAGCATTGGAAGTGCCGTTGAAATAAAACCCGGTGCCGTAAACTGGATGACAGCCGGCAAAGGCGTGGTACATTCTGAAAGAACACCAGAGTATTTAAGAAACAGTGATAAAAGCCTTCACGGATTTCAGATCTGGGTAGGTCTTCCTAAACATCTTGAGCAGTCTGAGCCTACTTTCCATCATATCGAAGAAAGTGAGATTCCTGTTTGGGAAGAAGATGGAATTCAGTATAAATTAATTGCCGGAGAAGCATTTGGAAGAACATCTCCAGTTCCCGTACACAGTAAGTTATTCTTTCTTGAAATCAAAACCAAAGAAGCTAAGAAAATCAGCATAGGAAAAGATCTTTATGGTGAAGCGGCAATGTATGTTCTGGAAGGAACGGTAACTACTGAAGGAAACTCTTATGGTTCAAAACAACTGATGATTGCCAAAGATACAAAGCTTTGTGAATTTGATATGAGCGAAAACGGTACGGTTTATCTTTTCGGAGGAGAGCCTTTCGATGAAGAACGTTTTATCTTCTGGAACTTTGTAAATTCTGATAAAGAATTAATTGATCAGGCAAAAGTGAACTGGAATGATCAGAATCATGATGCTTTTCCATTGGTTCCTGGTGATGATCAGGAATATGTTCCATTGCCAAAGGCAATTTTAAACAGAAAGTAATTCAGCCTATAAAAACCATGAAAATATTAGCATTTGCAGGAAGTACTTCATCTACTTCTATTAACAGAGAGCTTGTAAAGTTTGTTTTAAAAGACTTTACAAATGACGAGATCAATCTCATTGACCTTAATGATTTCAGTATGCCCGTTTTTTCCGTAGATCTTGAAAAGAAAGGTTTTCCCGATGAAGCTCATCGTTTTTTAAAGGCTATCGAAGAATGTGATGTCATTATATGTTCACTTGCAGAGCATAACAGGTCTTACAGTGCGGCTTTTAAAAATATTTTCGATTGGGCATCCAGAATTAATGTAAAAGTATTCCAAAATAAACCGATGCTCCTTATGAGTACATCTCCGGGAGGTTATGGTGGCGGAAACGTTATGAATACAGCAAAAACGTTCTTTCCACAATTTGCTGCGGATGTGAAAGATACTTTTTCGCTGCCGAAGTTTTATGAAAATTTTGACCTGGAAAGCGGAGTAATCAATCCTGATATGCTTAATGATTTGAAAACGAAGATCGAAAATTTTAAAAATCTTGTAAAAAACAATGACTAAAGGAAGACTGGAAGCTTTCAGTGATGGAGTTTTAGCCATCATTATCACAATTATGGTTCTTGAGTTGAAAGTGCCTGAGGGAGGCAGCTGGGCAAGTCTCAAACCTCTTCTCCCTAAATTTCTAGCTTATATTTTCAGCTTCATTTATGTGGGAATCTACTGGAACAATCATCATCATTTGTTTCAGACGGTAAGAAAGGTAAATGGCGGAATTCTCTGGGCAAATCTTCACCTTTTGTTCTGGCTGTCCTTAATGCCTATCGCTACAGAATGGATCGGAACGACGGGATTTGCAGAAAACCCTGTTGCAATGTATGGAATTATACTCATCCTCTGTGCCATTGCCTATACTATTCTGGAGCATGTCATTATCCGGCATGAAGGCGAAAGTTCAAAGCTGAAAGAAGCTATACATTCAAAATCTAAAGAGAATATATCTATTATTTTTTATGTTCTGGGAATCGCTACTTCATTTTTTTATCCTTATATTGCCATAGGTTTTTATTATATCGTGGCTCTCATATGGCTGATTCCGGACAGAAGAATCGAAAAATCATTAAAAGACAATTAATATGGAAACACACGAATATATTAACGGCGACATTACTGTTATCTGGCAGCCTCATAAGTGTATCCACTCAGCTGTATGTGTAAAAATGCTTCCCAAAGTCTACAATCCACGCGAAAGACCCTGGATAAAAGCAGAAAATGCAACACCTGAAGAATTAAAAAGACAAATAGATCAATGCCCATCAGGAGCATTAAGTTATAAATTCAATACAGAAAAATAATGGCAGTAACGGTAAAAGCAAGTTTAGGAAAAACAAAATACTATACTGAAGTAACGGCTGGTGAAAATAGGATCATTACGGATGAACCCATAGATAAAGGCGGACAGAATAAAGGTTTCAACCCCATGGAAATTCTGGCTACCTCTCTGGCAAGCTGTACAGCTGCTACATTAAGAATGTACATCGAAAGAAAAGAATGGGATGTAGAAAACATCAATGTGGAAGTGGAACTTGAAAACTATCCATTAACTAAGAGAGCAATTTTCAAAAGAGATATTACTTTTGATGGAGTTTTAGATACCGAGCAGATGAAAAGACTTCACACAATTGCAGATGCTTGTCCTGTACACAAAATATTAACAAACGACATAGAAATACTAACTAAATTCTCATAAAATATGATCGAAGTAAAACAAAACAACGACGAAAAACACGGAAGTTTTGAAGCCTTCATAGATGGAAGACGCGCAGGAATGATGACGTACACCTGGGCAGGAGAAGAAAGATTTATTATTGACCACACGGAGGTGGAAGAAGCCTACAACGGAAAAGGGGTAGGTAAGGAAATGCTTTTGGCTGCTGTAGATTTTGCAAGAAAAAACGGGAAGAAAATTATTCCTCTCTGTCCTTTTGCTAAAGCCAGCTTTCAGAAGAGTGAGGAATTGCAGGATGTTTTGGTAAATTAATTACTGCTTCCACCCTTACAATACAAACCTTTCAGAGTAAATCTGGGAGGTTTTTTATTTTAATACTAAATTCACAAGGACTTTATTTAAATTCTTACAAATCGTTCGTAGGGTGCTTTGTTCAGAATAGGTTAGATTCTGTTTTTTTAAACGCAAAGTTGTAATTAGCCTGTTGTTATATTTTAAGAGAGCTAAGAGTGAATCGATTTAAAATCGATTTGATGAAGCGGATTGTTATCCTGTCCTATAAAAAAAGAAAACATTGAGAATAAAATTGTTCGCAAGGGGGGTCACTCAGCAAAGGTTGGATTGCATACTGTTTTCTTAAACGCAAATTTATAATTAGCTTACTGTTATATTTTAAGAGAGCTAAGAGTGAATCAATTTTAAATCGATTTGATGAAGTGGACCTGCCACTCGTTATCATTAAAAAATAGAAACGATGAAAACAGAGTGAATAATTGCTTTCATGAGCTTGATAACTTCCCCCTTCTCTCTCCTATCTTCAAACCTTCTAAAGTAACGGCATAAAAATCCACTCTGAACGAAATTCACGATTCACGATGGTTCTTTTTTATATATTTGCTAAAATTTAAAATTTAAGCATGAATCCAGGAACTATCCTTTTGCTATTCGTTTTTATCTACTTTATTGGTCTTTTGGTGATTTCTTATTTCACCAGCCGAAATTCTGATAACCAGTCATTTTTTATTGGTAATAAAAAAAGTAAATGGTGGCTTGTGGCATTCGGGATGATAGGAACCAGTTTAAGCGGAGTAACTTTCATTTCGGTTCCGGGAACAGTAGGAAAAATGACCGGTTCAGAATATATCTACGGAGGTTTTGAATATTACATGATGGTAATTGGCTTTTTCATCGGATATTTTATTGTGGCAGCGATATTACTTCCGTTGTATTATAAGATGAACCTGACTTCCATTTATACGTATTTGGGAAAAAGATTCAACGTGGAAGCTCATAAAATTGGCTCAATATTTTTTATTATTTCAAGAGCCATAGGCGCTACAGCAAGATTATATCTTGTTGTAAATGTTTTACAGATATTCTTATTAGAAGGCTTGGGAGTTCCTTTTTGGGTTACTTCTCTTGTACTTTTACTGATGGTTCTTCTTTATACTTTTGAAGGAGGTGTAAAAACCATTGTGATCACAGATACATTACAGACATCTTTTATGATCATCAGTCTGGTGGCTTGCATCGTTTATATTTTATCTAATCTTAACCTTTCTTTTGGTGAAGCTTATACTATTTTAGAGCAGAAAAATTATACTCACTTTATCAATTTTGATCCGAATTCCAAGACCTTTTTTCTTAAAACCATTTTGGGCGGAATTTTCATTACAATTGCCATGACAGGGCTGGATCAGGAAATGATGCAGAAGAATATTTCTGTGGATAACCTTAAGAATTCAAAGAAAAA
The DNA here is from genome assembly GCF_059515185.1 of Chryseobacterium sp. CS2K3. Lineage (NCBI taxonomy): Bacteria > Pseudomonadati > Bacteroidota > Flavobacteriia > Flavobacteriales > Weeksellaceae > Chryseobacterium > Chryseobacterium sp. CS2K3. Next base: position 32,662 of record NZ_JCAKRW010000014.1, on the reverse strand, counting down.
CATGCTTACGTTTGCAGGAACACTTCTTTTGGTAAATCTTGCCTTCCTGTTTTTAGGCGGATTACTTTACCTTTTTGCAATACAGCATGGTGCAGAATATGGAACTACAGGAACTGACCCGATAAGTAATATTTTCGGTTTTAAAGACGCTTCAGGAAATATAAAAAATATCATGGGAGATGACCTTTTCCCAGCTTTATCGCTTCAGGGATATTTCCCAATGACAATTTCAGTTATTTTCATCATTGGATTGATCTCGGCATTATTCCCTTCTGCTGATGGAGCTTTAACAGCGGTTACAAGTTCTTATTGTGTAGATTTACTAAACCTTAATGAAGATAAAACAAAGTCTGAAAAAGAGAAAAAACAGCTTCGTATGAAAGTGCATTTAACGTTCACTGTAGTTTTCTTTATCCTGATCATGGTTTTCAAGGCATTGAATGATAAATCGATTGTGTATCTGATCATGGAAGTTGCAGGATATACTTACGGACCGTTATTAGGACTTTTTGCTTTTGGAATTTTCACCAAGTTTCAGATTTCAAAAAAGTATTCTATTCTTACGGTAACGATCCTTGCTCCGATATTTACTTATATTATCAACTATTTAGTGACAACCTATACAGACTACAGAATTGGTGTGGAACTGATTATACTGAATGGATTGCTGACGTTTATAGGACTATGGCTGGTAAAAAATAAACAACATTTGAGAGTTGTTTAATCAATGTAATCAAAAATCTTATTGATGAAAGCACTCATTTTTATAACCTTTAGTCTGTTTTCCGGCATATTTGTTCACGCACAAAGTGCCATTGATTTTGCCAATCTTACAAGGTATAAGGATGAAAACACAAGCATTTTAAGTTCAAAGAAAAAATTGGATGTTGTCTTTATGGGTAATTCCATTACAGAAGCATGGGTAAAGAGTCATCCGGAGTTTTTCTCTGAAAATAATTATGCAGGCAGAGGAATCAGTGGACAAACGACATCACAGATGTTACTTCGTTTTCAGAATGATGTTGTTGCTTTACACCCAAAACTGGTAATCATAAATGCAGGAATCAATGATATAGCTCAGAATACAGGCATTTATGATCCTGATTTTACTTTTAATAATATTAAAGCTATGGTTGATATTGCTCAAAACAACGGAATTAAAGTAATTATTACTTCCGTATTACCTGCAGCAGTATTCCCGTGGCGTAAAGAAATAACGGACGTTTCCCAAAAAGTAGATACCCTGAATATCAGATTAAAGCAGTATGCAAGCAACAATAAACTCATATTTGTAGATTATAATACTGCAATGCGGGATGCAAAAGGCGGAATGCGTGAGGGGCTGTCAAAAGATGGCATTCATCCGGTTCCTACAGGATATGCTATTATGGAACCTTTGATTAAAAAGGCTATCAATAAAACATTGGAAAAAAAATAAAAATTCAAAAAATATATTTTATTAGCTATGAAAAAAATTATTTCACTCTTCATTTTCGTACTGGCATTCGGATGTATGAGTGCTCAGGAGAATTTTGAAGTATCTACTTTAAGGATTGGTCCTTACAAGATCTTCATGGAAAAAAGTGAAGCAGAAAAAATTGCAGGTACTAAGATCAAAATTTCTGATGGACAGCAGAAGAACGGGGTAAAATACAATGGCGAGCTGATTAATATTGAAGTTTTTCAGGGGTATGGAGGTGAAGCAAAACCTGATGCTGTTACTATTACAGGAATGTCAACTACCAGCAAAAAGTTTAAAACAAAAAGCGGAATGGGTGTTGGAAGTACCAGAGATGAACTTATCAATGCTTACAGGAACTATCCTATATTCAGTGTTCGCCCGGAAGTTGATGATAATGGTAAACGTGTTAAAGATGCAGGATACTTTAATATTGAAGATTATGATGCAGGAACACAACTTACCTTTAAATTTGTTAATAATATTGTTACTGAAATTACAGTTTACATCAACGAAGGCTGCTAAAAGAAGGAAAATATTCAAATAATTTAAAATCCGGGTTTTGATATCCGGATTTTTGCATTTCCATAAGCCGGTAAAAAATTGTAAATTCGCGTGCAAATAAATCAGATATAATGAGTAAAAGTATTGAAGAGTTAAAATCTCTTACTACGCAGATCAGAAGAGACATTTTAAGAATGGTTCACGCTGTAAATTCAGGACACCCGGGTGGTAGCTTAGGTTGTACAGAGTATTTCACAGCACTTTACGGAAAGGTAATGAACTATAATCTTCCTTTCACTATGGAGGGCAAAAATGAAGATCATTTTTATCTATCAAACGGACACATTTCACCGGTGTACTACTCTACTTTGGCAAGATTCAATTTCTTCCCGGTAGATGAATTGAGAACTTTCAGAAAGCTTGATTCAAGATTACAGGGACACCCTACTACTCACGAAGGACTTCCTGGGATCAGAATTGCTTCAGGTTCTCTTGGACAAGGTCTTTCTGTGGCACTTGGTGTGGCTCAGGGTAAAAAATTGGATGGGGATCAGTCTCTTGTTTACTCTCTTCACGGAGATGGTGAGCTTCAGGAAGGTCAGGTCTGGGAAGCATTTATGTATGCTGCCGCTAAAAAAGTAGATAATATTATTTCTACAATCGATTACAATGGACGTCAGATCGATGGAGATACTGATGATGTATTAAGCCTAGGAAATCTTCATGCTAAGCTTGAAGCTTTCGGATGGATTGTTTTAGAAGAGAAAAACGGTAATGATCTTGAAGCTGTAATCGCGATCCTTGAGAAAGCTAAAACAGAAACAGGAAAAGGTAAGCCGGTAGCTATCCTTCTTCATACAGAAATGGGTGCGGGAGTAGACTTTATGATGGGAAGTCATGCTTGGCATGGTAAAGCTCCTAATGATGAGCAAATGGAAACAGCATTCAAGCAATTGTATTTAGAAGCTCCTGCTGACTACTAATATCTTTAAAAAATCAGTCATCAAATTTTCATGAAAAAATTCATTTTAATCTGCTTTCTTACCAGTTTTATTCTTGGGATTGCTCAGGAAAAGAAGGTTTCTTTTGCTAAGGAGCTTACCTATCAGATGATGGGCAATCAGGTTCCCAATTCTCAGGTAAAAATGTATGTAAGCAATAATAATGAATTTTTCACCAATGTTACCTTCAAGGATATTCCGATGTATTTCTTTACAGATGCATTGGCTACAAGCCCTGTAAGTCTGAAAATGAACAACCGTCTTACCGGTGAAGGAATGGGAAAGCATTTTTGGAGTTCCATACAAAGTTCTTACTCAGAAAATCCTGATGAAGAATATCTTTTTGAAACGAAAAAGCTGAATACCAAAGAAACTATCTTAGGTATTCCATGCAGCCATTATCTGGTTAATTTCAAACCCAAAAAAGCCCCACAATATACCCGTAAGGATGATTTCTTAAAGGTATGTATTGATGAAACTTCTCCTTATAACAGCTTTACTGTTTTCAACGGATTAGTGAAGCAATACCTTACCATACCTAAGCTTGAAAAATCCGGGTTAAAAGGACTTATTCTGAAAGTGGCACCTGAAAAGGATTATGATCGTGAATATCTTGTCATGAAATCTATATCAGATTCTAAAGATTTTATTTCTGTAGATCATAAGAAAATCATTACAGATCAGCAGAGAAGACGGGATTCTATAATGCTTGCTTATCAAAAAGAGCTGGATGAATATAATACAAACAGCAATGTTGACTCGGCGGCTGTGGCAGCTGATTCCGCAGCAGTAGAATTTGAAGAGTATTCATTCGTCATTGATTATGTTTCTGACTATAAGAAAAAACTTTCTTCAGAAGATGGGTTAGCCATTCATAATATCCATAATGATAAGCTTTGGAAAGGATTACCTCAGCACTGCGTTAATTTTGAGAAAAATATTCCTCAATTCAAGAATAAAGAATTAAAGGAACACTTGAGAAATTATACAGGACAAACGTGCGACATGTATCTTTCACAGTTTGAACCCCATTCTGTAGGCATTAAAGCAACATTGGATGAAATAAGGCGGGAAGTTTTATACTTCAACGAAATTCAGGACAAACTTGATCCGACCGATAAAAAGAAATTAAACAACTATTTAAACAATCTCGATTAATAAAAATAAAAATGAAATATACATATACAGAAAAAAAGGACACTCGTTCAGGATTCGGAGCCGGATTAGCGGAACTTGCTGACAAAAATCCTAATGTAGTAGCACTTTGTGCAGACCTTATCGGTTCTTTGAAAATGGAGAAATTCATTGAAAAAGCTCCTGAAAGATTCTTCCAGGTAGGTATTGCAGAAGCAAACATGATGGGACTTGCTGCAGGTCTTAGCATCACTGGAAAAATTCCTTTCACAGGAACTTTTGCGAACTTCTCTACTTCAAGAGTATATGACCAGATCCGTCAGTCTATCGCTTACTCTGGTAAGAACGTAAAAATCTGTGCATCTCACGCAGGTCTTACTTTAGGAGAAGATGGAGCTACTCACCAGGTATTGGAAGATATCGGGATGATGAAAATGCTTCCTGGAATGACAGTAATCAACCCTTGTGACTACAACCAGACAAAAGCGGCTACTCTTGCTATTGCTGACCACGAAGGTCCTGTATATTTAAGATTCGGTAGACCTACTGTTCCTGTATTCATCCCTGAAGATATGCCTTTCGAAATCGGAAAAGGAATCATGCTTCAGGAAGGTACTGATGTAACGATTGTTGCAACAGGACACCTTGTTTGGGAATCTCTTGTAGCTGCTGATGAGCTTGAAAAAGAAGGTATTTCTTGTGAAGTGATCAACATTCACACAATTAAGCCTCTTGATGAAGAGATCATCTTAAAATCTGTAGAAAAAACAGGTAAAATTGTAACGGCTGAAGAGCACAACTATCTTGGTGGTTTAGGTGAATCTATTGCGGGAATGCTTGCAAGAAGAAGACCTACAAGACAGGAATTTGTAGCTGTAAACGATACTTTCGGAGAATCTGCAACACCTGCTGAATTGATGAAGAAGTATAAAATTGACTCAGCAGCAGTGAAAGAAGCTGTAAAAAGAATTTTAGCTAACTAATATTAGCTTTCTTTTAATATTATAACCAGAGGCTGTTTCTCCGAAACAGCCTCTGGTCTTTTTTAAAGGATCACATGCTGGAAATTTGTTTTTAGACCTACTTCTCCGAAATAAAAAATAACTGTTTACCCAGGTTCATATTCAGCATAAAGAAGGTTCCAGCAGCTTCTGACATAAGGTAGTCTGAATGAGAATACCGCATCATATACTTTTTCCAGAGTGTATTTTCATAATTATTCTTTTATTTTCAAAATATTTTAATTCCGAGTCTATTATTTTGAGCCCCCTATTTTTCAAAAGTCATTCCCATACAAATTCTTACACAAATCGGAATGAATATGTTTTTTGTACAAAAGAATGTAATCTTAATTTTTTTTATAATCATTTTATATTTTACTTACATTTTGCAAAACAGCAGTTTATCCTTTTTTGGATTTTAGCTGCATGATTAAATAACCTTTCATCTCATCATTAATTTTCTGTACAAATTCCGTGATTAATTACGGAAAACAGTAAAGAAATACGCATATAATTCACAATATTTATCACATTAAAGTGACGTATTATTTTTTAGTTTTGGAACCATCAACGTTGATCATTGAATTCTACATTTTTTTAATTGTATGTGTACAGTGCATGATAAAAAACTAAGAATTTTTCACCCAATGTTAGGGGAGAAATGAACAAAACAATTTTTATTAATTAAAAAACTATCAAAATGAAAAAATTAAATGGAATGAAGGGTAATTTCTCTTCATTAGAAAACAAAAAGCTAAAAAACCTTCAAGCCATTCACGGTGGTGGCGGAACAAATGAAAGAACTTCATCACAAACAGGATCAGGCGGTAATTCTTCTGATACAGCATACTATAAAGATGGAGTAAAGACAATGACTTTAACTATTGAGGGACCCAACGAAACAGATCCTTATTAGTATTAAATCAATAAACAGGACTCTCTTAGTCCTGTTTACCTTTATTCTTCTATTGAATTATTAATAACCGGAACATGAAACGAAATCAAAACAATGCTATAAAATATATAGGATACTTTTGGGTTATTTGTTTCTTATTTTCTGCCTGCAAAAGCAAAAACTATTTTGTATATTATAACAGAGTCAATGAGATTGACAGTTTATACAGAATAGCTAAGCAGCCGGAAAAAGCAGCAGATCTATACCATAAACTCATCAGAAAATACCGTCCACTTAACCAAGAGCGTATTGAAGAATTTGAAACTTACATAAGAAGCTCAGACAGGTATCAGAAAAATTTCGGGGGGAAGAAAAGCCTATATAAACTTATTTCTTTGGTTGCTCCGTATTGGAAATATAAAAAACAAGATCCAAAATTCTTAATGCTATTTAAGAAATACGGAATCGACAGCTTAGAAATGGAGCGTGAAGTTACAAAATGGACAAAAAAACGGGATAGAAAGCTTATCGATTCTTTTACTTTAATAGCCAAACGAGACCAGTATCATGGTCGCAAAAACAGTTCTGAAGTATTTAAAAATGATAAGAAAAACGCAGAACTTCTGATATGGACGCTTGAAAATTATGGTTTTCCCAGTATAGCAAAAGTAGGGCTATGGAATGGAGATGTTTTTATGCCAATAGGACCCTTACTGCTTCATATGGGAGATTATGATGAGTATTTCCCTTATTTCAAAACTAAAATATTAGCATATGTAAAAACGGGTGAATGCCCTCCCAGAGACTATGCAGCAATGGTGGACAGGAATAATATGCATAACAATCTGCCTCCTACTTATGGGGTATACCAAGGTTATAAAAATATAAAAGACTCGGTAAAGGTGAATCAGAATCGGAAAAGCATAGGACTTCCAAGTTTACAATACCGAAATAAATTAGCTAAAGATTTATCCGACAGTTTAAAAATCAAATGATATTAATTTTTTCAGATAATAACGACAGAACAACAATAGAAGTAATTCGTTGGCTAGTTTCGATGAACAAAAGGTTTATTCTTGTACAGGAAGATGTTTTTTTTGAGATTGAAATTTTTAAAAAACGATTTTTCTTAAAAAGTCAAAACATTAGTTTTTTCATTGATGAAATACAAAGTGTATGGTACAGAAGAGGCGGATTACAGTTTAAACGACTGCGTTACTCTAATAAATCTGTCAATATTCATATGAATGAAACACAACACTGGTTAGAGGATTATGTATTGAAAACTTTAGAATCTAAAAAGCATATCAACAAACAGAGCAATGTTCACGTAAACAAGCTTTTGATCCTGGAATATGCACAAAAATCAGGTTTTGATGTTCCTCAATATTTCCTTGCTGAAAATACTGATGAAGTTGTAATAAATGAAATGATTACCAAATCAATCACCGGCAACGTAATATTGGACGATGTGCATGAAAATCTGGACGGCATACTCTACACAACTGTAGTAAGTAAAAAGGAAAAAGAAAACTTCTTTATTTCTTTTTTTCAGGAAAGAATAGAAAAAGACTTTGAAATAAGGACATTTTACTTCAATGGAGAATGTTTTTCGATGGCTATTTTTTCACAAAATGACGAACAAACTAAAACTGACTTCAGAAAATATAACAATGAAAAGCCCAACAGAAATATACGATACACCCTTCCTGCTGATATTGAAAGTAAAATTCAGCAGTTCATGCAGCGTATAGATTTAAATTGTGGTTCATTGGATTTTATCAAAAGCGGAGATCAATATTATTTTTTAGAAGTTAATCCTGTAGGACAGTTTGCAAATGTATCCTATCATTGTAATTATCCACTATTTAAAAAAATCGCTGATTATCTATGAAAGAAAAAATTGAAGAAAAACATAAGCTACCCCTGATATTTAATCATATTGATTTTTTTGAAAATAAGAGCTTTAAAAAAATAGGATCCAATGCACTCTACATCCTAAAAAGTGAAAAATACCAAACCGGTTTCTACGTTAGAGAGCGACCTGTAAAATCATTGATTAGATTATTATGACTTATTTTAATTTATTTTCAAACATATTGGTTACAAAAGGATTTGGAAGAATTTTAATTTCTGATTTACAAAGAAATGTTTCAGAGCTTTATCCGCTAGAATTGTACGAAATGATAGAAGATCTAAAAAAATATTCTATTGAAGATACAATGAAAATGTATGATGAAGAATCAAAAAAAGCTATCGAGGGTTATCTCAATATTTTGCAGGAAAAGGAATTTGGCTTTATTACAAAAAACAAATGGGACAACAATTTTCCTTCTTTGTCTTATGAATATTATGAAGCCAGCAGAATAACCGAATTGTTTGTAGAAAACCCGTCTATCAGTCTTTTAAAAAAATTAAGAGCTTCAGTAGAAGATCTGAGAATTAAGCATTTAATTATATACAGTTCCAAAATATTAACAAAAGAGGATTTTATTGACATTGATGAAGTTTTCAGAGATTCAGTATTATCAGGGATAGAAATATTTTCACCTTTTCATGACGAGGTAGATCAGATATTTGTAGAAATTCTTAATGAGAATACGAAAAGGATCTATAACATTATTTTTTTCGACTGCCCACATATTCCGTTTACCAATAAAGATGAATATCGGTTTACATTACAATTTATAGAAGAGCATTTAAAAATATCAGCCTGTGGAAAAGTAGATCTGAAATATTTCAATACAAATCTGCCAAAAGTACAGGAAGCCATTAGTCATAATTCGTGCCTGCATAAAAAGATGGGAATTGATGGTCATGGAAATATCAAAAACTGTCCTTTGATGTCTGAAAGTTATGGAAACATTCATCAGGGAAGTCTTGAAAAAGCATTACAGCAGCCTGGTTTCAAAAAATACTGGAATATCACTAAAGATAATATAGAAGGTTGTAAGGATTGTGAATTCAGGTATATCTGTACAGACTGCAGGGCATACACGGAACGCTCTCACTATGATAACAGCGGACTGGATGTATCAAAGCCATTAAAATGCGGCTATAATCCATACACCAACGAGTGGGAAGACTGGAGTAAAAATTATTTAAAACAAACGGCTATTACGTTTTATAACTTCTAACGATATTTTTTCTTACATTGGTCTTGCTAGTATCATATAATGAAAAACATTCGAATCACAAATACAAAAATTTTTGCTTGTACGGCTATCTTTGCCTTGATCTTATTATCCTGTAGAAGCAAGAAATTAAACTACATAGATTACTATCATCAGGTATATAATATTGACAGTACTTTCAGGCTTAAAAAAGATACTTTAACGACTATCGCACAATACAAAAAGTTATTCAAAAAATATCCTCCTAAAAATCAGGATCGCATTGATGAATTTGAAAACTATATTCTATTTTCTGATAAGTTCCATAAGAATTTTGGCGGAAAAAAAAGTCTCTATAAATTAATTCCATTGATAGCGCCTTACTGGAAGTATAAAAAAGAGGATTCCGGTTTTATCGGATTGTATCAGAAATACGGTATTAGCAGACAGTACATGGAAGGACAAATTTCCCAGTGGAAAAAAAATCTTAATCAGAAACTTATAGATTCTTTTACGGTGGCATTCAAACGTGATCAGGATAGCCGAATCAATTCAAAGGATATTATTAAAAATGACAAAAAAAATGCTGAGCTTCTGAAATGGATGTTTGAGAATTACGGATTTCCAAGCTTACAGAAAATTGGTTTATGGAATAATGATTTTTTCATACCATCAGGACCTGTATTGCTTCACATGGCAGATTATGAAGAGTATCATCAGTATTTCAAAACAAAAGTATTGGAATATGTAAAGTCCGGTGACTGTCCTCCTCGGGATTATGCTGCTATGATGGACCGCTATTATCTGCATGTGATCAAAAAAGAGGTTCCTTATGGAGTCTATATAGGCTATGAAAATATAAAAGATTCTGCCAGCATAAACCGTAATCGTAAAAGTATAGGTCTTCCAAGTATGCAGCATGCACAGAAAATCACTAAAGATTTTTTAATGAAGCAAAAAAAGAAAGATAAATCCAAATAGTATTTCGATAGGAGCTTTTCTTCTACTGATTTCTTACAGATAGATGAGGACAGGAAAATTACTTTTGTTAAAACACTCTTTTAAAGCCACAGAAGACATTCAAAAGAAGCAGAAAAACTCATTTCTATCTATTCCTCTACTTAAATAAAGAAAAGCTTTTAAATCATGTTTAAAAGCTTTTTGTATTATAAAATAAATTCTTCGTTCTATTTAAAAAACTTCCATTTCGGAATAATGGCAAGCATTCCAAAGCCTGTGAAAAGGAAAAGGTTGGTAACATCCGTATACAGGAAAGTAGAAAGATAATAATTATGCATAAAAAAATGCAGCACCAATAGCGCCGGGAACATAATGATTCCTACTTTTCTGTAGAAGAACATCAGGATCAAACCTATCATCATCAGCGCATCAATTGAAAAGATAACGTAGAAATACCATCTTGGGATATCAAGATATTCGTGCTGAAGGTATTCATCAACATCAATTCCCAAGCCCATTACGGTAAACAACATTAAGGCTGCAAATGCCAACACAAATCCCCATCCTTTCTTAGGATCTTCGTCAAAATAGCTGTATTCTTCCATAGGTACAAAAATAAAGAACTTATGAGAGATTTCATAAGTTCTTTTATAGTTATTCGTTTAAAAATTTGAATTAAATAGAGATAGCGTTGATCAGTCTATTTTTGTCACTTAAGTATTCTTCCATAGAAATCATACTTTCAGTTCTCATTACATCCTGAATGTCATCGATCTGATAAATAATTCTTTTTGCGTCATCAGTGTTTTTCGCTCTTACTTTACAGAAAATATTATATTTTCCGGAAATAACACTAGCTTCGATTACGTTAGGAATAGTTGACAATTCTTTCAATACTTCCTGAGTACGGTTTGATTTTGTCAATAGGATTCCGATGAAAGCTGTAAAGTGATAGTCCAGCTTACCATAATCGATGTTAAGAGATGATCCCAAAATAATACCTGCATCTTCCATCTTTTTCACTCTTACGTGAATTGTTCCAGCAGAAACATCCATCTGCTTAGCAATCTCTGTAAAAGGCATTCTTGTGTTTTCTACTAAGAAATCAAGAATCTTCTTGTCTATTTCGTCCAGTTGATAGTTCATATTAGTTAAATTACAATTTCTTTAAAAAATCTATGTATTTTTTGCAAATTTACGAAAAATAATTTAACTAAAAAATATATATCAAATATTAACAATAATTAACACGGATGATAAAAATCATTAAAATATTCAAATTATTTACCGTTTGATTTTATAGAATCTGTTTTTATTTCAGTCTTGGCGTCAACAGGTTTTTTGTCTTTTTTCTTCTTTTTAAACAAAGAATTGAAGCTTTTGCTCCACATCACCCCTACTCCATAGGCTTGATTTGCAGAACCGTTAGTACTTACCATACCAATATTGGTAGGTTTAGAATACCCACGAACTAATAAAGTACCGTCATTCTTTTTAGAAAGATCATATTCAATAGATCCTTCTCCAGACAAGTAATTGTTTTGGGCACCACTATTATTGGCATCAGTTTTTGACAATGGAATTCCCAATCCTGTTTTAATATTTACTCTAGGTGATACTGCCACACTGAAACCTGCATTCGCTCTATCACCTATGTTTGCATTCTGATCACCTTTTACGTAATTAAGATCAATCTGGAATTCATTACTCATCGTATTCAACACGGAACCTAGTTGCTTAAGAAGCATGTTATATCCGGAAGATTCTGCAACATTTCCTACGTTAACATCTACTCCACCCGTGTTTGATACATTGAATGTACTTAACAAAAGGACAGAACCGAACTGAAGTACTTTTTCTCCTTCCTGACTCATTTTTGCAGCCAGTGTTTCTCTTACCTGACTGGATACATCCAAAGCTGTTACATTAAGTTCTACTTTCGGATCTGTAAGAGATTGGGTAATATTCGCCTGCAGCAAAATACTGATAGGCTGTAATTTCCCCATACTCAGATATTCCCCGGCATTGGAAACCATTCTTACATAGTTTGCGGTAATATCCAGCGCTGGCTTCATCGCGTCACCATCCCATCTTATGCTACTGTTTCTTTCAATCTGGAAAGTCTTATTAAGAATTGCCTTAGAAACAAAAGTCCCGTTATCTACTTTATATGTACCGCTCATGGCAATATTTCCCTGTCTGTTCATTTGGAACTTCAGCGGATCTGCGACTCCCTGTACAGTAATATTTCCTACATCATCGCCTACAAGTACGTTTACGGTTGTTCCCTTATCCACAGCCAAATTGAAATCAATATTCATATTAGCTCCGGTTTTTTTCTTTTCATCCAGCGTTACCAATCCGTCTTTACCTTCTTTAAGGAATCTCAGCATCTTAAATTCTTCAACGTTTGATGTAGAACTCGAGTTAAATGTAAAGGTACTTCCGTTAAGCGCCTTCATATTCGGTGTTGTAATACTTAATCCTGAAACCGGTCCGTCCACATAAAGATCTCCTTGTCCGTAAACTCTTCCCCAGAAAAGGTCAAAATCTTTTTGGGAGGTATTTAGCATGAGTAAATTATCTGCTCTCATTACGAGCGATACTCCCATAGAAGAAAGGGTTTCAAATTGAATCGCCCCGGAAATATTCCCTTTTGAATTGGATCTTCCGTCGTGTACTTCAATATTATTCAGGATGGCAAGCCCTTTTGTAAGCTGAATTACGGTATCATCGAATGAATAGTCTACTCCTGTAAATAAAAGTTTTAATCCAAAATCTTTTAAAGCAATATCACCACTATAATCAAGATTATTTAATTTCCCGTTGATTTTAAGATCTCCTGTTGCTTTTCCTCTTAGATTTCCAAAAACCGTATGAACAAACTGCTGTGTGAAAGATAAATCAAAATCGCGCATTTCAGCGGTCAGATCAATGACAGGTGAGGATGTATTATTATTTACCGTTCCTGTCAGATTCAGGCTGTTATTTCCTAAAACACCTGCAGAATGTACTTTTACATCAATATCATACACATTCAGGGAGAATCCATTGGTAGCTGAAATGGAAATATCTCCCATATCATTACCATTCATCTTGATATCATCTACAGTAAGATCCACAAGCGGTTGCAAAGTACTTTTATCCATTTTGATCTTTACACTTCCATTGGCTAGACCCTGAATATTCATACCGTTTCCTCCTGATTGCATTTCCAATAGTTTTTCAATCGCAAAATCATTGATATCAGCATCTACATAAAAGTCTTTTGCAGATTTGAATTGAGCTTCCTTAATAAATAAAGCACTTTTATCCGAATAAACCCTAAGATTCCTAATATCAAAATCTCCGGTATTTTTTCTGTAAGTAATGGAATGATTAAGTTCGGGGCTGGTATCTATTGCCCATGTAACCTCATTGAATTTAACTTCGGTAGGTTCAAACCTAAAGACATAATCCCCTGCTGCATCCGTAGACTGATCTACATTAATAGCATATTCTTTGAGCTTTTCATTGATTTCATCATCAGGACTTCCGTGTTTGAATACAGTCGCAAGATGAAGAGTATTTCCGTTTTCGTTATTTCCTTTAAGCTCGAAATCTTTGATAATATTTTTATTGTACTCTAATCTGTTGATTCTTGCATAGATCTGCTGATCAAGGTTAGCCGTGTTTATCCTTACCTTCACACTGTCTACCATCGCGCTGTCCTTACTAAGGTTTTTTCTTTCATTCACCTTATAATCAGGATTAGAATCTGCCAAAGCCTTATCAGCATCTGTAATCTCCTGTTCTTTGGTCATAAGGTATTTCAATGCTGCTGCATCCAGATTGAGTACCAGATTATTGGAATTACCATCATATTCACCTTCTACCAAAGCACCGTTAGGAAGTTTAAGATCCGGTAAGAAATAATTAACCAATCCTTGCTGAACATCAAATTTCATGGCAAAATTCTGTCCTCTGTACAGCTTTCTGGGTGGTGGTCCTACAAGAATTTTCCCAATTCCGTTTTCTACCATTCCGGCGAGGTCCGCAAGGCTATATCTTCCTGATATTTTACCTGTTGCTGCACCTGGCGCATCTACATCTATTACACGTCCTCCTCCGTCTACAAAAGTTTTTAATTTAGCATTCGGAATATTATATTTTTGTGTTGCGGTAGCAAAGTTCAGATTATTGGCATTAACATCCAATGTAAGATCATTAATGGATGACATTGCCATTTTCCCTTCCACCTGTCCGCTTACAATCTGATTTCCCGGTTTATTGGTGAAATAATTCATGTTCAGATAGCTTACATCTGCATTTACATCCATTGCTATTCTTGAGGTACTGAAATCGATCAGTCCTTTAATTGTAGCTTTTGCCTGTTCATCATTTACCGTGATAAGCCCGTTATATTTTTTATGATCCAGCAATCCGTCCAGATAAAGATTATTGATCTCCTTATCCATAATTTCAATGCTGGCGATCTGAGATTTTGTGGTAAGACGCATGGTATTCACGTCAAAGCTCTGACCGTTAAGATCAAATTTACCGGAGATCAGTCCTACGGCTTTATTTTTAGTAATGACAGAGGTATTCAGGTCTTTTACTTCAAGATACCCTGAATATTTTGGCATGGCAGTACTGTAGCCTGTTAAGGAAAGTTTTGAAATTTTCGCCTGCCCTATTCCCGTTATCAGATTTCCGTTATCCACGTATACCTGCTGTGGATTTACCTTTGCTGTTCCGTTATACTTCAGCTTTCCAAAATCATCTGCAAAGTTTTTCATCTTTTTAGAGATAAAGGAAGGCATCATTGCTTTTAAATCCTTATAAGTAAAGTCTGTGGAAAGATTTTTAGTCTCGATAGAGAAATTCCCTTTCAGAATATTATCTACCTTCATTGTTTTGGTAGCAATATTTACATCAGGATTTCGGATGAGAAAGTTTTCCAAATGAAATTTATTCAAAGGACCCGTCATTGTTCCTGAAAGGTTGAATGGCTTAATATTGTCCCAGTTCGTTACAAAATAACTGATATCATAACCACTTATCTGGCTTCCCTGCTGGATATTCATATCCCAACGTACCTTATCTGCAAAATCAGCCCATGAGCCATCGTTGAGATTAAATTTTATATCTCCCTGAAGTAAAGTATGATCTGTATTTAAAGTAAGGTCTTTTAATGATAGAAACTGCTTGGTTAAAGACAGCTCAGTGGAAAATGTGTCAACGATATGAGATTTCCCCCATCTTGTCGTCACAAAAGACATATTATTAATTAAAGCCGAAATATTGGGTCCGTTAACCTTTACATTGGGTGCTTTTAAATTAAAGTTGGTTGCGGTAAGCCATTTTCCTTGCTCACCGGGAGAGTTTTCATTAACAATAGAAACTTTAGAATCCAGAATCTGCACTCTTGAATTCAACTGAAAAGGAGGTTTCTTCGGATCTCTTTTTTTACCGTCATCAAAGAGTTCTGTGAAACGTACAAAATTGGAAATACTATCTCCTTTATAAGTAATAACTTTTACATCTGCATTGACAAGGGTAAGGGAGTTGAAGCTTAAAGAATTACTTTTCCCAGAAATAGCATTCACTGCAAGGGAAATCCAGTCTGAATCTGCACGAAATTCCCGTGCCTGAATAAAGTCTAATCCTTTATAATCTTTTACTTTTAATCCTTTTATGGTAACATCTCCGAAATAGTTTACATCTACACTTTCAGTGGAAAATCCAGATTTAAAATCATTATTTACAAGCTTTAAAGCCTGATCCGCTGCCCATTGTTTGGTTACCGGAAGATTGATTGTTATAAGAACTCCTGCAACAAGAAAAAGACCTAGCCAGAATAGAATAAGAAGAAGCTTTGCCCACCAGGTATAGCTGGTAACATCTTTTATTGCCTGTTTTCCGAATTCTCCAGCTGTTTCTACAGGATGATTAATAGCATCCGAAGCGAGCTCAGATGCTTCTTTCACTGTTTCCCGTACCTTTCCCTCTACATTCTCCACAGTTTTCTGTACCTGATCCCCTAGGTTTTCAGCTACTGATTTTTTATTCTCATTCTCGTTATTATTCTCTAACTTTGCCATTATTATGAGCGACTCTATAATTTTAGGTATTGAATCGTCTTGCGACGACACCTCAGCAGCTATCATCAAGGGGAATTCTATTCTTTCAAACATAGCTGCGAACCAGGCTATCCATAAAGAATATGGTGGTGTGGTTCCTGAATTGGCTTCGCGAGCCCATCAACAAAATATAATCCCCGTTGTTGAAAAATCTTTTACCAAAGCAAATATACAACAAAATGCAATTTCTGCTATAGGATTTACACGTGGACCCGGACTCTTGGGATCACTTCTTGTAGGAACATCATTTGCTAAGTCTTTGGCTATGAGCCTTAATGTTCCTTTAATTGAAGTAAATCACCTTCAAGCGCACATTCTTGCCCATTTCATCGAGGATGCAAATCCTGTGCCGCCTACTTTCCCGTTCCTTTGCCTTACGGTAAGCGGAGGACATACCATGATCGTCCTGGTGAAAGACTACTTCGATATGGAAATTATCGGGAAAACAATTGATGATGCAGCCGGAGAAGCTTTTGATAAAATCGGGAAAATTTTTGATCTTGATTATCCTGCAGGACCTATTATCGACAGACTTGCTAAAGAAGGAAATCCGGATGCTTTTAAATTCAATAAACCAAAGTTAGAAAATTACGATTATTCTTTCAGCGGGATTAAAACATCTGTTTTATATTTCATCCAGAAAGAAGTCAGAAAAAATCCTGATTTCATTAAAGAAAACCTCAATGATCTTTGTGCTTCTGTACAAAAAACGATTATTGAAATCCTGATGAATAAGCTTGAAAAAGCGGCAAAGGAACTTAATGTAAAAGAAGTTGCAATTGCTGGTGGAGTTTCTGCCAATTCTGCGCTTAGAAAGGCGATGGAAGACAATAAAGAAAAATTAGGATGGAATATTTACATTCCAAAATTTGAATATACAACGGATAATGCTGCGATGATTGCTATGGTAGCACAACTGAAGTTTGAAAGAGGGGAATTTACCGATCTGAGAACTACAGCAACGGCAAAATACGACTTATGAAAATACTCTTAGAAGAAAAAGTACTGGGAACCCACTCTAAAAAGAACTCCAAATATTACTGGGTTCTGGAAACAGTGACGGGTAAAAATGAAGATTCTGACAATCCTATGGATTATTTTCCGACAAGCTCTGAAACAGGATACATTCAGGATATCAAAGAAGAAATTCTTGAAAAAATAAATGCTGAAAATCTCTTCAGCTTTCCTTATACTCCTAAAGAAGGTGATTATCTGTCTATAAAGAACAACTTAAGAAAACAGGAATATCTGAATCTGATCTTTATTAATAATAAGTGGATAGAGGAAATATACATGTGCAGCTACCGTGAATGTGACACAGATATCTACACAACAATCAAAACAGGAGTTGCATTTTTAACGCAGGATATATGAAATTATTTTACGGTGAAATAGCAGATAATAAAGTTATCATCAATGATGAGGAACAGCAGCATATTGTAAAAGTTCTTCGTATGAAAGATGGTGAAAAAATTCATGTAACGGACGGGCATGGAGCTTTGGCTTCAGGGAAACTGATTATTGAAGGAAAAAAAGCTGGTATTGAGGTTTCAGAAATTAAAAATAACCTTCCAGACTTTAATCCTAAACTTCATATCGCCATTGCCCCGACTAAGAATATTGACCGTATAGAATTTTTCGTGGAGAAAGCAGTGGAAATGGGTATTTCTGAGATCAGTATTATCGTTACGGAAAAAACAGAACGTAAGAATATCAATATTGATAAGATCAGAAAACAGGCTATTGCAGCATCTAAACAGAGTTTAAGATTTCATTTTCCGATTGTTAATGATTCTGTAAAGTTAACTGACTTTTTGAAGACCATCAATCCCGAACATACTTTTGTGGCACATTGTCATGAAAATCTGGATAGAATGGAACTTAAAAATATTCCTCAAATGCAAGAAATTACTTTTTTAATTGGTCCTGAAGGAGATTTTTCTGAAAAGGAAATTGCATTTCTGGCTGACCATAAAATCAAAGCCGTTTCATTAGGAAATCAAAGATTAAGAACTGAAACTGCTGGCGTATTTGTCGCTGCCTGGAATTACTACAACATGATATAATAAATAGTTTTCTTATCTATTTACTACAAAAATAAAGGAGGTTAGTTTACTAGCCTCCTATTTTATTTAAATTAATTATTTCCAGTCAATATTATTTTCTCTTAGATATTTATCAAAAATCTGTTGTCCGCTTCTTATGGAATTTACCGTCCAAAGGATTTTCATTCTTAAAAGCTTTTCTTCATTTAATTTATAATCAATTCCGGATTTCATCAGTTTTTGTTTTAATTCATACATACAAATGGATGCCGCTACAGAAACATTAAAACTCCTTGTAAAACCATACATTGGAATTGCTAATGTCTCATCAGCAAAATCCAGAATTTCCTGAGAAACGCCTTCCATTTCGGTTCCAAAAACCAAAGCAATAGGCTCAGTCACTTCATATTCAGGAAGCATTTTGGCATTCTTTTCTAAAGAAACGGCTACAATTTTATATCCTCTGTCTTTAATGTTCTGAAAGGATTCCATATTTCTGGGAAGTTTCTCAACCTCTACCCAGGTATCAGCTCCTTTTGTAACACGAAGATTCGGTTCAAAACTATATTCCTCCTGCAATGCCACTACTTTATGAAAACCACAAGCCTCTACAGAACGTACAATTGCCGCTGCATTTCTAAACTGATAAACATCTTCTACAACCGGAAGTACAAAATCAGAACTTTCCTGAGAAAAATGTTCAATTTTTGTAAGTCTTTCTTCTGTTAAAAACTGTTTTAAATATTCATAGGTTTGTGCTAAGTCTTTCATCTGCATTCAGTTATTTTTTCAGTAGCCAAAGAGAACGCTTACATTTTTTATATTATTCTGACAAAATTTTGCGGTAAGCGTTTCATTCATTTTCAAATCTTTGCAAATTAACGTAATTTTGGGCTATGATGCCTAATCGGGCATAAATTCTTAATACAATTTGTACATGAAGCGAAAAGTCCTGCTCATCTATACCGGAGGAACCATCGGTATGGAAAAAGATTATGAAACCGGAAGTCTCCGTGCCTTTGATTTTGGAAATATCTTTGAAAAGATGCCTGAAATGAAACTTATGGAATGTGAAGTTTTCGTACATCCATTTGCCAAACCATTAGATTCTTCAGATATGGGACCTACGGAATGGCGGGTGATTGCTAATTATATCTTTGAAAATTATAACGATTACGATGGCTTTTTAATCCTTCACGGTACGGATACCATGTCTTACACCGCTTCAGCATTGAGTTTTATGTTGAAAGGGCTTAGAAAACCTGTGATCATGACCGGTTCTCAGCTTCCTATCGGAGATTTAAGAACGGATGCCAAAGAGAATCTTCTGACAAGTCTTTATTATGCAAGTTTATATGAAAATGATGAGGCAGTAATTCAGGAAGTTGCCATTTATTTTGAATATAAATTATTGAGAGGAAACAGAACTCTGAAGTATTCTGCAGAATATTTTGACGCTTATGCAAGTCCGAACTACCCTATTTTAGGACAATCCGGAGTTCATTTAAATATTATTAAAGAGAATCTTTTCCGTTGTGATCCTTCGGTAGAATTTCATGTTGATGAATACATTTCTGAAGATATTCTTTTCTGGAGAATTTTTCCGGGTATGCATCTGAGTCATTTCAGAGAAATTCCTAAAATGAAGGTTCTTATTTTACAGGTTTTTGGATCGGGGACAATTTTCAGCAGTGAAAAGACTCAGGAAACACTTCAGGAAATCAGAAATAACGGAACGGAGATCGTGGTGGTAAGTCAGTGTATTTCAGGAGGTATTTCATTCGGGAAGTATGAAAACAGTAATATCTTTTCAAGAATAGGAGCTATCAGCGGACGAGATATGACGGCTGAGACAGCTATTACCAAAGCCATGCACCTGATTGATAATCCTAATTATTCAGGAAGTTTTGCGGATAACTTTACCCAGAGCCTTTGCGGAGAGATTACAGCTGAAAAATTGCATTAAAAAATTTGGTATTTAAAGAAAATATCCTATTTTTGCAATCTCAAAAAGAAAGGTGTCCGAGTGGTTGAAGGAGCTACCCTGGAAAGGTAGTATACGGGTAACTGTATCGAGGGTTCGAATCCCTTCCTTTCTGCAAAGAAAAGTCTTAAGTTTTACGCTTGAGACTTTTTTGTTTTCCCCCCTTTATCAAATTGACAATCAGGTGGAAAAGTTGGAGGGCTTAGAATATTTAGATCTGTTTAATTTTAAAATTTAACGCAAAGATTTTATTATCTGGTGTTGTATTTTAGGAAGCAAAGCTTGAATCAATTGTATTGATTCTTTCTAAGCGTACGCGTATCTACATCGCTTCATCAGCGACTTTTGTCGCTTTCTTAGCTCCCTTATCAATAATCAATTCCATCATGTCTTTGCGTTTAAATAAAATTTAAGTATAAAGCTTAGAGGAGTAAAAAGATAATTTGTTTTTTTCTTCAGATTACCTACACTTTTTACTTAGTCCTCAACTTTTGCACCTAATCCTTTATAAGCAGGCGTAAAGGTTGAGGGCTGGAAGCTAAGCAAAAAAATATCTGCATACTTTTTATTGAAGAAACCCATTTTTTAAAATCGCAAAGGAAGATATTCAAATATTTTATTTCAAAATCCTTTTTCCTAAATTAGCACGATTAATATAATGTAATTACGATGTACAAAGTACGAACAGCATTTTCTCTGCTGTTATTTTTAACTGTTTTTCTTCTGCCTCAACTGACAAAAGCAAGTGCATATTGGATGGAAATTCATGGTTCGGGAAAGGTAAAAGAGCAGGTTAAAATTCAGGTTTGCTATGGTTTTATTGATGATCTCAGTGAACGGCACAGAACTACAGGTCCTGAATTTCAAAGGATCAAAGACTTTAGCTTCGTTATTGTCAATGCTGAAGGTGAAAAATCAAAGATTCAATTACAACCTAAAGAAAATCATTGGGAAGGAACTTTTATTCCTGACCAAGAAGGTACTTACCGAATTTTGGGGATTAATGACCAACAACCTGTTTTGGTCCGTTCAAAAGATCCCGAGGATAATGTACGCCCGATAGATTTTATGTGTGGTGCTTATCAGGTAGGAACGGTATTTAATAATAATTCGCCACTTCAGCTTATGGATATTATTCTTCAGGAAAAGAATAGAGTTTACACCGTTTTTCCATATCGCAATATGAAGCCTGTAGAAAAGGGAACTTTGCTTCGAATTTTTAATCCTGAAAACTGGGAAAAAAATATTCCGGTAGATGAAAATCACAAAGCAATTTTTAAAGTAACAATGCCGGGACTTTATGTTATCCGACAGGATTGGCAGGATAAAATTAAGGGAATGTTTCAGGGGACTTCTTATTCTGCCATAAGATACCGTAATAATTACTGTCTTTGGATTAATTAAAAAAAGAAAATATATTAAACAAAAAGCCCTCGATTCGTTGGA
The DNA here is from genome assembly GCF_059515185.1 of Chryseobacterium sp. CS2K3. Lineage (NCBI taxonomy): Bacteria > Pseudomonadati > Bacteroidota > Flavobacteriia > Flavobacteriales > Weeksellaceae > Chryseobacterium > Chryseobacterium sp. CS2K3. The sequence goes on along the minus strand of NZ_JCAKRW010000014.1, from coordinate 10,998 downwards.
ATCGAGGGCTTTTTTATGATCAATTATATCATTATTAAAACTTCAGAGAAACACTTCCTAAGAAGCGAGCCGGAGCTTGTGGTGTTAAACGTACCGACCACGCTTTTTCATTGGTAATGTTATCAAATTTCAATCCTACTCTGTATTTTGGCTGGTCATAGAAGATTCCTAAATCAAACATTTTATAAGATGGGATAATCACTTTTGCTGTTTGTGTATTGGTCTGATAGGATGAAGATCCCATATTTCCACCTCCTCCTATTCCAAGACCTTTCAGTTTTCCTTCTGAAATCCTGTAGCTGATCCAGAAATTGAACATATTTGCAGGTCCGGATAATGCGGGTCTTAAGCCATTCACAGAAGGGTTTGCATTGGTAAATTTACTGTCATTATAAGCATAACCAGCTACAATATTCAATCCGTCAAAAGGATTCGCTGTTATTTCTGCTTCAAATCCTTTGCTCAACTGTGTTCCATCCTGTATGGAGTAATTGATATCATCAGGATTAGTTCTTAAAATATTATCTACACGGATGTTATAATAGCTCAATGTTCCTACAAGCCTGTGATTGAAGATATCTCCTTTTACTCCAAATTCCCATTGATTGGCATATTCCGGTTTGAAAGTATTCCCGTTGATATCGGAACCACTTACATTATTAAAGCCATTCATATAATTTCCAAAAAGAGAAACTTTATTTTTAAGAATTTCATAAACAAGACCCAACTTGGGTGAAAGAGCTGTCTGCTCATAAGGACCAGCCTGGGTTCCACTATTGCTTAGCCCTCCTTTTATTTCTCCGGTTACAAGATCACGAACTCCTTTAAACTGGAACCTGTCTACTCTTAAACTTGCCATTACCATCAACTGGTCTGTCACATTAAATACGTTAGAAACATATGCAGCATACGTATTATCACTATTATTTTCCTTTCTCATTGTAGAAGTTGCCGTAAGCGCATCAATAATACTTCTGTTTACTCTGAAATCTGCTGAAGGATGTACAAAATTAAAAACCTTTGTATTGGTATGGTAACGGTCAAAATGATTAGAATTATTATAGTAATCTAATCCTACGACCATTCTGTTTCTGAAACGTCCGATATGAAAATCTCCAATAAAATTCTGTTGGATATTGGTAGCAATAAATGAGGTGGTACCCACCATTACCTGTGCACTTGCCGTAGAATCTGTTTTTCCGTTGATGGCAGAAATATACCCATTGATAGTAGATCTTGCACGGGAAAGAATCGTTTGTGAAGTCCAGTTTTCAGAAACTTTGTAGTTCAGCTGAGCAAAGATATTCATCATCTGTGTTTCATAAGCAAGGTCATCTCCAAGAAAGTTTTTATAATATGGAAACTTCATGTCGGCAATCGACTGAATTTTATTACCTCCTGTATAAGGATTGAAACGAACTACAGACGTTCCTTTTGCCTGGTTGAATTCTACATCCAAAAGAAGCGACATACGATCATTAATCTGATATGAAAAGCTTGGAGCAATCGCCAATGAATTGGTAAAGCCTAAATCCTGAAAACTCTTTTCAAAAGTTCCGGCTGCATTCAAACGGAACAATGCTGTTCTGTCTTTATTTACCGGAGTATTTACATCTACTGTCAGTCTGTTATAGTTCCAACTTCCGCCTACATATCCAATTTCACCTCCAAAACTGTTGTATGGTTTTTTCGTTACACGGTTGTATACACCACCATAACTGCTTGCTACACTTTTCCCAAATAAAGTTGCGGAAGGACCTTTAATGGCTTCGATACGTTCTAAATTCACAGGATCAATCACAGAAAATGCTGCTCCTGCTACTCCATTTCTTGCATTAGGTTCGGTTTCAAAACCTCTTGAGCGGAATGTTACTCTTCCCTGATTGGCAATCATCGGAACTCCTGCACCAGGTACATTTTTAGAAATGCTTCCCAGATCTACTGCTACCTGCTCCTGAAAAAGTTCTTTGGTAACCGTATTATATACTTGTGGGTTCTCGAGATTCTTTAAAGGCAATCTAGCCACAAAACCACTTTCTTTTTTAGAAAATCTATTGGTATTTTTCATGATGACAACTTCCTGGATTGCCTGAATATTTTCTTTCGTCAACTGATAATCCAATGTTGCTGTTTCTCCTGTTTTTACTTCAATGGGAATACGGATTTCCTTAGAACCTAAGATTTGTAATTTTACAGTATAATTTCCAGCGTTTACCTGATCAAAATGGTAATTTCCTTCATCATCTGTAAGGGTTTGCCGGTTAGTTTCCAATAGAGAAACAGATATTGCTCTCAATGGTTGCCCATCTACCATACTCACTTTACCGATTATTCCGGTTTTTATATCCTGAGCATAGATTTGGTTTATACTGATGAGAGAAAAGAAGAAGATTAGAAATGGTTTAGACCATTGAATTATTTTACGTGTTACAGTGTCTTCCTGAACTGCTTGTTTGAAATGAATTTCAGGCTTCACGGGAAGCACACTTTCACTTGATTGTATCATTTTTTTCAGCCTTATTTAAAATAATTATAAATAAAGGTGCAAAATAAAGGATAAACAAATTTTCTCACAACATTAATTTGAATTATTCTAAATAAAATCCAGAATCTTATTTCTTTATACTTGATAAAAGATGAAATAATTTCTAGCTTATATCAAAATTCTATTCTAAAATAATCCTATCTATCAGCCCATTTCCGATTATATCATGTAGATGAATATCGCTTTTATAAACAGTTGAAAATTGGATTTTTGAGTTTTCCACAAATTACTAACAAGTTATCCACAATTAAAAATATACATATCATCTGTGCTTAGTCTTCTTTTATTAAATTAGCAAAACAGTTTAAAAAACCGACCATGGAAAATCAGGTTAAGATTTTGAGAGAGAAAATGAATATGACCCAAAATGAACTTGCAGAAAAGTCTGGGCTGTCTCTTCGAACTGTTCAGCGGGTTGAAGCAGGTAATATCTTAAAAGGTTTTACTTTAAAAGCGCTTGCCCAGGCTTTGGAAATCTCACCGGAAAAGCTGATTATCAGTTCAAAAGATCAAATAGATATTCAAAGAGCAAAAATCATTAATCTTTCTGCATTAACCGGGCTTGTTATTCCTTTCGGAGGTGTCATTGTTCCTGCAATACTAACATATCATACAAAGGATTTACGAAATAAAGAGCTTGGAAAAGGTATTCTCTGTATTCAGATTATCATATCACTTATTTTTTCTGTTTTAATGATCATCAGCCCGTTCATTCAAAAGTTTTTATCATTTAAATTTCCGCTTTTTCTTGCTTTTTTGATCCTGTTTTTAATTTTAAAATTATTCGTTATCATCAAAAATGGAATCAGTCTGAAGCAAAACCAGATTTTAAGTATAAAACTGAAAACCAATTTCTTATAACTAAAGTCACAGAATTGTCGTAAAACTGTCATATCTTTTTTATGCAAAATCAGCATTGGATTTCCGAATCTTGTGCAAAAAATCAGCATGAAAACCATCAAAAGAATTTTAGTATCTGTTTTAATTCTAATTATCCTTACCACAATTGGCGGATTTATTTATTTCAATCAAAAATTTACTCCGGAAAAAAATTATTTAGCATTAGAAAATGCGAGCGGAAGCATTCCTATTCAATGGATTGGTGATAACAAAAATGTGCTGCTTTTGCCTATCCGTTTTTCAGGTGACTCTATTACTTATTATCTTCAATTTGATACCGGAGCTACTTACACAGAATTTTACGGGAATGCTATTCAGAATATAAAAGGCATTAGAATTCATCATGATCGTGCAACAGCTTCATTTTATCTTGGAAAAACAAAAATCAGTTCCAATCGTATACTTATTTCTAATACCGGAAAATCAAGTGACAATAATTCAGTAATTAAAGTGATCGGAACTCTGGGTGCTGATATTCTTGAGGATAGAAAAACATTAATTAATTTAAAAGAGAATTGTGTGGCTTTTAATCTGCCTCAAACTCCTGAAGAATTTAAAAACAAACTTATTGATTTTACGTTTAAAAAGAGAAAGATCATTATTCAGGCTCAACTGGAAGGAAAAGATGAAAAATTTCTTTACGATTCAGGAACAAGTGCTTATGAATTGCTTACTTCTAAAGAAGTTTGGGAAAAGCTGAAGCTTGCAAAATCAAAAACAGTGATTGAAAAAAACCAGTCAAGAGACCATATTTTAACGAGTTATACAACCAAAACCAACCACGTGATCAGTTTTAAAAATGCTAATCTGCCACTTACCGAGGTTACGTATGTGGAAGGTTTTACTACTAGTCAGTATATGCTCATGAAGTTTTCAGGGATGACAGGAATGCTTGGTAATAAGATTTTTTTAAATCATACTATTTATATTGATTGTTCTCAGGGAAAAATCGGGATTGAGTAGAGTTATATTGTTATTCCTAAATCTATCCTAAATCCGGTTATAATTTTGTCATGTTTTTAAACAGTATTAAATGAGTTTGAGAAATTACTCAATGAATAAAACATCTAATTTTGTAATGATAAAATATCTTCTCTGCGTATCGCCGATGTCCTTATCTGATCTTATGATTTCGCAGGTTTTAACAGTAATAAAAAGTTATCCGGCATGTTCAGTATAAAGAAAATTTTTGTAATATCAGGTATATTAGGTTTCATGGGAAATGCATTACAGGCACAGATCAGCCCACCGGGACTTGGAGATGCTAAAACAGCATTCTGGTCGGCATTTGGAGTAAAGCGACAATTGGATTCTCTAGGAAAAAAACAATCGATGAGCTATATTGCCATCGGACGTAAAAGCAGTCCGGATCATGAAAATTTATTTTCAAAGCAGGCAATTTTTGTTTTGAATCATGAGGTTTACAATTCTTTTGCACCTCATCAGCAATACAGCTATGCTATCAGCTACAGAAGACAGCCTCAATATGAAAGTGAAGCGCCGTACGATAAAGAAAATACGGAGCAGGAATTCAGGATTTACGGAAGATATGCCTATACATTTGATCTTGGGAAAAAACTTAAGTTAAAAAATACGGTTCGCCAGGAATTCAGAAAGTTTTTTGACGCTGATTTTCATAAAGTTGAAGAAGACTTTCAGTTACGAACCCGTCTTAAGAGTCAATTAACCTATAATTTATCTCCAAAAAACAATCAGAAACTGGCATTGAGTGCGGAAGCTTTATTTTCGATAAGCCACCTTAATGAGCATGACCAGCACTGGAATTCTTTTGGATATAGAGAGCTACGACTTGCAGCTTATTATATGTTTAATATTCCTTATTCGCCTTTTACAGTAGACATTGGTTATATGAATGATCTGATCAGAGGAAGCAGAAGTATTCATCATGGAGGAGTTCATTACCTTGCGGCAGATCTTGTTTGGAATATTCCTTATAAAAAGAAAGAGACTACTGATCAGGATCATCTTGATTAAACAGAAAATTAAAAATCCCAGCCATTACTGTCTGGGATTTTTGTTGGAAAACATAAGATTTTCCGCAATATAATTAAGTATGAATGTTGGTGTAAAATTTAATTGCATAAAGTCAGAAACTGACGGCTCATCTGTACCTTAAATTTGGCTTCAGCTCTTGAATGTGCATAAATGGTGTGCTCAAATGCCTGAATGGTCTTTAATTTCTGATCAATACATTCTGCTATCTGAACAATGGAGAAAATAAAGTCTCTGTATAATGCCATATTTACTGTTTGTCCATAATAGGGTAAATACGCTTTCAGGAAAGGGATTGTCATTTGATGCCTGTTATAGCTTACACAGTATCCGGCACCTTCTCTGGAAGTCACAATATCATAATCATTGATATAATCCAGGATATTTTTATTGCCGTCCAAAGCTTCTTTGTTTTTCGAGCAAAAACGATTGATCTTATCCAAAATATGCTGAGCGTATTCCATCATGGAAATCGTTTTCCATTCAAAAACGTGGTTCATTCCTTTTTGAGGTGATTTGCCGTTTTCACATCCTGTACAGAAGGAAATGCCGATCTTTTCATGGTAGGGAAAGAAACAGTCTTTGATCTCAATGGTAGCATCTGCCTGTAAACTGTCCTCGGCAAAATTATAATAGAGGTAAGGACTATACATGCCTGCAAGAGTCTTCAGATAATCTGCTTCACTTGTATTATGATACTCTTCGAACCATTTTTCAAGGTTATCGTAATAATGGGTTTCAAAGTCTTTAAAGTTTAAGTAAAATGGCAATTCCATAGCTCTGTAATTTTGATATGACAAAGCTATTGACGTAAAGCGACAAAACTTGACGTGTTTTATTTTTTTGTAAAAAAGATATGAAATGTGAGACGATTAAATTTCAATAGTGAATCTTGCATGGCAAGTGAACAGTGAATTTCCATTGTGTATAAAATTGACAAACGAATCGAACTGACCATTCACTATTGACGTTTCTACTCTCTAAGCACCGAATCACGAGCCTCGGAACTACTTTCATTTATCATAATTTGTCATCATATACTCAAAGTAATGAATCATTTTAAGATAGTTTTCAATACTGATATATTCGTTGGTACTGTGGATGCTTTGCTGTTCGGCGCTATTAATTTTAATAGGCATAAAACGGTATACATTTTTGCTGACGATTTCATACTTTCCGGCATCAGTTCCAGCCATCGTAAGGTATGGGGAAACAATTGCTCCGGGATGAATCTCTTTGACAGCAGCTTCTATCAGTTTAAAAGATTTTGTGTTGGATGGTGATATTGCTGAGGCTTCTCTTGTATTGTCGATCTCTTCTACTTCTACATCAAATCCTTTTGTCGCCTCTGCGATATGTTCCCGAACATCTTTTACTGTATTACCGGGAAGCAGCCTAAAATTGACTACAAATTCTACTTCCGGAGACAATACATTGGTCCCGTCACTACCTTTCATCATGGTAAGTGCTGTGGTGGTTCTTACCAATGCATTGGTTGTGTTGTTTTTTGTGAGTTGTGAAATCAATACGGGTTTTAAAAGCCATTGATTTGCTAATGCCAATCTGGTTGTAAATGGCATTGCACCACCGATATTTGTAAAGAATTCTTTTATTAATGGAGTGATCTCCGGTTTCATCTGATGATCTTCCAGTCTTTGCATGATCACAGCTGCTTTCCCGATTGCACTTTCCATAGGTGGCATTGAAGAGTGACCTCCAAGTCCTTTTACTTTTATTTTTGCGGAAAGGAACCCTTTTTCTGCACATCCTACTACAGCAACATCTGCATCTACTCCGGCAACATTTCCTTTTCTCATGATCAATCCTCCTTCATCATATACGGCATCAAATCTCAATCCTTTTTTCTTAAAATAATCAGCAATCTGAATGGCACCATTCTTCCCTCCTACTTCTTCATCAAATCCAAAGGCAAGATAGATGTCACGTTGTGGAACTTGTTTATTTTTAATCAGATTATTCATGGATTCCATGAGAGAGAAAAGCATTCCTTTCATATCTATCGCTCCTCTTCCGTAAATTCTTCCGTTTGCCACGGCTTCTGAAAAAGGGGCATATTCCCAATCTTCAGCTACTTTTGCAGCGGGCTCTAAAGGTTTATCATCCGGACGGAAAACATTTTGATCATCATTTTTGATATCAGCATCACCGGGAGGAACCACATCCATATGGGAGAGAAATAAAATAGGTTCCAAAGCTGGATTACTTCCTTTGAGCCTGAACACTAATCCATATTTATTGACCTCAACGTTTTCTGTATGTTGATACACCAATGGGTAAGTTTTTTTAAGATATTCTTTAAATTGATCAAACGGCGCATAGTCGAATTCTCCTAAGCTTCCTGTGGAAACGGTAGGGATCTTTATTCCTCCTGAAAGTCTTGAGACCGCCGAGTCATTTTTTACAGGTTTCCATCCTTCACCTGTTCCTGATATATTTTTCTTAAAAGGATAAGTGTATGTTTTAATCAACAATACAGCGACAAGAATAATAAGAATTCCAAGGATTGCTAAAAGGAACTTTTTCATAGAGGGATTTTATGATGGGTTTGGTTCTATAAATATAGTAAAGTATTTGGTTTTTAACAATTTTAGAAGTGAGGTTTTCAGGATATAAACTCTTTTATTTTAATATCCTTTAGCCCATCATGTTGCATGTAATGTTCAATTTTAATGCTTTATTATAGTCTTTATAAGATATTTTATACCTTAATATATCAAAAGAAAATTTTGACATCTCCAGCCTTAATTTTTCCATTTCCAAAGGATGAACCTCAGTATCTTTTTCAAGCATTTCTGCAAAATCTATTAATTTTTGGCATATGTAATAAATTTCACCCTTAAGGAAGACAGGAGTAAATCCAATTAAAAAAAATATCCGGGAAAGAATAATTTTTTTAGCGAATATCCTTTTATTCCGTAATAATACCCTAGTTTATTCACATTTACATCTGCATTTAATATTAAAAATTTCACTACTTCTCTGGGTTTTGCCTGATTGGAATAAAAATTTTTCAATTCTCGGATGCTTGTCCATCCCGCTCTGTGTAATGATAAATCTGCTTGATTTAAATAAGCAAATAAAAATACACACAAATTATATTCTAATTTTACTTTTTTCATAATTTTATTAAAAAGGTCACCACCAACGTTTAACATATTTTGGATTCAGAGTTCTCCGCTCCATCTTCCTAGGTCCGGTAAATACTGTCTCCAACCATAATCAAAGAAGCCGGTTTCCTGTAGCTCTTTACCATGTATTTATAGGAATAAAGTGCACCAAACTTAGAACTGTTAATTCCATTTCCTCCGGTGTGGTTGAGCCCAAAAGGATAATAATTATTTGTATCTATAATTTCAGGAACTCCTGCGCTGTTTTTTGCAAAACTTACTCTACTATTTCCAAGATGGTCTCTGCATTGGTAAATATAGCAGTTTAATATAAAAAAGAGCAGAAACAGTTTCTGCTCTAATTCTGTTGTATTAAGTTATAAAGGTCTAATGTTAATAAGATGCTCAAAGTCGAGAGACTTTGCGCAGCGGGGAATAAGTTTTATTTATTGTCTTACCCACTCTTCCCCTTTCCACATTAATGTATTTTTATCTTTTACATAAATATAACTGTGATAATAGGGTTCAAAATCATAAAAACATTGATTAAAATTAGGAAGGCTAATAGTAAAATAGTTATTTTGATCGATATCTAAATTATAATCTTGTAATATATTATATTTCAATCTATTATGTAAAAATCTCTCACCTTTAGCATTGAATATTAAATTTAAGGTCAACTGATTTTTAACTCCAATCAAAGAGTAATCTTTTTTTGATAATTTTATTTTATTATTAATACTCCTGATTCTTTTAGAAGTATTATAGTTAAATAAGAGATCAAATTCTGGAGTAGCAATATCTTGAAAATCTTTAGGAAGTATTATATCAATGTATACAGTATCCTGAGAAAGTTTTGATTCACGTTTTAAATCGTATTGGAATCCTTCTTGTTTTAAATAGTAATTTTCACTTGTTACATCTATAACATCAGTTAACTTCTTCCACTGTCCTTTAGATGCATATTCACAAAAATCTGTAGCGAGGTGTCCAAAAGAATCGGGGTTATATAAAATATAAAATCCTTTTGAATTTAATTCCAATTTTTGTCCAGAATCTTTGATTTTATAAACACCTGAATAATCATTTGTAGTTTGACTTTGTAAATAACCACAAAAACAGAGTTGTAATAATATTATTATATAATTCTTCATCTTACTTATCTTTAACATCTAATGCTTTATAAACTTGAGTTCCATCACTTGTCTTAATATCCATTAAGTTCTCCTCGTTAATATCATTTACCGATTTTACAGAAACAGGGTAACTATTTGTATCATACGAATATCCTGTTTTATAAGCTTCTACTTCCACATCTCTTCCTTCGCTAAAACTTTTTGCACTTGTTTTTAATTGACCTTTGCTATTAAATTTCATTCCTCCAGCCTCATAGCTTTGACCAACGTGTCTTATTTCGTGCAAATGCAATGAAGTTTCCGTTCCTTCTATATTTATTCTCTCTTTCCCATCTTTTCCTGTTGTCTTAATAACACCGTGGGTTCCATTATCTTGGCTAGGGCCCGTTAAATAAAAGTTTTCTTTAGCATCAGCAATCGTTCGTATATCTTTAAGTGATTTGTTCATATTTCCAATCATTGCCCTATTTTCTGCCATTTGTGCATTAGCTTTGCCTAATTGTTTATCACTTAATTTTCCCTTATCAATCTTTGCTTGAATTTTAGCATTGCTTTTATTTAAGCCAGCAATTCTATTACTAACTTTTTTTGTTAACCTTTTTTCGTCTTTTGGATCTCCCCAAGTCCTTCCATCTGGGTCGATAAATCTCATAGGATTATCTCCAGCATAAACATATGGTGTCCAACTTCTCGTTTTCTCTGCTAGCGGATCCACAACTCCCCATCTAGCGATATCCGACATATAAAATCTCGCTCCATAATCATACATACCTGTCTCCTGAAGTTCCTTTCCGTTGTATTTGTATTGATAAGCATTTTGTGTAGTTACTGTATAGTTATGCAGCAATCCAAAAGGATAATAATTATTGACTTCGACAATTTCTCCGGGTTTCCATCCATCAATGCAATTAGGGGGATCCATAGGGTTCCACGGTCCATCACATTGCTGCCAGTAATATTGCCTTGGTTGGATAATCCCGTCTTTATTAGTATCTGTATAACTCAGTCTTACATTTCCTAAATGATCTGTAAAATTATAAATATACTGTCCTAAAAGCGCATCATAATACCCTTCAGAAGTTGGTATAATTCTCAACTTCATTACAGCTACTTCATTAGGATCTGGTTCAGAAATAATTCCTCCTCCTGATAAGTTTCCTTCCGAAGGTTTTGTAGATTTATACTGAAATCCATCCAAATAATTGGTTTCAATATCTCCAAAGAGCTTCTTTACCTTTATTCCGTCTGCTCTATAGGTGTAATCTGTTACTTTAGC
>NZ_JCAKRW010000013.1:0-103994 GCF_059515185.1 Chryseobacterium sp. CS2K3 | reverse complement strand
GGCCTCTCCCCAAGGAAAAGATGTAGTAACTCATATTGAATACGATCAGTTTGGAAGACAAACGAAAGACTTTCTTCCCATTCCACAATTAGGAACGCAGTCCGGCGGAATTTACACCTCTCCTCTGGGAAATGCTTCTTCTATCTATGGTGGGGAGAAAATCTATTCCGAAAAAAAATTGGAGAATTCTCCTTTGGACAGAATCCAGCAACAGATTCAGGTAGGAAATGACTGGACGGAAAAACCTGTTAAATTTGACTATGATGCCAATATCCATGAAGATTATGTGAGACAATATAAAACCACCACCACATGGATTGAAGGAAGGACAGAAACTGCGATTGAACTCAATCAATATTTTCTGCCTGCACAATTGTATAAAAATACCATTACCGATGAAGATGGCAACAAAACTATAGAGTTTAAAAACGGAAAAGGGCAGGTTATTTTAGTAAGGAAAGTTGTAAGTACCTCTGAAAATGCAGATACCTACTATGTTTATAACGAATACGACCAACTTGCTTTTGTCATTCCTCCTTTAGCATCAGCACCCACTATAGATAATTCCACAAAAGAAAAGCTTTGGTACCAATACCGCTATGATGGAAGAGGCAGACTTGTAGAAAAGAAACTTCCAGGCAAAGGCTGGGAATTTATGGTGTATGATAAAGCTGATAGACTCATCCTGACCCAGGATGCTAATATGCGGGAGCAGAATAAATGGCTGATTACTAAATATGAATCATTGGGAAGAGTTGCTTATACCGGGATCATTGGTGGAGGTAGCAGAACAAGTATGCAGTCTCAGGCAGAAAACCTTATCATTTTAGAGGCAAGAAGTGGTTCGGGATTTACTAAAAACGGGATGCAGATTCAATATAGCAATGGATATTTTGTTGATATTGAAACTGTTTTAAGTGTCAATTATTATGATGTCTATGCCAACTATGATTTTAATCCTTCCTTACCAGTGGAGCCTACTCTGACAGGTTCTCCATCACCCGAGGGAAGAAGTACCAAAGGACTTTCTGTCATGAGCTTTATCAAGAATATTGAAGATGATAACTGGACCAAGAATTATACTTATTATAATCTGAAAGGTAGAGTCATTGGAACTCATTCTATCAATCATTTGGGAGGATATACCCGAACAGAATCTAAACTTGATTTTGCAGGAGTTCCCCAAATCGTAGTTACAAAACATAAAAGGTTAGATACAGATACCGAAAAAATAATTACTGAAACTTTTACTTATGATCATCAGAACAGACTTTTGGTACATAAACATCAGGTAGACTCTAATCCTGAAGAAATTCTTGCTCAGAATGATTATAATGAACTCTCACAGCTTACCACTAAAAAGGTAGGTGGAGTCAATCTTGAATCCCCATTACAGACGATTAATTATCAGTATAATATCAGAGGATGGATGACGCAGATCAATGATCCAGCAGACCTTAATGGAAAGTTATTTGGATATGCTATACGTTATAATAATCCCATTAATACTGAATATGCTCCGGTACAATATAATGGGAATATATCAGAGGTTGACTGGAAAACAGCGAATGATAATATATTGAAAAGATATTCTTATAGCTATTATCCACACAACAAATTGATGTTTGGACATTATTCGGAACCTTTTGCAACGGTACCTCAAAGTAATTTATATGGTGAATATCTTGAATATGATCTGAACGGAAATATTACCTTATTATCCCGAAATGGTAGAAATATATCCTCAGGATTAGCAGAGCATATTGATGAATTGCATTATACATATGATGGAAATAAACTTTTGACCATAACAGATGCTAAACAGAATAAATCAGGATATCCATTGGGTGGCAATATGATAGGCTATGATTCTAATGGAAGCATGATAAATCATTTAGATAAAGGAGTTGATGAAATTAAATATAATTTTCTTAGCCTTCCTAATAAAATTAATAAGGTTACTACTAATTTGTTGGGTAGTTCTTACAGTTTAATTCAATATACCTATAGAGGAGATGGAATGAAGCTTAAAAAAGTAAGTTCATCAAAATCAGGCTCTGGAGCTACAGCGAATATGATTATAAATTACAATACCGATTATTTAGACGGTTTTCAATACCATTCTGCTGATATTGGAGGGGGTATACAAACCCTAACGTTAGAGTTTGTTCCTACCTCAGAAGGCTATTTTGATTTTGTTAAAAATAAGTATATTTACAATTATACAGATCATTTAGGAAATATCCGTTTGAGTTATTTTCATAATGGAAATGGAGTAGAAGTTCTAGAAGAAAATAATTATTATCCTTTTGGATTAAAGCATGAGGGATATAATAATTTGGCTGGAAATCGTGCTTATAATTATAAGTACCAAGGGCAAGAGTTGCAAGAAACAGGCTGGTATTCCTTCAAATGGAGAAATTACATGCCGGATATAGGCCGCTTCTTTAATATAGACCCTCTTTCTGAAAAGTATGCTTATCAAAGTCATTATAATTTTTCTGAAAATAGAGTTATTGATGGTAGAGAGCTTGAAGGATTAGAAGTAGTATTAGTTAAAGATATTAAGAAAAATGATGCTATAATTAAAACGGCAAATAATGGTTTGTATAAAGATAATCCTGATACAAAAACAGTACACGTTTTTGCACATGGAAATCCAAGTGCTCTTTATAACGAAACTATGAAAGGAGAAGGTACAATAGATTCAGGTGCAGATCTTAACAATGTACTGAATCAAGGAAGTGCTTTATGGAAAAACTCTAAAAATAAAGAGGGATTTACAGTGGTATTACATTCTTGTAGAACAGGAAGGTGTACAGTAGATAAAGCAGGAAATGTAATTGATCCTGTTGCCTCTGAAATATCAAAGTCTAAAGAAATGAAAGGAGTTACAATCATTGCACCTGATGAAAGAGATGGTTTCTCTGCCAATGGGACAGAAATAGGTCCACAAGTAACAAAGAATGCTGATAATAATGGAGAATATTTGCCTGGAACTCCAAGAAGTGAACATGGAAAACAAACAAAACAATTTGGCCACTGGAATTCTTTTCAAAATGGAAAGAGAACAGAACAGCAACCAGGAAATACAAAACCTGAAGGAAAAGATCAAAGAAGTTTGTGGGACAGAATTTTTAATTAATTATGAGATATACAATTATAACAATAGTTTTTCTTTCAGCTCTATTTTCTTGTCAAAAGAAAGACGCTCTGTCTAAAGCCGAAAAACATGATAAGGTTATTACAATGAATTCTATCTCAAATTATGATAGTATTGTTAATCTTGTAAAAACCAAGGGAGACACGTTAGCATATGATGAGCTTTTCTTTTATTTAATGGATTCTAACGAAAAAGATAGAACAGATACAGTAATGTATTATTCAAAAATAATGGCTGAAAAGTATGATTACAAAGAAGCTTATAAACGTTATTTTAATGCCTTTTCGGAAAAGTACAAAATTAACGTAGATGTTGATAATTACTCAACTCTTAATATGTCATCTTTAAAAAAGGCTCAGAAAAAGCAAGCCGAAGATTGGTTGGGAAAAATGCTAGAAAAAAAGATAATTACACAAGAACAGTATAACTCCATAAATAAATAAATAAATAGATAAATACAAAATCTGCTCATTGAGCGGGTTTTGTATTTATAAAATGCTTTGCAATTTAGTTTGTTTAAGGAACGCATCCAGGAGAGCGAAGACATGTTGTCTATCATTCTCTTTTAGTTTTTGTATATCTAAAATTTTAGCGACAATATTCTTATCCAATAGAATATTCTGTAGACCCTACGAAATAATCCAGAGACGCTTCCACGGCTTCTGTCGTAGTCATCTCATATATGGATTATTTCTCAAGCTCATCTACTGATGACCATCCCAATGACCCTACCAGTTTTGCTCACTTCGCTCTATTACATTCCCCCTCACAACCCCCTCCACATTTTAAATTCACCTTTATTATTATGGTTGACATGTTTTTTTTACTTTTGTACAATTCTAAAAAAAATCTGAAAAATGGAATCCTATACGGAAAGAATACTGATTACGGGTGCTTTGGGACAAATCGGAACCGAGCTTACCAACAGACTTGTTGAAATCCACGGAGCGGAAAATGTTGTCGCTTCAGGGTTGGACAGATGGCAGGAGGGAATTACCTCTGCCGGTCATTACGAAAGAATGGATGTTACCAATACGCAATTGGTAAGACAGATTATCCACGATTATGAAATTACTACAGTGTATCACTTAGCGTCATTGCTGTCTGGAACGTCAGAAAAGCAGCCGATTTTCGCTTGGAAATTAAATCTTGAGCCTCTGCTTCACTTTTGTGAAATGGCGAAAGAAGGGCTTCTTAAAAAGATTTTCTGGCCAAGTTCAATTGCTGTATTTGGGAAAGGAATTCCAAAACATGATGTTGGGCAGGATGTAGTATTGAATCCTACCACAGTTTACGGAATTTCAAAAATGGCAGGAGAGAAGTGGTGTGAATACTATTTCGATAAGCATGGAGTAGATGTAAGAAGTATAAGATATCCTGGATTGATCTCATGGAAGACTCCGGCAGGAGGTGGAACGACTGATTATGCCGTTGAAATTTTCTACAAAGCAATCGAAGACGGAAAGTATACAAGCTTCATTTCTGAAAACACAGGAATGCCGATGTTGTATATGGATGATGCGATCAATGCAACATTAAAATTAATGGATGCTCCTAAAGAAAGCTTAACTGTTCGCTCATCTTATAACTTAGGTGGAATGTCATTTACTCCACAAGAACTGGCAGAAGAAATCGAGAAAGAAATTCCGGATTTTACCATTGATTACAAACCGGATTTCAGACAGGCAATTGCAGATTCTTGGCCAGCTTCAATTGATGATTCAGTAGCAAAAAAAGACTGGGGTCTGACTTATGATTTCGGAATTTCTGAAATGACTAAAGATATGATCAAGAATCTGAAAGTAAAATTAGCTAAGGATTGATAATGTAAAGTAAAACTTTAAGTAGTGTTTATTTTAACATCTGATTTTTAATTAATTATAATTTTTATCTAAAATTTAATTTAAATGATATTATTAACTTTTAACATTACGAATATTGAAGCTGATGCAAAACATGGCTCACAAATTACTGATGATGAGAGATTAAAAATCATAGAAGAGAATACAAAAGCTATTCTTAGAATTTTAGATATTCATGATACAAAAGCAAGCTTTTTTGTAGAGGTTTCTCTCACTGAAAAATTGCAGAATCTTATAAAAGCAATTTCATCCAAAGGGCATGAAATTGCTTTTTATAATAAAGATTCAAATCTGGAAAAAATAGAAAATGCCAAGAAGAATATCCAGGATCTTTTAGAAAAACAGATCAGAGGGATTCGTCAGAAAGATGTGAAAATTCCACAGGAAGATCTGAAGCTTTTGGAGTTTAATTATGTTTCCAATATTGACAATGCTAATATTCTTTTTCCGTTCAAACGTCTTAAAAGAGATACGGTGATTTCCGAAGAAGACGGATTGAGTATTGTGCCGGAAAGTATTTCTCCGTACAGTCAATTACCTTATAATGATTTTGTGTTTCAGATACTGCCAATGAAGTATTATCAGAATATGGTATTAGAAACTTTGCAGAATGAAGAATTTGTTTTGATTTATCTTAATGTCTGGCAGTTTACAGATTTTAAGAAGCACCGTTTTGATATTCCGTTTTACAGAAGCCTGTTTTCGGGTAAAAAAATGGAGGACAAATTGGATGCCCTCCTTAGCTTTATCAACGAGAAAGATATGGCTACTTCCCGTATGAAAGATTATATTTTTTAGGTTTAGAGATTAAAAGCAGTTAATAGCCTTAAATATTTAACCCTGAATGTTCAATAGTCAATTTTGCTTCGCAAGTGAATAGTGAATTTTTGTAAGTAGTTTACTCTCATACTATAAAACACTCCCGCTCTCAAACTCAAATCTATTAGCTCAGTTCAAAAAGAGTGATTTCCGGTAATACTCCAACTCTTCCCGGGTAGCCCAATACTCCGAATCCTCTGTTGACATACAGTAATTTCCCTTCGCTTTCATAAAGATCTGCCCATTTTGGGTAACGATACTGAACCGGAGACCATTTGACATTTTTAAGATCTAGCCCAAACTGCATACCGTGAGTATGACCGGAAAGGGTTAAATGAATGTCTTTCGGGTGTTTTTTTACTACATAATCAAAGTGAGTAGGATCGTGGCTCATTAAAATCTTTGTAGCAGATTCAGGAACTCCTTGTAAAGCGTCATCAATCTTCCCGAATTGTGGGAAAGGTTTTAATCCCCAGTTCTCAACACCCAGGATATAAAGCTTTTCTCCGTTCTTCTCAATCACCCTGTGTTCATTTCTCAACATATCAAAACCTGCCTGTTTTTCATAGTCAATCAAAGTGTCAAGGTTTTTCTTCTTGGCATCAAGAGAAGCCCATGTTACATAATCTCCGTAATCGTGGTTCCCTAATACCGCAAACTTGCCATCTTTAGCTTTGATTTGAGAAAATAATGGAATGAATGGTTTGAATTCATCAGCTACATTATTCACCATATCTCCTGTAAATAAAACAAGATCTGGCTTCTGTTCATTAATAAGGTCTACGGCGTGTTGTAGTTTGCTTGGATCAGCAAAGCTTCCGCTGTGAACGTCAGATATCTGAATGATTTTGTACCCCTTAAAACTTTTAGGAAGAGTAGGGAACTTTACCTTTACCCTTCTTACTTTATGACGATATTTTCCAAATGTAATCCCATCAATGAATAAAGCAGAAAGTACTCCGCTCATCCCTAATCCAACAAGGCTCAGGAATTTTCTTCTTTCCGGGAAAAAGTTCTCCGTAGGTTTTGTAAAGCCAATCACGTACCCTCCAAGCCTGATAAGATCGTCTATAAGTAAAAATAAAACCACAAAGATCTTAGGAAGTATAAATACTAAAAAAACGGATATCATGATCTGAGCTTTCAGCATACTTCGGTCTGTTCGCTGATAATGAGTGACTTCATAAGCAAAAACAGCATACGCGATTAAAGAAACCACCCAATAGGCAGTTCTTATCCAGAAGTTGTCCGTAAGTGTTCTGATTGCCTGGTAAATATAAATCTCCAAAATAAGGAAGATTCCGGCGGTGATTAAAAGATTCTTTGGCATATTCTGATTCAAAAAAAGCACAAAAGAGACTTCCTTTGTGCTTTTTGTATATTTTTAAATTAAAACTATCTTAAGGAAATCTGTAAACGATAGCATTGATGTTCATTCCGGCACCTACCGAAGTCATGACAATGTTACCTTTATCCTTAAACGTTTGACCTTCCATTTTTCCTTTAATTATTAAATCAAACATGGTAGGAATTGTTGCAACAGACGTGTTTCCAAGATCTTGGATCGTCATTGGAGAAATAGCGTGATCATATTCTTTCACATCGTAAAGTCTGTGAAGTCTTTCGATCATCGCGTAATCCATCTTAGCATTTGCCTGGTGGATAAGGATCTTATCGATATCTTCAATAGAAAGACCTGCATCGGTAATAGTGTCTTTTATTGCTACAGGAACGTTTTTAAGAGCGTATTCATAGATTTTTCTACCTAACATTCTTACATATAAACGTCTCTGATCAACATCTTTATTGATAGAAGGTCTGTTTTCAAGGTAATTAAGTTCAGGACCATTGTCGCAGATCGTATTGTGGGCAATAATTCCTACATTTTCCTCGTCTGTAGCCTGTACTACTACCGCACCTGCACCGTCAGCAAAGATCATTCTGTTTCTGTCGTGCGGATCTGTTACTCTGCTTAACGTTTCACCTCCGATCACAAGAATTGTTTTTGCAACTTTAGCTTTAATCAGGTTATCTGCTAAAATCATAGCTTCTACCCATCCCGGGCACCCGAAAAGCATATCATACGTTACGCATTTTCTGTTTTTGATTCCTAATTTATTCTTTACCCTCGCTGCCATGGTTGGCATGAAGTCTGCGTATCCGTTCTCAGTAACTTCCCCGAAATTACTCGCGTAAATAATATAATCCAGTTCTTCGCCGTCTACTTTTGCATCCTCAAGGGCAATTTTTGCGGCTTCATAACCGATCTGTGAATTGGAAAGATCATCCTCAATGAATCTCCTGTTTTCGATTTCTGTAATTTCTACAAACTTCGCAATGGTCTCTTCCACAGGCTTTTCAATCTTTACTCCGTCTTCAGTATAGAACTCGGAATTCATGAAGTAATCTCTACCAATAACTCTGTTCGGAATATAACATCCAGAGCCAATAATGATCGTATTCGGCATTCGTTTATATGATTTTTTTAAAGATGCAAAGTTAATAATTAATATTAATAACAGAGAATTAAAAATATTATTAAATTTGCAAAAATTGTACTTTACAATCTATGAAAAACAACCCATCCTTAAAAGGCTTACTCATTGCAGCTGTGGCGTTTATCCTTGCCTTTGGGATCTACTTCCTTTTTTTAGCCAAGAAGAATTATTATGTGGTAGATAATCCTACCCCGAATACGTATTACTTTAAGATCAATAACGGATCTGAAGGAATTATATCAGCGGGGCAGTATGTGCATGTGGATTTGAATAAGGGAAAAAACTCTATTCAGGTTTTCGATCAGAATAAAAAAATGCTGTATGATTCGGCATTTGAAGTAAACAAACTACGCGGTTTGCTGAATATTGCACATCAGGATTACTATGTGAATGACCAGTACTACGGGTATAATCTAAAAAAAGATTCGTTGCTGATGGCTCTTGATAAGACTGTCATAGACGGAAAAGATTACCTCGGAGGAGCAAAGCGTTTCAATAAGCTTTACACAGAAGATTTTTATTACAATGTAGATGAAGACTATGACAAAGTGATCAAGAATATCCAGAAAGTGGAATCAAGATCAAAGATCTTCAGAAAACAGGATTACCTAAATTATTATAAAGAATATTACAAGTTTTAAGTTTTGACAAAAGATATCACTAAAGTTACTCCCTACAATTCAGAGGCTACAAAGAAAAGCCAGGTAGAGGATATGTTTGACAATATTGCACCGAAGTATGACCTTCTAAACCATGTTTTATCCATGAAAATTGACGTTTTATGGAGAAATAAACTGGTAAGATGGATGAAAAATGATAATCCGCAAGAAGTGCTGGATGTGGCTACAGGAACGGGAGATCTGGCAATTACCATTGAAAAAGGAACCGGTTCAAAAGTAGTTGGTTTAGATTTATCACAACAAATGCTCAATGTTGGCGTTATTAAAATAAAAAAACTTAAATTAGACGGCAAAATTTCCATGCAAAAAGGAGATGCAGAAAATTTACCTTTCGAGGACAATAGATTTGATGCTGTTTCCGTTGCATTTGGAGTAAGGAATTTTGAGAACCTTACCAAAGGTTTAGCAGAGTTAAGAAGAGTAGTTAAAGATAACAAAAGTGTTTATATACTGGAGTTTTCAAAGGTTGAGGGTTTGATGGGACCATTTTATATGTTTTATTTCAAAAATATATTACCTGCAATAGGTAGGCTGGTTTCCAAAGATAATAGGGCGTATACATACCTTCCGGATTCTGTAAATGCTTTTCCTTTCGGGGAGAAGATGAAGCAAATTCTTTTAGATACGGGATTTAAGAAAGTTGAATATAAAAAATTAAGTTTAGGTATAGCCACAATTTATAAAGCAACAAAGTAACCTATGAATAAATTTCTATTAAAAGCACTGGTTTTAACCTCAGTAAATGTTGCCGTTTTTGCAAACGCGCAATTTAGAACCCGAAACAGAATGGATAAGTTGGAAGATTTCGACGAGCAGAAATTCAGCTGGGGGTTTTATTTGAACGGGAATAAACTAGACTACCGAATTGTACTGCATCCAAGATATGGGATGCATGAAAATGAAAACCTTGTTACCTCTAAGGAAAGTTACAGTTTCGGTGCTGGGCTTATTGCAAAATGGAGACTGAACGACTATCTTGATGTAAGATTAGAACCGGGATTACAGTTTGCACAAAGACAGTTGACTTTTAATACACAATCTAATGACATTTATGCCGGTGGTTCTTTAACGAATCCTCCTTTTATGCCAATTCCGTTACAGGAAAAAGATAAAGTAAGAGAAATTAAATCTACATTGGTAGATGTTCCGGTGTTATTGGAACTTCATGGGATGAGATGGTATAATTCAAGACCTTATATTGCAGCTGGGGTAAACTATATTGTAAACCTACAATCTAATGCTACCTCTACGGATGACAATATGCAGGGGATTTTCAGATCAACAACACACAACTTTGCCTGGTCTGCAGAAATGGGAATTCAGCTTTATTTCAACAAATTTAAACTGACTCCTGCAATCAGAGGAACATTCTTAATGAATAACGAGAAAGTGGCAGATAACGCTACTACACCTCCTTATTGGGCTTCTGCAATTTCTACACTACAGACAAGAGCAGTTATGTTTGTGCTGAAATTTGAATAAGAAAATATCACATTAAAAATACATAGGAGGTGCTTTTGCATCTCCTTTTTTATGTACACCTCAAAATATAGGACGTTTTATTTTTGTTAGTGTTAATATTTTTTTATTTTTGCTTCTAGTTAGAATATACAAACCTGAAATGCTTCAAGATTTAGAAAACAATTTTTCAGAATTAGAGAGAAAAATTTCGACTCTGCAAAAGAACTATAAAAGTCTTACAGAAAACTTAGCAGAATTAAACATTGAGCATGAAGAGTTGAAGAAGAAGTATGATGAGGAGAGAAGAAGAAATCAGGTATTAGCAGAAGAACAAAAAAATATAAAACTTTATTCAGCAATATCAGGAAATCCTGAACACAATAGATTAATGAAAAACCATATCAACAGATTGGTAAAAGAGATTGATTTCTGTATTGCTCAGCTTCAAAACAGTGGATTATAATGGAGGTAAGGAGAATAACCGTCAATATTGCAGGAAGAGTATATCCGCTGAACGTACCGGCAGCAGAGGAAGAAACTTTGCGTAAAGTAGGGAAGCAGATCGAGAATATGATTAAAGATTTTGAACAAAACTTCGATGTAAGAGATAAACAGGATGCTTTAGCAATGTGTGCCCTGAAACTGGGAACCAATGCAGAAGTAGTTTCTCTTAACTACGAGAAAAATATTAATTCAACCAACGAAAGATTACAACAGATCAATCAATCGTTGAATGAAATCGGGAAATAGATTTTTTTTCCTGAAACAAACTGCCTACAATGATTCTAACACATTAAAGGTAAACTCAACGCTAAACAATTACCGAACAAATG
Organism: Chryseobacterium sp. CS2K3; assembly: GCF_059515185.1. Lineage (NCBI taxonomy): Bacteria > Pseudomonadati > Bacteroidota > Flavobacteriia > Flavobacteriales > Weeksellaceae > Chryseobacterium > Chryseobacterium sp. CS2K3. Next base: position 92,678 of record NZ_JCAKRW010000013.1, on the reverse strand, counting down.
TCCTCTGAATGGCGTGCCGGTCTTCCGGATTACAGACAGTGGAAATCAGTTCAAATCGTGTTGATTAGGAGTTTACTCTCAATCTCTGGATTATTGTGGGCTTTTTTTATTTTAAAGGATATGAATACAATTAAAACTCAATATAAATTATGATAGAAGTTATAGTAGGTGTTGTTTGTTTGGTAATCGGGGCTGCCGTAGGAATGTTTTTTTCCAGAAGCTCTCTGAATACTAAAGCAAAATTCATCATTGATGATGCCAAGAAAAACGCCGAAAACCTTATAGAAAAAGCTAACGTTCAAGCTGAATCCATAAAGAAAGAAAAGAATCTTCAGGCTAAGGAAAAATTCCTTGAACTGAAATCTCAGCACGATGCAGATATTCAGGTACGTGAGAAAAAAATGCAGGAAGCTGAAAAAAGAACAAAGGATAAAGAGCACAAGCTGAATGATGAGCTTAGCAAGACAGGAAAACTTGAAAAAGACCTTGACAGACAGATTGCAGATTACGCTAAGAAAAACGAGATCTTAGAAAGAAAACAGCAGGAATTAGATATAGCTACAGCTAAAAAAGTAGAAATACTTGAGAAAATCTCTAACTATACCGCTGATGAAGCTAAAGCTGAATTGGTAGAAACCATGAAAGCTGAAGCAAAAACAAGAGCTCAGGCACACGTTCAGAGCATTATGGAAGAAGCTCAGATGAATGCTAAAAACGAAGCGAGAAAAATCGTTATTCAGACCATTCAGAGAATCGGAACCGAGCAGGCAATCGAAAACTCAGTATCAGTATTCAATATTGAATCTGATGAGGTAAAAGGTAGAATTATTGGTAGAGAAGGTAGAAATATCCGTGCTTTAGAAGCGGTAACAGGAGTAGAAATTATCGTTGATGATACCCCGGAAGCAATCCTTCTTTCATGTTTCGATCCGGTAAGAAGAGAGATCGCAAGACTATCACTTCACAGATTGGTAACCGATGGTAGAATTCATCCGGCAAGAATCGAGGAAGTAGTAGAAAAGACAAGAAAACAAATCGAAGAGGAAATCATTGAAGTAGGAAAGAGAACGATCATTGATTTAGGAATCCACGGATTGCACCCTGAATTGATCAAAATCGTAGGTAGAATGAAATACCGTTCTTCTTACGGACAAAACTTACTACAGCACTCAAGAGAAGTAGCCAACATTGCTGCAACTATGGCTGCTGAATTAGGATTAAATGTAAAACTTGCCAAGAGAGCAGGTCTGTTACATGATATCGGAAAAGTACCTGAGCAGGAATCAGAATTACCACACGCTTTATTAGGTATGCAGTGGGCAGAGAAATACGGTGAAAATCCAGAGGTTGTAAATGCAATCGGAGCTCACCACGACGAAATTGAAATGAAGTCGCTATTATCTCCGATCATTCAGGTAGCAGATGCTATTTCAGGAGCAAGACCGGGAGCAAGAAGACAGGTGTTGGAATCTTACATCCAAAGATTGAAAGATCTTGAATCTGCAGCATTAAGTTTTGATGGAGTATCCAGCGCTTATGCAATTCAGGCAGGTAGAGAACTAAGAGTAATGGTAGAAAGTGGAAAAGTAAACGACGAAGTAGCTTCTCAACTATCTTACGATATCTCTGAAAAGATCCAGAACGAACTTACTTATCCTGGACAGGTAAAAGTAACAGTAATCAGAGAAACAAGAGCGGTGAATATTGCAAGATAATAATCCAATCAAGATATTTTATAAAAACCTTTCAAGAAATTGAAAGGTTTTTTATTTTTATCAAAATTTAAAAATGCAAGAATTGTCATTATCTTCAAAACTGAAGTACATTTTTTCTATTCCCGTTATCATTGCCGCGTTAGGTTATTTTGTAGACATCTACGATCTGCTTTTATTTGGAATTGTCAGAATCCCCAGCTTGAAGGCTTTAGGACTCAATCCTGATGTAGATGGAACCTTTATTCTTAACTGTCAGATGGTAGGACTTCTTTTAGGAGGGATATTCTGGGGAATCTTTGGAGATAAGAAAGGAAGACTGTCTGTACTTTTCGGTTCTATTTTAGTGTATTCATTAGCCAATATTGCCTGTGGTTTTTTACCGTATTTTCCAAAAGAACATTTAGTGCATCAATATGCCGGTTTAAGGTTTATCGCAGGGATTGGCTTAGCCGGAGAGCTCGGAGCCGGAATTACACTAGTTTCTGAAAGCTTGCCAAAGAATTTAAGAGCCATTGGAACCTCAGTGGTGGCTGGGTTTGGATTAATGGGAGCTGTAGTGGCACAATTAACAGTAGAGCTAGCCGGAGGATGGAATATATCCTATATCATCGGAGGAATAATGGGAATTATGCTATTGATACTGAGAATAAGCGTGTCAGAATCCGGAATCTATAAGAATATTGAACATAAAAATGTATCCAAAGGAAACTTTCTCTCCTTTTTCACAAATAAAGACAGACTTATAAGATATCTGAAATGTATTGCAGTAGGATTACCTACCTGGTATTGTATAGGGATTCTGGCTGTTTTAGCTAATCAATTTGCTTCGGAATTCGGAATAAAAGACATCAGCCCCGGAAAAGCAATTATGTGGGCATATGTAGGGATTTCCGTTGGTGATCTGATGAGTGGTTTTATTTCCCATGCCTTAAAATCCCGTAAGATGGCAATATTTTACATGTTGCTGTTTACTTTGGTCGGAGTCGCAATTATGCTGTTTGGAAATACAAATACAGAAACCAAATATTATATGTTTTGTGTATGGCTTGGCCTGGGAACAGGGTATTGGGCAATGTTTGTAACCCTTGCAGCGGAACAGTTCGGAACCAATATAAGAAATACAGCAACTACCACAGTTCCGAATATGGTGAGAGGATTAGTACCGGTAATGATCCTTGCATTCGATTCTCTTAAAGGTAATTTTTCTGTAGTGATAAGTGCTGCTATTGTAGGAATAGTGGTCTTTGGTCTGGCGTTCTATTCTTCGTGGACAATCTCTGAAACTCATGATAAGGACCTAGAATTTACAGAGTAATTTGAATCTTGTTTAATAATAAATTATTCATTTGTCCTGATTTATGATATTTTAATTAAGTTTAAATCAATATATTAGTTAAATTTATATTAAAATATGTTGCGTGTAATTAATATTTGTTTAACTTTGGGAAGTAACTAAAACTATATTGTTTCACCTAAAAACCAGTCACATGAACATTATTAAAAACGCTAAAAAATTAAGAAAAGAAGACCTTAAAAGTATTACAGGAGGTATTGGAAAAATCGGTACTCCGGAAACATCACTTTGCGGGTGCAGCTGTACAGGAGCTGTAACAGGACCTAAATACTGTGTTGACCTTATTTCATGTCCACAGGTAATAACATGCTAATTCGTTTTGGCATTCAGAATTTCAGTATGAAATAAACATTTCCACATTTAAATAGGCAGCACCCTCTTGATCTCTTGAGGGTGCTGCTGTTTTTAATGAATAATATAAAGTAAACTTCCGACACTGATAACTACCCAAAGAAGTACGGCAGTAAGTAATGGTTTGAAGCCTATGCTTTTTAAAGTCTGAAGTGAAAGGGTAGAACCAATAAAAAACAAAGTCAAATTTAATCCGGATTTTGCTACTGAAGTTATCACTGTACTAAATTGATCCATAAAAGGAAAATAAGTATTCAAAAGAATAGCAATGATAAAATATCCGATGAACCAGGGGATTTTTATCTTTGAATCTTTACTTTTAAAAATAAACATTGTAATTAACGATACCGGAATGATCCATAAAGCACGTGCCAGTTTTACTGTAGTCGCTATTTTTAAAGCCTCATTTCCATATTTGCTGGCTGCTCCCACCACAGAACTTGTATCGTGAATTCCAACGGCACACCAAAGCCCAAACTGTTCCTGCGAAAGATTCAGCAGATGCCCGATTGCCGGATAAATAAATAAAGCAATGGAATTTAGGGTAAAAACAATCGCCAGCGCTAAAGATATTTGTTTTGTACTGGGTTTGATGATAGGTGAAACGGCAGCAATCGCGCTTCCTCCACAAATCGCGGTTCCTGCAGACAAAAGGTAAGAAAGCGGTCTTTCCAGTTTGAATACTTTTCCCAGAATATACCCCAGAAGCATTACTGTAGCGATACTTACAATAGTCAGCATCAATCCTGTTTTCCCGGCATGAAGTGCCTCATCCAGTTTCAATCCAAAGCCTAATCCCACAATGGAAATCTGCAAAAGTAAATGAATGTATTGATGAAGTTGTTTTTCAAAAGGATTACCCATAAAAACAGCCAATATAAAACCTAAAGTCAACGCAATTGGTGAAGATATTAAAGGTGTCAGGCATAAAATAGCCAGTCCTATAAAAATTATTTTTTTGTTTGATTCATTTTTAATGAAATCTTTCATATTGTGAACTTTTAAATCTGAAGCAAAATTCGACAATATGTTATTACAAAGTAAATTGTATTTTGTTATATTGGATAACTAAAAGTTATAATTAAAAAGATAAAAGATAAAAGATAAAAGATAAAAGATAAAAGATAAAAGATAAAAGATAAAAGATAAAAGATCTTGTTGCTAAATTTTAATCTTTGCTTGGCAACATCAGGGTTGGGCTTAGCCCAGCCAAATAAAAATAAAATCCGTTGGCTTTAGCCAAAACTTAAAAACGCAATACGCTTTAATGAATTGAAAAACAATGTTTTATTGGTGGTTATTCCGCAAATCTTAAAAATAGTTTTATAAGTTCAGACTGTTCCCCTTTTGGAAGTATAAAATGAAAATCCCTTTCAATACTGAAGTTTTTAACATCTACAACAGTTAGAACATTATTTTTAAGTTCATTCAGGATCGTACTGATCGATAAAAATGCCATACAATCAGAATGCAGGAGATAGTTTTTGATACTTTCACTGCTTCCAAGCTGAATGACAGTATGTAATTCATGAATATTAACTCCTTTTTCCTTTAATCGGTTTTGTATAAATTCAAGCGTTCCTGAACCCTGTTCCCGGAATATAAGATTAAGGTCGTAAAGATCTTTTAAATGTAAAGTTTTGTGAGCCAAAGAATGATCTGATTTTGCAGCCAGAACAATTTCATCCTCTTTGAATGTTTTGTAATCAAAGTAAGACGATTGAGATTCTCCTTCGATAATTCCAAAATCTATTTTTTCCTCTTTTAATAAAGTAGAAATGGCTTCAGTATTTCCTGTTAAAAGCTCAATTTTAATATCCTTGTAATAAGAATTGAATTTTGCTAAAATTTCAGGTAAAATGTATTGTGCAACCGTAGTACTGGCTCCGATGATCAGTTTTCCTTTATGCTGTTGGTTGATCTGGCTGATCTCAAATTCCAAATCGCGGTGTATATTTCGGATCTTTTCAGCATATTCATACAGGATTTTTCCACTTTGGGTAAGTTGAATAGAAGTTCCTTTTCTGTCAAATAATTTAGTTTCCAGCTGAACCTCAATCTCCTTAATATGTTTTGTCACTGCCGGCTGGGAGATATGAAGCTCTTCAGAAGCTTTGGTAAAACTTAATCGGGTTGCTACTGTATGGAAAACTTTTAACCTGTAATCGAACATGAGGCAAAAATACGGAATATAGTTGTATTTTGGTAGGCGTGTGGTGAGAGGTTTCGTGTCCCGTGATGCATGTTGCTGAAGATATCATAAACGTACAACCATTCACTTTGCTGGATAATGCTAAAATTAAAAGAATTTTTGATGCGTTAAAGAAAATCTGAAACCGGTTTATCTTGTTGGCTTTCATATCTTCTGTTTTTAGCTTCACCGATCTTTTGTTTAGTATAAATACTATTGTGCCCTGAAAGAAGATAAGAAACTACACAGGCAATAGCGACATAAACGCCACATTCAGCCCCGAACAACTCGATTCCCATCAGCATGCAGGCTAAAGGTGTATTTGTTGCACCTGCAAATACGGCTACAAATCCCATCCCCGCAAGTAAACCAAAAGGTAAAGGAATAAATAAGGATAATGCACTTCCCAAAGTTGCCCCTATAAAGAATAATGGAGTTACTTCACCACCTTTGAACCCCGCAGAAAGAGTAACGATGGTAAAGAGCATTTTTAAAGCAAAATCATAAAATGGTAGCTGCTTTTCAAAAGATTCAACAATTACGGGAACCCCCAGCCCGATATATCTTGTAGATCCTATTATCAAAACAGCGAGTGCAATAATGATCCCACCAGCTACCGGACGAAGCGGAGGATATTTAATTTTTGATTTAAAAAGAGAACCTGCCCAATGAATAATTCTACTGAATGCTGCAGCACAGATTCCGAAAGCAATACCAGCTAAAATACTGTAAAGAATCGGTAGAAACTCAAGTTTCGGAATAAAATCAATGTGATAATGAGTATGCTTTACATTCCAGAGATTAGTCGCCCAGTCTGCCAGTATAGCAGAAGCAAAAGCAGGAAATATCGCATTATAACGTATTCTCCCGATAAGAAAAACTTCAAGTCCAAAAACTGCTCCAGCCAGAGGAGTTCCGAAGACAGAACCAAATCCGGCAGCAATAGCCGAAATGATCAGTATTTTCCTTTCATTTTTGTCGAGCTTAAAAGGCTTCGTAAGTTGATCCGCAATTGCACCAGCCATTTGCAGTGCCGTACCTTCACGACCAGCCGAACCGCCAAAAAGATGGGTAGCAATAGTTCCCAGATAAACAAAAGGTGCCATTTTGAATGGAATAATTTCTTTCGGATCATGAATATTATCTATCAAGAGATTATTTCCGGCTTCCACATCCTTTCCAAAATAGTAATATAAAAGTCCAATCAGAAATCCCGCAACAGGAAGTAAAGCAATTAGCCATAAATGGTTTTCTCTGAAGTTAGTTGCCCATTCCAATGACTGCAGAAAACCAGCTGAAGCCGTTCCTACCAATGCTCCAATAATAATACTGATGCATAACCATTTAAAAATATAAGGTATTGCCGGAAATTTTCTAAAGAAAAAATGAGTGTGAAAAACTGCTTTTTTACCAAGTGTTCGTTGATTTTTTGACATGATAATCCTGATTAGTTATAGGTTAATAATCTATTAATCAGGCGTCATCAGCTTTTGTAAAGCGGTTGGGTAAGGAAGAACACCATTTCCTTTTTTGTAATGCAAATATAAGAATTTAAGTTACAAGTTACAAGTTACAAATTACAAGATACAAGATACAAGATCTTTTTGCTAAAATTCAATCTTTGCTTGGCAACATTAATAGGGTTGGGCTTTAGCCCAACCAAATAAAAAAATAAATTCCATTGCCCAACCTATATTTTAATATATCGGATAATGCATTGCCTTATCAATTTCAATCGGGTTATTGTATTTTCTTATAACCTCCTGCATGCTCTTGGTTTGAGTATTCAGTTCGTCCACATTATGAATTTCTTTTCCATTAATATTAATTCTCAGATCATTATTAGATTTGCTGAAATTGTTTCTTTCAAAGGCAAAAGGATCGTTATAAAACTCCAGGATCAGCTTGCGCTTTTGTTTTTCATTGATAGGGATGGCTTTATTGCCAAAATTAGATTCAAGGAAGTCTTCTGTTGCAAAAATTCCCGGAAGCTCTTGGCTTTTAACCAGATTATAAATAAAGTTTCTTTTATCATCGGACAACTCAAAAATTAAACCTGGCAAGCCTCTTAATTTAAAAGGACCTTCGTTGAATGGAATATCTTTGGAAAACCATGCCGTCCAGTTTCTTCCTCCAAATTGGGTAGTGGCTTTCTGTAAAGTATAATTTTCTGCTTTTTTCGTTTCGTTGGAGATTGTCCAGTTAATTTTATCGGTAGTTTTGAATGAGTAATATCCATTTTTAATATTGATAAAATTTTCATTCTCAAAAGAATTGATTTTCCTTTTTACAACTTGTCCGGTCATGTCTGTGTAACTGGAATTCATTCCGAATTTTTTATTCAGTGAATCTGTTGTGGCTAGATCTTTTCCATAAAATTTAACCTCTTTGGGAGTAATATCCAATATCATATTCAACTTTTGATGTCCTGTTTCTGTAGAATCCATTTTGTATTGTAATTCATAAATGAACCGATGGGTCTGAGCCTGCAGAAAAGCCAGAAACAGAACAGCTGTAATTGTGAAAATATTTTTCATATTATATTTGAAATGTTGGTTATTATTAGTTTAGTAGGCAGTATAATGTAGGAAATATATATGATTTTGTTTCTTCATTCTAAAATTGATTTCTACAATCAAGAAGTATCACTCTAAAACTCTAAAAACTCTCAGACTCTCCAACTCTAAAACATCTATAAAAAGGGTTTCATTTCGTCTTCAATCTGCGTTCTGAGTTCCATCAGGCGTTTGGCATACTGTTCCTGCTGTTTCTCTTCTGGTGTTTCGGGAATCCATTTAGGTACCGGAAGTTTTTTTCCATTCTCATCCACAGCAACGAAAACGATAATGCAGTGCGTTTTTTTATCAAAAGTAGGCTGCTTCAGGTTTCTGGAAAATACGTTAATGGAAATATGCATACTGGAAGTTCCGGTATAAATTACCTGCGCATCTACTTTTACCACTTCACCAATTTTGATGGGTTCATAGAAACGGATTCCTCCCACGTATACAGTCACGGAATAATTTCCGCTCCATGTTGTAGCACAAGCATAGCCTGCCTGATCAATCCATTTCATTACACTTCCTCCATGTACATTTCCGCCGTAGTTCACATCTGATGGCTCTGAAATAAACTGAAAAGTAATAGGTTTGTTCTGCATCTTTTTAAAATTTGAATAAAGTTATTCAATAATTTCCAAAGTTTTAGATTAAATCCTACTTTTGAAAGACGAAAAGAAAATGAAGTAGAATTTTAACAAAAACCGATTAAAAATAATAATGAAGAAAGTATTTTACCTGAATACATGTGATACCTGTAGAAAAATCTTAGCGCAGTTTGATCTTGCAGACTGGGAACTTCGAGAGATTAAAAAACAACCGATCACCAAAGAAGAACTGGAAGAGATGCATAAACTGACAAAGTCGTATGACGCTTTATTCAGCAGAAAATCTACGCAGATCAAGTTAAGAGGTTTAGATGTGAAGTCTTTGGGAGAAAAAGATTTCAAAGAATTAATTTTAGATCATTATACATTCTTAAAGCGTCCTGTTTTTATGACGGATAAGGAGATCTTTGTTGGAAATGATAAAAAGAATGTTGAAGCGTTAAAAACATTCTTTGGTGTCAATGAATGAAATATCTGATTTCCATATTCCTTTGTCTTACCTTAAATTTAAGTGGACAGACAGTTTATAGAACGCCTTCAGGTACAAAGTTTCATCTATCATCATGCAGAATGGTGAAGAATGTTTCTTCCAGCCTTTCTATAAATAAAGCACTGGAAATGGAATTGCAGCCTTGTAAAATATGTAATCCTAATGCAGCATCTGTATATGGAATCGTTTCCAAGCCTAAAAAAATACATGGTGTAGATAAAGGAAATCAATGTTTGGGAACAACAAAAGCAGGTACAAGGTGTAAACATTATACTCGTATAGGAAATGATTATTGTTTTCAACATCTTCCGAAAAATTGAGTTGTATCTGTAAATTATGGTTTGTTTTTAATGTGTTAATTATTAAATACTTATATTTATAATTGCCAAAAATAAAAATCATGACAAAAAGCTTTTTAAAAACAAAGAATCTTAAAAGATCAGTATTAAAAGAAATTAAAGGGAGCGGAAAAGTTATTGTGCCTAACTGTTTTACACTTTGTGGTGAAGCCGGAGGTGTAGTTTCAGGTCATCCGGGATTCGGAGATATGTGTACCCCAGACAAATCACTTTGTTGCTACTGTAGATAAGAACACAGAGATTGTAAAATTTTACAGTCTCTTTTTGTTGTATCTTAAAAAGAAAAGAGACTATCTTCAGACAGTCTCTTTTTCCATATAAATAATATAACAATTATACAAAAGGAGCTTTCACCACTTTTGCAGGAATGTTCTTGTTTCTTACCTGAATGAAGATCTCAGAACCTAATTTGAAGTGAGGCTTGTCTACATAAGCAAGACCTAAACCGATCTTTTTCATTGGAGACTGAGTTCCGGAAGTTACTTTTCCGATTACGTTTCCTTCAGCATCTACAACAGGGTAGTCATGTCTTGGAACTCCCTTGTCCGTTAATTCAAAAGCTACTAATTTTCTGGTAACTCCTTCTTCTTTTTGCTTAGCGAAAGTATTTTTAGAAACAAAATCTTTATCAAATTTCGTGATCCATCCTAATCCGGCTTCAATTGGAGAAGTGGTATCATCAATATCGTTTCCGTAAAGACAGAATCCTTTTTCCAGTCTTAAAGTATCTCTTGCCGCCAATCCACAAGGAACAATACCTTCAGATTCACCGGCTTTCATTACTTCATCCCAAAGTTTTTCTGCACTTTCGTTTTTGAAATAAATCTCAAAACCACCGCTTCCAGTGTATCCAGTGTTAGAAATGATCACATCATTTACACCTGCTACGCTTCCTACAGTAAAGTGATAGTAAGGAATTTCAGAAAGGTTTACCTCAGTAAGCTTTTGAAGAATCTCAGTTGCCTTAGGACCCTGAACTGCCAATAATGACATGTCATCAGAAGCATTGGTCATTGTAGCCCCGAAAGTGTTGTATTTTGAAATATGATTCCAGTCTTTGTCAATATTGGAAGCGTTTACTACTACGAAATATTTGTCATCTTCCATTTTGTAAACGATAAGATCATCTACAATCCCTCCATTTTCATTCGGAAGACATGAATACTGAGCTTTTCCATTTTCAAGAGTATCTACGTTGTTGGTAGTTACTAACTGTAAAAGATCCTTAGAACCCGGACCTTCGATGAAAAACTGTCCCATGTGAGAAACATCAAACAATCCTGCTTTTTCTCTTACTGCAAAATGCTCTTCAGTCACTCCTGAATATTGTACAGGCATTTCAAAACCTGCGAAAGGTACGATCTTAGCTCCCAGGGAAACATGTTTGTCGTACAAAGCTGTTTTCTTCATATTTAATTCTTATTTCTTTATTTTAAAACTGTTAAAAGTCTCATTGAATAGGGTCATATAGTTTCCGTTCCAGAATTTCTGTCCACAATTGATTGTGATCAGGTACAAATCCTTATCTTTTTGAAAAGTTCTTGTTATCCAGAAAAGTTTTTCTTTCGGATCAAAATATTCATAATAATATTCTGTATATCCTTTTTTACCTTTAGTTTCCTTAATCTTGCTTTCCGCATCAGCTGACTGATAAAGAGCCAGAATGAACTTTTTCGTTTCAGTTTTGGGAAGATTCAGATCATGATATTCTGAAATGGTAATGGCTCCGATTTCATTAGTAGGAAAAATATTGATAATCTCACTGTCGTTGGTAGATTTCCAGCCTTCAGGCACATTGATAGAGTAGTTAGGCGCGTCATAAGTAGTTGCTTTCTGAGCAAAAAACAGACTTCCTGATACAATAGCAGAAAATAGCAGTATTTTTTTCATCGTTAAAAATGGTGTTTATATTCTTCAAGGATAATCTTAAACCACTCCGTAAAATTTTCAGGATTTTCAGAGATTTCTTTATCCAGATCTTCAGGAGAAATGAATCGTACTTCTTCCACTTCTTCCTTATTCAGATTAAAATCAGACTCATGATTTCCGATAAAAACATAGTCCAGCTCATGTTCCCAAAGTCCACCACCAACATCTGCCTTGTAAATAAAACTGAATTTTTCCGAAAGTTCAGCTTCTATACCCAGCTCTTCTTTCAGTCTGCGCTTGGCACCCGCAAGATAAGTTTCCCCGTTTCTGGGATGTGAGCACACTGCATTGGTCCATTGGTTAGGAGAATGATATTTCCCTGAAGCCCTTTTTTGAAGTAGCATTTCACCTTTGCTGTTAAATAGAAATACAGAAAAAGCTCGGTGTAGCAAGCCATTAACGTGAGCCTGCTGTTTCTCCATCAAACCCAAAACTTCATCCTCAGGATTTACTAAAACTACAAATTCTTCCATTTCTACAAATGTAAGCGTAATAAATGTATTTTGGAAATTTTTCGATAAACATCATACTTTTTATGAAGAGGATAAGGTGAATGGAATGACAAGCCATGATACAATGAAGTTTCCATTTCCTTTTCGTTATTCTCTGAAATCTCCTCAATTTCAATACTAAAGTGAAAACGTCAAACGAAAATTTTTAATCAGATAGAGTAAAATGATGAATAAATTATTAATATTATTTATTAAATAACGATTTTTATAGTAAATTTTTAACATAAATAAAGTTTAATATCCCTTTTAGTTGTAAAAAATGTAACTTTGTTACTCAAATTTTAACGATGGAATTAGAATACATAGAGCACATAAGTCCTATTCTAAAGGATGGAGTTAAAAATTACTTAATCGATATAGACGGAACCATTACAGATGATGTTCCCAATGAAGAACCCGAAAGAATGGTTACCTGCGAACCTTTTCCCGATGCATTGGAAACGATCAACAGATGGTATGATGAAGGACATCAGATCTGTTTTTTCACTTCAAGAACCGAAAACCTGAAGCAAATCACTATAGATTGGCTGGATAAACACGGTTTTAAGTACCATAGTGTACTTTGTGGAAAACCAAGAGGCGGAAATTATCACTGGATAGACAATCACTTGGTAAGAGCTACAAGATATAAAGGGAAATTTACAGACCTGGTAGAAAAGCAAGTGACTATCGAAGTTTTTAAAGAAGACGAAGAATAAAAGAATATAATTAAAGATTTAAAAATTGAATGGAGTTTATCCTTTAATTTTTAAATCTTTCAATTTTTAAATATAGTAGCATTTATGAAAGTTTTAGCAAACGACGGCTTGGATCAATCTGGTATTGATGCATTAACAGAAAAGGGATTCGAGGTTATTACTACAAAAGTTCCGCAGGAATTTTTGGTAGATTATATTAATGAGCACAAGATTCGTACTTTATTGGTAAGAAGTGCTACGCAGGTAAGGAAAGATATTATTGACAATTGCCCGTCCATCGAGATTATCGGAAGAGGTGGTGTAGGAATGGATAATATTGATGTAGATTATGCTAGAGAAAAAGGAATTCATGTGATTAACACGCCAGCTGCTTCTTCAGAATCTGTAGCAGAGCTTGTTTTTGCCCATTTATTTTCAGGAGCAAGATTTCTTCAGGATTCCAACAGAAAAATGCCTTTAGTAGGAGATACAGAATTTGCCGGACTAAAAAAAGCCTATGCCGCAGGAATTGAATTAAGAGAAAAAACCATCGGGATTATCGGTATGGGAAGAATAGGGCAGGAAGTGGCAAGAATAGCGCTGGGTCTTGGGATGAGAGTAGTTGCTGCTGATAATAATGTAGGAAGAGCAAGTATTAAAGTGAAATTCTATAATAACCAGTTTATTAATGTAGATATAGAAACGGAGCCTTTACAGGATGTCCTTAAGCATTCGGATTTTATTACGCTGCATGTTCCTGCTCAGAAAGATGGATACATGATTGGGAAAAATGAGTTTGACATAATGAAGAACGGAGTAGCGATTGTAAACTGTTCCAGAGGCGGTGTGATAGATGAAACCGCTCTGATTGAAGCTCTGGACTCTGGTAAAGTAAAATTTGCCGGATTAGATGTTTTCATTAATGAACCAACACCATCTAAAGAAATTCTTACGCATTCTAAAATATCTCTTACTCCGCATACAGGAGCTTCCACGCTTGAAGCTCAGGACAGAATCGGACTGTCTCTTGCTGATCAGATTTCAAGTATTTTACAAATTCAATAATCGGAATTAATACACATAAAAAGTAAAGCACCTTCAGTGAAGGTGCTTTTGTATTTTAAACTTTAGATTAGCAGATTATATATTGTTTTTGCTTTTCAATAAATCTCTGATCTCTGCTAATAGTTTCTGATCATCTGTAGGTCCAGCAGGAGCCGGAGCTTCTTTTTTGTTCACTTTATTAGCACCTTTAATGATAAAGAAAAGAACCATAGCAATACATAGGAAGCTGATCACTGCAGACAGGAAGTTCCCGTAAGCAACACCATTCCATGAAAGTTTAGCGATGTTTTCCGCGCCAGCCGCTTTTAGTGCCGGGTTTAAGATCAAAGGAGTTATTACATCTTCAACTAAAGACGAAACAATTTTTCCAAAAGCTGCTCCAATGATTACACCGACAGCCAGGTCGAGAACATTTCCTTTAAAGGCAAATTCTTTAAATTCTTTAACAAATCCCATAATTTATATTTTTTTAATTAGTATACACACAAAAATATAATTTAAAAATGTAAAAAACATAAACTTTTGTCGTTTTTTATTCAGATAAAGTAGATTTTTGACTCAAATCAATATGATTTGTTTTAATGAAAATTGTAACTTTATAGATATATTTTATAACATTTAATAATGTCATTGTATTTTGTTATAGAAGCACTGTTATAATAACGCATCTTTTACAACCTGTTCAAAAGCCATATTACCTATGAAAATTTTCACCTCAGAGCAAATCCGTAATTGGGATCAGTTTACCATTTCTCATGAGCCTATTGCCTCCATTCAGTTGATGGAAAGAGCTTCAACCGCTGTAGCAAACTGGATAGGTGAAAATTGTAAAAACCATAGAAAGGCGGTTTTGTTTTGTGGTAATGGCAATAACGGTGGTGACGGGTTTGCTGTTGCGAGAATGCTTTACCTTAAAGGTTTCGATGTAGACGTTTTTGTAAATGATCCTAAAAGTAGATTTTCACAGGATGCACTCATTAATTTTAAAAGACTAGCCGATATTTCAGGAATTTCAATTCGAAAATTCAGCCAGGTGGAACAGTATGGCTTTGATGATAAAACAATAATTATTGATGCCCTTTTTGGAACAGGATTATCCAGACCATTGAAGGATGAATATAAAGAGCTTGTTGAACATCTTAACAAAAAGAATAATATTAAAATATCAATTGATGTACCTTCCGGTTTGTTTACAGATCATATCCTTGAAGAAGGCTCTGTTATTTTAAAAGCCGATTATACATTAAGCTTTCAATGTTGGAAAAGGAGTTTTCTTCATCCTGAAACTGGAATTTATACGGGAAAAGTAATTATTCTGGATATTGATTTAAGTAGAGAATACCAGGAATCTACAGAAACAGAATATTTTGTTATTGATGATGACCTTATCAAATCTCTATTCAAACCAAGAGATGAATTTTCACATAAAGGAACTTATGGCAAGGCGGCTATTGTTGGCGGGAGTTACGGAAAGATAGGAGCTGTGGTTCTGGCTACCAAATCAGCCTTGAAAACAGGTGCCGGACTTACTTTTACAATCGCTCCCGAATGTGGTTATGAAATATTACAAATTTCTTGTCCTGAAGCCATGGTTATAGAAGATGGAGAAAAGTCTGTTCAGCATTTTAATATCGAAAAAGGAATGACAGTCGGTATTGGTCCCGGGCTGGACACCCACGAAAATACGGAAAAAGGTCTTTTAAATTTTCTTAAAAACTACTCAGCTCCCTTGGTGTTGGATGCTGATGCTTTGAATATCATTTCCAACGATGAGAAAAACCAGAATTTAATTCCTGAAAAGTCAATCATTACTCCTCATCCAAAAGAATTTGAAAGATTATTCGGAAAAACAAAAGACTCTTTCAAAAGGTTAGAGCTTGCAAAGAAGCTGGCAAGTGAACTGAAGATTTATATTGTACTGAAAGATCATCATACTCAGGTTATCACGCCGGAAGGTACTGTTTTCTATAATATCACAGGAAATGCCGGGTTGGCAAAAGGAGGAAGCGGTGATATTCTTACGGGGATTTTAACGTCTCTTTTCGCACAGGGATATTCAGAAAAAGATACCTGTATTTTAGGAGTATGGTTGCATGGTAAAGCAGCTGATCTTGCTGCCGAAAAGCATTCAAAAGAATCTATGCTTCCTACCCAGGTTATTGATGAATTAGGGGCTGTTTTTAAAGAGCTGAACAGGAGAGTCATCAATAGTTTGTGAAAGATCAAATAACGAATAATAGAAAAAGGCAAATTTGTACAATACAAATTTGCCTTCTTTATTAAAAAAATAAAATCTCTGATTATTCAGGTTTTTCGCTTTCTTCTTTCGTGATGATAAACTTTTTAGAGATAATCATAATGACAACTCCGGCAATCATGAAAGGAATAGAAAGGATTTGTCCTGTGTTTAAGCCACTCATTTGAATAAACTCATCTCCCTGAGGCTCTTTAAGGAACTCAACAAAGAATCTAATTGCCCAAAGAATGATAAAGAACAGCCCGAACAGCCATCCTTGCTGATATTTCTTATTGGTTTTTCTATAGAGTATCCATAATAAAATGAACAGTGCAACGTAGCCTACAGCCTCAAATAACTGGCTTGGGTAACGTGGTACGGTAAGTCCATATTCACTGCTTTGTTGTGGGAAAAGTAATGCGAAAGGAGAATTCGGGTCAGCTGGTTTTCCTACAATTTCAGAATTGAAAAAGTTCCCCATTCTTACAAATGCTCCTCCTAAAGCTACCACAATACCCAATCTGTCATATACCCAGAAAGGATTTTTCTTAATGATTCTATAAGAATAATAAAGCGTGGTAAGAATCAGTGCAATGGTTGCTCCGTGACTCGCTAATCCCGAAAAGCCTGTAAATTTTAATCCGTTTTTAGTGCTGATTGGTAAAAATACACTCCAGAAATCTTCTTTGAATAATTCAGGCTGATAAAAAATAACATGTCCTAATCTTGCCCCGAGGATTGTTCCTATCAAAGTCCATGTGAAAAGAGGTTCCAGGTATTTTTGATTAACATTATCGATCTTAAAGATTCTGGTCATTAAAATATATCCGAAGCCAAAAGCAAAGACAAACATTAAACTATAAAAATGCAGCGTAACAGGTCCCAATTGAATGCCTTTCGATGGATCCCAGATTTTAAAAGAAGTTTTAAGCGCTACTTTATCAGAATCTATGATCGTTTTGGAAGACTTTACAGCATATTTGAATGTGGTAATATTCTCTTTGGTAACCGGATCATTGATCAGTTTGAAGTTTTTATCAAAAAACTGATATTTAGAATCATGAAATTTAGTTAAAATTGAAGCCGTATAATTATAATAGTTAGGCTCAAAGTTTGATTCATTTAAAATAACCAGAACATTATCATTGATTGGTCTCTCCGGAAAAGCATTAAGATCTCCAAATTCTGTTGTGGAATAGATTTTTACAGGAACATTATTTCCGTTGACGTCTAGAGTTCCGTTTGATAAACCTCCCGGATATTCCTGTGCAAAAAGGAATTGAGTGACCAACGCAAACATGACGAGGTAAATTCTGAAAAAAATATTACTCATTTTCTATTGATTTAATAGTTTATTATTGATTTTTATGCTTGGGCGGAACAGGATCATAGCCGCTTCCTCCCCAAGGGTGACACCTTAAAATCCTTTTAGTTCCCAGCCACAACCCTTTAAATATACCATGCACCCTTAATGATTCTATCATATAATGTGAACAGGTAGGTTCGTAGCGGCAGTTTTTAGGAAGTAAGGGCGAAATGAACCACTGGTAAAATTTTATCAAAATTACCAAAGGAAATGTAATGATTTTATTGAATGTAAGTTTCAAAACAATGCAAAAATAGGGTAAAAAAATGAAAATTAGTTAACTTTGTTAGAAGTTTCAGACCTCATAAATCTGAATATTGACCTTTAAAAAAAAGTATCTTGAATCAAAATATTCCATTAGCCGAAAAATTAAGACCCAAAACTCTCGATGAAGTTTTAGGACAGGAACATCTTACCGGAGAAAAAGGGACGATCAGAAAAATGATTGATAATAATACCTTGAATTCCCTGATCTTTTGGGGACCTCCGGGAACCGGGAAAACAACATTGGCAGAAATCATTTCAGAACAGTCAGGAAGAAAGTTTTACAAGCTATCAGCGGTATCTTCCGGAGTGAAAGACGTTCGTGATGTAATTGAAGACGCTAAAAAACAGAATTTGTTTTCCGGAAAATCACCCATTTTATTCATTGATGAAATTCACAGATTTAATAAATCCCAGCAGGACTCACTTTTGCATGCAGTTGAAAAAGGATGGATTGTGCTGATTGGTGCCACTACAGAAAACCCAAGTTTTGAGGTAGTTTCTGCTTTGTTGTCGAGAAGTCAGGTTTATATTTTAAAAGCTTTGAGCTACGAAAAGCTGGAAGAACTTATTGATATTGCTTCTGAAAGATATAATAAAGACGAAGGAACCGATTTTAAAATTCTTGAAAATGAAGCTTTAATTCAATATTCCGGGGGAGATGCCAGAAAGCTGATCAATTCTGTAGAACTGGTTTTAAATCAGTATAAAAATTCAGATACCAAAGAAATTCTTAATTCCGATGTTCTGGAAGTCCTTCAGGAAACAATGGCACTTTACGATAAAAACGGAGAGCAGCATTATGATATTATTTCTGCTTTTATCAAATCTATGCGCGGGAGTGACCCGAACGGAGCTGTTTATTGGCTGGCAAGAATGATTGCCGGAGGTGAAGATATTAAGTTTATTGCAAGAAGAATGCTGATTCTTGCCGCAGAAGATATAGGACTGGCAAATCCGAATGCATTGGTCATTGCAAATAATTGTTTTCAGGCTGTGAATGTAATCGGGAATCCGGAAGCGAGAATCATATTGAGCGAAACGGCAGTCTATCTCGCTGTTTCTCCAAAAAGTAATTCTGCGTATATGGCAATTAATGAAGCATTAGCACTTGTAAGGCAAACGGGAAATCTTCCTGTTCCGCTTCATTTAAGAAATGCACCTACAAAGCTGATGAAGGATCTTGACTATGGAAAAGAATATAAATATGCACATTCCTATGAAGGGAATTTTGTAGAGCAGGATTTTCTGCCGGAAGAGATCAGAACTATAAAACTATATGAGCCCGGAAATAACGCTACAGAAAAGAAGATTTACGACGAGCTGAAGAAAAAATGGTCTAATAAATATTAAAAATAAAAGGATATGGCAAAACCGTATCCTTTTTTATTTATATCTGAAAATTAGTTGCTTGTAGAAATGTATAGGGTCTTTTTTCCATTATAATCTTTTACTTCAATCTTCGCAGCAATTTCCGCGAAAATAGTAGTTTGGCTATCTGTAAATTCATGACCATCAAGAAAAACCGTATTATTTTCTGGGATATCGTATTGTCTGTTGATTTGTTCGAAGGTTAATTTGTCCATACCACTAACATAACTTTTGTTTTTATATTCAGTGATTCCATTAGGGAAAGCAGCACTGAATTTTCTCAGATGAGTAGGAAGACTGGCAGCACTCGTATATGTTTTCGAAAAATACATGGTCTTTTTCTGGGTATCAAATAGTTCCGTTGTTCCAATAATATCACCTACAACTGCAAGTTTCTTTTGAGCAAATAATGTTGCAGATGAAAGGATTAAAAAAGTATAGATTAGTTTCTTCATAATCAGAATATGTAACTGTTAAAAACGTTATAAATATAGTTATTTTTTATAAAATGTGAATCAAATCTAAATATGTTTTAATTTTTACTTATAAATAATGATTTTTATTATCATTCTACATTTGAATTTTGGTTACTGTTGTCTTTCTTATCAACCATATTTCTGATGATATTTTTGAGACGTTGAAATGTGAAGGAGCTCAATAACAAAATAATACCCAATACAATGAAAGCGCTTATTTTTGAAATATTGTCCATTTGCCAGACGTCATAACCATAAAGCTTTAAGATCATAAGCCCCAGTAAAGCAAATCCTATCTTGTTGTATTCTTTAATTTCTCTTTTTAATCCAATATAAATAAAAATACTCGCCATGATAGTCCAGATGATCGGCAGATAAAGAATGTTGAAATGATTTTTTATTGTAAAAGAATCCTGATAGTTCTGAGCAATATTGACAACATAGGTGTGATGAAGTTCGCAGCTGACCATAGTGATCAATGCGATGGAAAGAACCCAATAAGATATTTTGTATCTGTAAAACTGAGAGGTTGGAATTACCTTTAAAAATACATAAATGAATGGAATCCATTGAAGTAAATGAAACAGGTAAAAGCCGGATGGAAGCTTTTTTGATAAAATATCTGTAACGACCAGCGAAGCAGAAGCAGAGATATTAATGACCGCTATAAAAAGAAACAGATATATCAAGCCATTTTGAAATTCACCCTGAATGTTAAGTTGTCGTCTGAAAACTAATAAATTGAAAATATAGTAAACGGTGAATAACAATGCTATATTAATAATTGCAGCCCAAGGCATATCGCTTGTATGATAAGTGATCTCTAAAAGTAATGCTGTGTAAATGATCGTATAGCTTACTATTGTAATAAGATCTTCCAGGAAATTATTGGATTGGGTTGCTGTTTCTTTTTGCGTGTTTTTTAATAAATACAAATTCATCGCGGTTGAAACAATAGTCACCAGACTCGTTAAAAATACTGGATTGAAGATAATGCTGAGGTTTTTAGCATTGAAATATTCACACCAGGTAATGATTTGTGCAAAAATGACAAGAGGAAAAAGAAGCTGAAAGCATGTTTTAAAAATTTTATGTCCTGTTTTTTTCCATAAGAAAAGAAGTAGAGTAGACTCTATTGCCCAAACACTTGTAATAAGATGAGCTTTAAATTCCAGAGCAACTGCTATTGTAACAAGGCTTACAGTTATTCCTGTAAAAACAGAATAAGATACTCCGAAGTTTCTTTTTCCATATTCTCTGAAAAGCAGGAACCCGTTAATGATTGCAAAAGCAGTAGGGAAAATAATAACCGGTTCATATTTCAGCTCATTAAAAATATAAGTAATGCCTAGAATACTGGAGCAGTTAATTAAAACAAGCATTAAAATATCAGGCGTAGAAAGTTCACTTTTCCTGATGTAGCTATGTAAAGCAAAAATGTAAAAAATTATATAACTGATGCAGTAAAATGTAATACTCAGAAGTTCAGGTTGCTTGGTATTCCAGTAAAATAGGTAAAAACTTGTAAAAATATAAGCGGTCCAACCCACACTTTTCCAGCGTTGAAGAAGGGTAACTGCAAGCATTCCGATATTTAAAAGAGTAAGATAAATAAAAAGAAAAGGATAATTGCTCTGTCCTGTACTCATCATAAGAGGCGCAGAAAAACCTCCGATTAATGAAAAGATGATAAGAATTTCACTTTTATAATAATAAGATAGAATAATAGAAATTATTGTAACCAAAGTGGTTATTGCAAAAGCCGTATTCTGACTAAAAAGATGATATTCTCTAAAAGCAATGGTAGTGGTAAAATACAAAACTGAAATTCCACCTCCAGTTATGATGGAAGCGAATGTTTTATAATTCTTTCTGAGAAAATGTCCGATGAGTGTAATTCCTGCTCCGGTACAAAATCCTATTCCAGCTCTTGACGTTTCTCCGATCCAGTTTTTATCAATGGCATATTTAACAAAATAACCTATCCCGAGAACTAATGTGAAAATACCAATGATGGTAAGTATATTTTGTTTTAAAAAATCAAATACAGGAGTTGTCCAGTCTTTTTGAATTGATGGTGAAGACTCTTTGTCGTTATTATTTTTTATATCGATCTTAGGCAGAGATTCTGTAGGCTGTACTTGTGTAGAAATGGTAATTTTTTCTTTTGGAATTTCTTCATCTGTAATTTCTGATTCTGTGGAAGATTTTCGAATTCTGGAGTTGAGATCCGATACTTCTTTTTCAAGCTTTCTGATTTTAGTGTTCAGATTATTGAAAATGATGGCGATAACTACAATTAATATAACAGCAATATACTCACTCATGTTATAGTTTTTATCAAATATAGAGAATGTGTACGATATACTCCTAAAAAATTAGCCCGTTACAAGGTAGTAACGGGCTAACGGTATAGATAACTAACAATATGTTCTTACTAATTGGATACTTTGTAAATGTAGAATGAAGAAACAGTAGATGCTAGGATATTTAAGTCTAGAAGGTTGCTCCCTGTAAGTCCAAAACTTACTTTGTCATTTGCCTGGAAAGAGTATAATGAGTTTATACTAGACTCAGATATCGTTAAACTTACTAATCCTAAATCAATACCTGTAAATGGTCGGCTGTCTATAACTGTTCCTACTCCAGATCTTGTTCTTGCTATTCCAATACCATATCCATTTACTAGAAGGTTTGCTTGTAGTCCGGTTCCATATCGGAAGCTATATCCTATCATATAAACTCCTGTAGATGGAATAATAAAAGAACCGTCTGAATCAGAAAACATTGCTGCAGATCCTATTGTTCTTTCAGCTGCCAGGAAATTTACAGGTCTGAAGGTGGATGGAAATAAAGTAACGTTTACAAGGCTTATTCCAGTTGTTTTTTTTGCAGCATACATTCCTGAATTGACATTGGCTGCCCCTATTAATAGTTGAGGATCCACGGTATATACCTGAGTGGTCCCTTGGTTCACTCCTAAAATCTGATACCCTGTTAGAGC
Source organism: Chryseobacterium sp. CS2K3 (assembly GCF_059515185.1). NCBI lineage: Bacteria > Pseudomonadati > Bacteroidota > Flavobacteriia > Flavobacteriales > Weeksellaceae > Chryseobacterium > Chryseobacterium sp. CS2K3. The sequence continues at coordinate 70,152 of NZ_JCAKRW010000013.1, read as the reverse complement.
TGGAGCCGCCGGAGTATCTCTTACTTTCAAAGTACCATTTACGTCAAGGGTTGCTGAGGGGGAAGCTGTGTTAATTCCAACTTGGGAAAATAACGGTAATGTAGCAAACGCTACCATTAAGCTGTAGATTTTAGTTTTCATGATCAAGATTTTAATTTAGTTAAGCAAATATACAATAAAAAATATACCCACCATTGTGAATTGTTTAAAATTAACGTTAATATGATAAAATATATTTAAACATATGTTTGTATTTTAATCCATTTTGTGAAATAATATAAATACGCATTGTGAATTATTAATCACCAAATGGTGGGTAACAGCATTATTATCAATTTAATATCACTTTTCAGTGTATTATTTTTATGCATTAAAAAAACACTGTATGTCCAACAGTGTTTTTTTGAGTTATTATTTAAGGAATTTAGCTTTCCAGTAAAAATTCTTTATAATTTCCAAGAAAATCAACATTTGCTTTGATAGATTCAAGCTCTTTTAGCGCATTTTCATGGAGTATATCATGCCAAGGTCCCTCTACATTGATGAAGAAAAAGTAATTTCCGAGTCCTGTTTTTAAAGTTCTTGATTCAATTTTACTAAGATTCATCTTTCTCCAGGCGAAAACAGACAGAACCTGATGCAGTCCTCCTGGATGATCTTCCGGAAGTGTAACCAGCATACCTGATTTTTCTCCTAACGTTTCAAGACGGCTGTTGTCATATTTATTCTGTTGTTTTGAAATGATAATAAAACGGGTGTGATTCTGCTCAAAATCCTGAATATTGCGATTGACAATATTTAATCCATATAAATTTGCCGCAAACTGATTAGCTACGGCTGCAATTTTAAGATCCTTATTCTCCGCAACATATTTTGCCGCTGCAGCAGTTGATGAAAAATCCTGCTTAGGAATATTCTTATAATGACTGTCCAAAAAATGAAAGCTTTGCGCCAATGCCTGTGGATGCGAGTAAATTCTTTCAATATCCTCAACAGTATTTTCAGGATGAATCATCAGGTGATGGGCAATAGGCATTACTGCCTCCGCTTCAATTTTAATAGCAGGAGTCTTATATAAATAATCCAGCGTCATTGAAACAGTTCCTTCTATAGAATTCTCCAAAGGGACTACAGCTTTGTCTACTTCTCCGTTTTCTACAGCACTAAAGCAATCAAGAATACTAGCCTGTGGTAAAATCTCTTCATCAGGAAAAAGCTGGGCAGTGGCAAGCTGTGTAAAGCTCGCATGAGGTCCCAAAAATGCAATCTTCATAATATTTATATATAAGGTATAGTTGTATAACAGTACAAAGGTGCGAATTAATTCACAAATAGACTCAAGGTTTTAATGAATAGAATAATAAGTTGATCCATTCGCTTTCACTTTGTTCCTTTTCGTTTTATCCAGTATAGTTATAAACTGCTTTTTATTGTTTTGTTCCAGTTTGTTTCGATCAATTCCATTAAAAAGTCGGGACATTTAATTACTTTGTTGGTCTGGGCGTCTAAAAAGAATAGAGTAGTAGATGCTTCTGTGATTTTAATATGCTCTTCATTGTAAATTTCATATTCAAATTCAATTCTCACACCCGGAATTTTTTTGACATAAGTATGAATTTCTAATTTTTGATCATACAAAGCTGGACGAATATACTTAATTTTGTACTCCGAAACCGGCAGCCAAATTCCTTGGTTTTCAATTTCATCGTATGAAATTCCTATGCTTCGGAAGAGCTCAACCCTGCCAACTTCAAAGTACTCAGCGTAGTTACCGTAGTATACATATTTCATTGGATCTGTTTCTGCGTAACGTACTCGTATTGAGTGTGTTGTGTGTATCATTTTAGGTCTTAAATTATACATACAAATATATTTTTAAATAATCAATACCCGCAATATTTTTTTTTAAAAAGAAAATATTGGACCTTTGTCTCCCTTCTAAAAACAGTACAAACAAAGAATAATCAGGGCATAAAAAATGGATGACAATTTAATGATGATATGGCAGAAGTGCCTTCAGTTTATGCGCGATAACTTGAACGCAGCTGAAGATAATTCTGACCTGAAAAAACTTGAAAAATCTTTCGATATGTTATTTGATAAGGTGCAGCCTCTTTCATTAGTGGCAAACAACCTTACACTTATCGTACCGAGCGATTTTTACAAGGAATATATCGAGGACAATTACCTGTCCTTGCTTTCTGCTGCCCTGAAGAAAAATGTAGGAAAAGGAGTAAAATTATGGTATTCTGTAATGGAAAACAGACCGAAAGGTGAAGAAAAACCAGTTACCATGAACATGAAGGGACAAAGCGTTCCTACTCCAAAAACACAGGAAACAATGCCACAAGGATTCTCAGCTAATATTGTAAACCCTTTTGTGGTTCCTGGAATTAGAAAAGTAAATATTGATTCAAACCTTAAGCCTGACTATTCTTTTGATAGTTATGTAGAAGGTGAAAGTAATAAATTTGCAGCTACAGTAGCAAGATCAATCGCTAAAAGACCTGGAGCTACAGCATTCAATCCATTGTTCTTATATGGAGGATATGGAGTGGGAAAAACTCACCTTGGACAGGCAGTTGGTCTTGAAGTAAAAAACCAGTTTCCTGATAAAGTAGTTCTTTACTTATCTTCAGAAAAATTTATCCAGCAGTTTATTTCAGCTGCTAAAGCACATAAACAAACAGAATTTGCTAATTTCTATCAGATGGTAGATGTATTGATTATCGATGATATTCAGTTCTTATCTGGTAAATCTGCAACTCAAGATAGTTTCTTCCACATCTTTGATCATTTACATCAAAACGGAAAGCAGATCATCCTTACTTCAGATAAAGCTCCTGCAGACATCATGGATATTCAGGATAGAATTGTTTCCCGTTTCAAATGGGGACTTTCTGCGGAAATTAAATCTCCGGACTTATCTACAAGAAGACAAATTATTGAAGATAAATTAAGCCGAGACGGAATTGTACTTCCGGGAGATATGCTTGATTTCCTTGCCGCTGAAGCAAAAACAAATGTAAGAGAGCTTATCGGAGTTATCAACTCGGTAATTGCATATTCTACAGTTTATAAGAGAGATTTAAGTCTTGAACTATTAAAAGAAACGATCAACAGAATTGCAGCCAACCAAAAGAAGGTGATCAATATCCCTTACATTCAGGAGGTGGTATGCGATTATTTCGGAATCAAAAAAGAACAGCTTTTATCCAAGACCAGAAAAAGAGAGATTGCATTACCAAGACAACTTGCAATGTATTTCTCAAAAGAGTTTACCAACTCTACATTCACCAAAATCGGTGAGGAAATGGGCGGGAAAGATCACTCAACAGTAATGTATGCTTGTGATACCATTAAAGATGTATCTAAAATTGATAAAGAAATCAAGAAATACGTTAAAGATCTTACAGAAAGAATTAAGCAGTAAAATATTGTAAGCTAAAAATAAATTAAAATGGAGAATAGAAGTATTCTTCATTTTTTATTTAGTTTTGTGGCAGAAACAGATGTTTATTAAAATACCAGATTATGAAAATCCTGATGGTTTGTCTCGGAAATATATGCAGAAGTCCTTTGGCTGAAGGAATTATGAAAACAAAAGTGCCGGAAAATTTTGTGATAGATTCAGCTGGAACTATTTCATTACATGAAGGTGAACATCCTGATAAAAGAGCTATTAAAACCGCAGCCAATCATAATGTAGATATTTCTAGACAGAAATCAAGACCTATCAACAGAACAGATTTTGAAACCTTTGATAAAATCTACTGTATGGATATCGATGTATTCGAAGATGTAGTTTCCAAAGCTAAAAATGAGGAAGAACGTCAGAAAATATCCTTATTTCTGGAAGTATTAGGAGATCATGAAAATGCTGAGGTTCCGGATCCGTATTGGGGTGATATGAAAGATTTTGAAGAGGTTTACCAACTTTTGGATAAAGGATGTGATGCCATTACAAACCAAATCTTAACATAAATAATCATGAAAAAACTGCTTTTACTGCTTTTAGTAAGCTTTAACTTATCTTTTGCTCAAACCAAAGATGAAATGGAGATCCGTAAAGTAATGGAAGACTTTATGGGTTGCATCAAAACCCGGGATGAAGCCAAGTACCTGTCTTTGTTTCAGGAACCTGTACTTTGGACCGGAATTTATAAGGACCGGACACAGGCGAAACGTCTGGAAAAAAATCCTAAGGCAGATTATTACTTTGCCGATGATTATAAGGCTTTCATTAAAAGCTTTAAAGATGATAAATCTGAAGAAAAATTTGACAATATTAAAATCGTTGAAGATGGGGCTATAGCATCTGCCAATTTCGATTACAGTTTTTGGTACGACGGAAAAATGGAAAACTGGGGAAAGGAAATCTGGACGCTGATGAAAATCAACGGAATCTGGAAAATAACTTCTGTTACCTTTTCTATGGATCTTACAAAATATTTCCCTCAGCCTTCATTAAACGAAAGAATTAAAAAATAAAACAATGCTTTTTTTACTCCCTGCTTACTTATCAGAAAATACTTCTATCACTCATTTTGCACCTGTAATTAAGGAATATATCATGCAAACTGATTACTTCTTCGTGGAAAATGAAAAAACAGCCAGAAAGGTGGTTAAATTTTTCGCTCCCGAAAAAAAACAGGCAGACCTGAAATTATTTTTATTAGATAAGTACACAGAAAACGCAGACATCAAAGAAGCACAACAGCTGATGCTGAAAGGGCAGGACTTTGGATTGCTTTCTGAAGCTGGATTACCGTGTATCGCAGATCCTGGAAACTTAATGGTAAAATGGTGTCATGAGAAAAACATCAGAGTGATTCCTATTTCCGGACCGTCGTCTATTATTCTTGCTTTGATTTCCAGTGGATTCAATGGTCAGGAATTTACATTTCATGGCTATCTTCCGATTGATAAGGGAGAAAAAAAGAAACAGATCCAACACTTGGAAAGTCTGGTTCAAAAAACAGGGTATTCACAGATTTTTATGGAAACTCCGTACAGAAATAATCAGCTTATCGAAGATCTTACCAAGTTCTTATCGCCTAATACAAAGCTTTGTATAGCTGCAAATATCAATGATCCGGAACATGAATTCATCAAAACAAAAACGATAAAAGACTGGCAAAAGCAAAAACCGGAATTACATAAAGTTCCCGCTGTGTTTGTACTTGGAAAGTAATTTATTGATACAGAAGGGGAATTTATTATTGTATATAAGCTAGACTTAATCGTTTTATCACGTAAGAAATTTCGTGATTTATCATTGAAAATGTGAATTATTTTCTATTTTTAATACATGAAAAAAAGTCTTTTAGCATTCGCGTTTTTACCATTTGTGATGTATGCTCAGGAAGTTCCGAAGCTTACCGATGAGATGGCATTAAAATTAGCCGATAAACCGCTTCATTGTATCAATCAGGAGTATCCAAATAAAACGGCACATATCATTAACAATGCAGGGGAAGTTCCTTTAACTCCCAAAGATCTGCACCCAAGCTTTTATGGCTGTTTTGACTGGCATAGCTCTGTTCACGGGCACTGGATGCTGACCAGGCTTTTAAAGACAAAACCTTCTCTTTCCAATGCAAAAGAGATTGAGAAAATTCTTGATGAATCTTTCCAAAAGGAGAAACTACAGACAGAGACATATTATTTCACAAAATATCAATTGACAGGAACGTTTGAAAGAACTTACGGCTGGGCTTGGATACTGAAGCTGGATGAAGAACTGACTAATTGGGATCATCCGAAAGCAAAGATATGGCATCAGAATTTAAAGCCTCTTACCGATCAGATTCTGAAATCCTGGAAAGCTTATCTTCCGAAGCAAACCTATCCGAACAGAACCGGAGTTCATCCAAATACAGCATTTGCAATGGCATTTGCAATGGATTGGGCAAGAGCGAATAAAGATAAGGAGTTCGAAAATCAATTGATAGAAAAGGCAAAATATTTCTTTTTAAAAGACCAGAAAACACCAGCCTATTTAGAGCCTGACGGTTCTGATTTCTTTTCGCCAAGTCTTGAAATTGCCGATCTGATGCGAAGAGTTCTGCCTCAAAAGGAATACGTAACATGGCTGAATAATTTCTATGAAAAAAGAAGCCTTGAGAATATAGAACAAATCCCTGTTGTAAGTGATCTAAGCGATTATCAGACCGTTCACCTTGTAGGATTATCCTTTTCCAAAGCATGGTGTATGAAAGGTATAGCAAAAGCACTTCCTGCCGGACATCCGTTGAAAAAAGATTTTCAGAAAACAGCCGATGTATTTTTAGCTAATGGCTTACCATTGCTGTTTCAGGGAAATTATGGCGGAGATCACTGGCTGGCAAGCTTTGCGGTATATGCACTGGAAGATTAGATTAATATCTTATCCCCGTTTTTTTAAGAATAAAGCCTAAAAGCCAGATAGGACCAATCAGAAGAAACTGTAAGTCCTTCAGGAATGAAGGCTTTTTTCCTTCAATTTTATGTCCTATAAACTGAAAGATCCATGTCACTATAAAAACACTCAGGTAAACTGTCCAGGATTGTTTACCGAAATTAATATTGGTAAGGTAAATCAGATGTTCAGTCAATGACATGATAATAAGCATTACGATTCCGATCAAGAGTGAAAGTCTTACATAAAAGAGACTTATTAAAATAATAGTTATTATACTTATGATACTGATACATCCAAAGTAGGACAGACAGAAGTGCGGGGAAGGGATCAGAGAAATAAAGCCAAGAATGCTACAGAAAATTAAAGGAACACAAATCCAGTGAATGAACTTGTTCGTCGCATTTCTATGGCTTTTGCTGTATTCTGCAAATAATAAATCAACCTTTCTCATATTGACAGGAATTGGATGAATGCTAAAATAATAAAATTTTGTAATCAGTGAGAAGTTTGCTTACATTTGTGCTATGTCTGCCTTAGAAAAATTCGGAGTTGAGATTTTTACACAGCGAAATATTTTTGAGAGAATTGCTGTAGATAAGCCATTCCGTCCGGATAATCCGGCATTTATCTTTATTAAATCAGGAAAAATAAGACTTCGTCAGCACTTCAGTGACCTGGAGGTTTCTGCCAATATGTTTATGGTAACCGATCCCCAAACTATTTATGAAGTGGTCTCGGTGACGGATGATTTTCAATCCAGAATGGTTTCTTATAAAAGAGAATTTATTTCTGCTTTATCTCTAAAGTTCAACAGGCTCATCACCTATCGTTATTTCAGACAGCAGATGAATAAGGGAGTCCCTTTTCCTGAAAATGAAATGGAAGTCGTTTGGAAAAGTGTCAATTTTCTCAAATATATTCTTGATTCTGAAACAGAAATGCTGTACAAGAAAGAAATGGTAGAACATCTTTTTTCAGTGTTCTGCTATCAGATGGCGGGAATTATTTCCAAAGAAGATAACAACTCTTTGAATCAGATGTCTAGACAGGAGGAGATTGTTTTTGTTTTTCTTACAGATCTGGCAGAATATCATCTTACAGAAAGAACGGTAGAGTTCTATGCCGCAAGACAATCCATTACAACCAGACATCTTTCATCAGTGGTGAAGTCCATTACAGGAAAATCTGCAAGTCATATTATTGCTTTGATAGTCATCAATGAAGCAAAAGTACTTCTGAATTCGTCTAATAAACCTGTTTCAGAGATCTCATCAGTCCTTGGTTTCAGTGATCAATACTCATTTTCTCACTTTTTTAAAAAGCATCTGGGAGTAAGCCCTACCCAGTACAGACATCAGTTTGAAAACTAAAATCTTACATTTGAACATCTTTTTCCAGAAATCAAACATTTGATTGAATTTGTTATTCTGCTAACTTTGCATCTGTAAAACAAGGTAAAATGACAAAGAAAATAAAAACAGCACTATCAGTTTTGATAGCAGCTTTTCCTGCGCTGTTTTTTTCGCAACAAGTGAAACAGATGACCGCAGGTGAGATTGCTGAACTGGCAGTTCAGAATCATCAGCAGTTGAAGGTTTCGGCTTATAATATTGATATTGCCAAACAGAATATTAATGTTGCCAAGCTTCAGAAACTTCCTACTATCACAGCATCTACAAGCCAATTCTATTTGGGGGATGCCGTAGCAATCGATAAAGATTTTTCAAATTCTACAAAGATTCCGATGCCTCATTACGGAAGTTCTTATGCTGTACAGGCTACCCAATTAATCTTTAAAGGAGGATTGGTAAATAAATCTATTGAAATGGCTGGGCTTCGTGAACAGCTTTCTGAGTTGGATCTCGAAAAAAACAAACAGGATGTGAAATTTTTAGTAATTTCAAACTATCTGGATGTTTATAAAATCATCAACCAGGAAGAAGTATTTCAGAATAACAAAAAATTGGCTCAGGAACGTCTTAAAAATATCCAGAAGTTTTATCAGCAAGGAATGGTAACCAGAAATGAAGTCATTCGTGGTGAACTTGCCCTTAAAAATTTGGATCAGGGAATTCTAACGCTTTCCAATAATAGAAAAATACTTAATTATAATTTAAATATTGCATTAGGTTTATCTTCTGATACTGAAATTGTTCCTACTGAAAATTTAGAGAACAAAGAGGCAGGAATCGGGATGGATTATTATATTAATCTTGCCCACGACAGCAATCCCATGTTGAAATCAGCTCAGAAAAATATTGCTGTTGCAGATAAAAATATTGAAATTATAAAAACGGACAATATGCCTACAGTGGCAGGGTTCGGAGGATATACTTTACAAAGACCAATTACTACGAGAAATCCTGTCTTGGATATGTATTCTGGAGGATGGCAGACAGGAGTTTCTCTTAGTTACAATATAGATAACCTATATAAAACCAAGGAAAAAGTAAAATTAGGTGAACTGCAGAAAAACCAGGCGAATGATGCGATGACATTGGTGCAGCAGAATGTAGATATGGGAGTGAATGCAGCTTATACAAAATATCAGGAAGCTATTCAACAGGCAGAAATTCTGAATGATTCTAAAAGGCTGGCGGAAGAAAACTATAAGATTACGGAAGCCAAATATCTGAATCAATTGGCAGTACAAGCCGAAATGATTGATGCACAGAACCAGAAATTACAGTCAGAGCTGGATTATGCCAATGCAGAGATCAATGTTTTGTATCAATATTATAACCTTTTGAAGTCTACAGGGACCCTTTAATTTTTTAAAACTGAAATCAACACAATGGAAAACAAGGAACAAACTACTCAAAATACAACTCCAGCTCCGGCTCCGGCAAGACCAAGCGGGGAAGGCAAAAAAAAGCAGAACAACAAAAATAAAATCAGAGCGATCATTTCTAATATCATTGCCTTTCTGGTCATCGGTTTCGGATTGTTCTGGCTTATACGTGAATACTTCCATATCGGAAACAAGACATATACAGAAGCCGCTCAGGTAGAAGAATTTATCAACCCGATCAATACAAGGGTTTCTGCTTATATCAAAGAAATTAAATTTATCGAGCACCAGAGAGTAAAAAAAGGAGATACTCTTGTTATTCTTGACGAGCGTGAAATCCTTACACAGTTGGGACAGGCTGAAGCTGCTTACCAAAATGCAATGGCTCAGAAAACTGCTACAAGTTCTTCTGTAAACACGGTTTCCAATAACATTAATGTAATGGAATCTAATATTGCGGGAGCAAAAGCAAGACTTTGGAATGCTGAGCAGAATTTAAACAGATATAAAAACCTTTTAGCAGCGGAAGCGGTTACAAGACAACAATATGATCAGGTAAAAACCGAATATGATGCACAAAAGGCTGCTTATGAAACACTGGTAAACCAAAAGCAATCAGCAAACCTTTCCACTACTGAAGTGAAAAGCAAGTTGGGAATCAATGATGCAGAGATTAAAAGAACGAAATCTGCGCTGGATATGGCGAGAATCAACCTTTCTTATACCGTTATTACAGCTCCTTATGACGGAGTGATGGGGAGAAGAACCATTTCGGAAGGACAATTGATTCAACCCGGACAGCAAGTGGCAACAATTGTATTGAACGGTCAGAAATGGGTAACAGCCAATTTCCTTGAAAGCCAGATGCCGAATGTTAAAGTTGGAGAGAAAATGACGATGACGGCTGATGCTTTGGGTGGACAAAAATTTGAAGGGGTAGTGACTGCCGTTTCAGCTGCTACAGGATCAAGATATTCAAGCGTTCCTACAGATAACTCTACCGGAAACTTTATCAAAGTACAGCAAAGAATTCCTGTAAGAATTGAGTTTACAGCTTCCAATAAGAAAGAAGATCTGGACAAGCTAAGTGCAGGGATGAACATGAATGTGAATATTAATAAAGACTAAAAGATATCAGAGGTCAGATTTCAGACTTGATGTGATGAATAAAGAATGGATTGGGAAAGTCTGTTATCTGATATCTGTAATCTAGTATCTAAATATGTACAACAAAGGATTATATAGCGATTGGGTGCCCAAACCCGTACAACTGCTGCTGATCGTATTGCTGCTTGCTGTGGTAATGCCGATTGGTGGGGTGTATACAGGGAACATCAGTTATCTGGTGAGTGGTACCGGTGCTATGACAGAATATTTTATGTGGGCGAATTATGCCACCACAATAGGAATGGGAGCCTGTATGCCTGTAGTCCTCAGATTTAAAATGAGGTTTAAGGTAAGGGATAAAATGGTATTGCTTCTGGTTCTTTTAGGATTACTCAGTTATATCAATTCAACGACATTGCAGCCGATGATCTTCGTGTTTTCCGCTTTATTGATCGGGTTTATGAAGATGATGGTAACGATAGAACTTTTTTTGCCATTAATGGTAATGATCGGAAACAGAGGGATGTTTTATGGAGTGTTCTATACTTTTGTTCTGGTGATGAATCAGGTAGCAGCTTATTACGCCGCAGATTTTTCACTTCTGTACAATTGGCAGCAGTTTTATATTTTCACAGCCGTGCTATGCTTTATATTAGCATTGATACACTGGATTTTTATGCATGATAAATACTTTGCTTTAAAAGTACCTTTGCATTATATTGACTGGTTGAGTATTCTGCTATTTATCTTTACGTTTATGTTTTCTGCTTATGTGTATGCATTTGGAAGACAACAAGACTGGTTGAACTCAAAGAATATCATTAATGCCAGCATTGCCGCTTTTGTAAGTTTTGCATTGCTTTGCATTCGTCAGTTAACATTAAAAAGACCCTATCTTTCATTCAAGATTTTTACAAAGAACAATGTACAGCACGGTTTATTCATGTTGTTTTGGCTGGGAATGTTTTTAGGAACCGCTTCTATTCAAAATACTTTTGCTGTGGGAGTTTTGGGATATGATCAACTCACCAATGCGAGACTGAGTATGCTGATGATTCCGGGGATCATTGTTGCCGGAGTTATTGCAATAATCTGGTTTAAAAAAGAAAAGCCATTGAAAATGTATATTTTTTCAGGGTTTGCAGCAATGATAGGATATGCGATCATTATGTATTTTTCCATGGTTCTGGAATTTAATTATGACAACTGGTATCTGCCTATGTTTTTAAAAGGATACGGAATGTGTTCATTGTTTATTTCCATTTGGTTCTATACATTGGATAAGCTTGAAATGAGCGAAATGCTTGCGGCAATCGGGCTTGTTTTGGTTTGGAGAACCTTTCTTGCCGTTGGTATATTTTCAACGTTGTATTCATGGTTACAGTATCGTTTTCAGGTTACTGCAATAGGAGATCTTGCTGTTTATATGGACGGAATGACGGTTACGCCTCAAAATGTAATGGCAAATATAAAAGCTATTCAGCTGAATGCCATTATCATTGCCACTAAAAAGATTTTCGGATTCATTATTCTGATCGGATTTGGAATTTTAGTATATGTTGCCACTCACCATTTCGGAGCAAAACGATTCCTGTATTTCAGATTTGTAAGAGTGCTTGGCGGTAAATCCGTTATTGCAAGAAGAAGACTTCGTGAACGCAAAAAATTATTAGAAGAAATAAAAGACGCAGCAGGTCCTGCGATATAAAGATACCTTGTTTTTCACTGTAAAATCCTGGTCCTTCATTGGGCTGGGATTTTACTCTTTTTAGGAGAGAAGGGAAGCTGGAGGCTGGAAGCGGGAAGTGATGGTGGACGGTTAACGGCTATACCTCAATTTCTAGAGGTAGACCGTTTCATATTGAGCTTAAGTTTTATAAGGAGGGAAGCTGGAGGCTGGAAGATGGGAGTGATGAAAGACGGTTAACGGCTATACCTCAATTTCTAGAGGTAGACCGTTTCATATTGAGCTTAAGTTTTATAAGGAGGGAAGCTGGAGGCTGGAAGATAGTAGTGATGAAAGACGGGTAACGGGTATATCTCAATTTTAGATAGATCATTTCATATTGATCCCAGGGTTTATAAGGAAGAAAGTTATAGACTGGAAGTGATGAGAAATGATAATCCTATTGATCAAGGCGAGAAAATTGTTGAAAAGAAGCTATGATAACTTGTAATTGTACCGATGAGATAGATAACTTCCATCCTCCAGCTTCCCTCTTCCAGCCTTTATATAAAAAAAGTGAAAAATTTCATCTTTTCTTATTTTTAATATTTCTAAATAAAAATTACCTTTGCCGGATTATAAAACTTTGAATTGAAGGAATGAAAAAGCATTATGCATTCATAGGTCTTTTGGCTTCGGGATTAATGTTCTCCCAGGCAGTTAACGACTCAGTAGTTTCTAAAGGTATTGACGATGTAGTAATCGTTGCATCCAGAAAACCAACAAAAATATCTGAAATTCCCGGTACCGTTTGGGTAGTACAGAAAGAAAAAATACAGGAACAGGCGAAAAGTGGTGTACCGATTAAAGAAATGTTATCTATTTTGATTCCAAGTATGGATATCGGTCCTCAGGGAAGAACCAATTACGGACAAAATATGAGAGGACGTTCTGCTTTGGTAATGATAGACGGAGTTTCGCTGAACAGTATCCGAGCGATCAGCCGTCAGCTAGATGCTATTGATCCATTTAACATAGAAAGAATCGAAGTACTTTCAGGAGCAAGTTCTATCTATGGCGGAAACGCCACCGGTGGTATTATCAATATTATTACGAAAACACCATCCAAAAAAGGAATCAGCGGAGAAACGGAATTAGGTGTTCGTACAGGATTTATGGGAGGTGATGATCATGATTTCCGCGCTGCACAATCTATTGCCGGTAAAGGAGAAAAGTTTTTCGGACGATTAGGGGTTGCCTACCAGCAAAATGGTGGAGCATATGGTGCGGATCAGAAGCAGCTTTTTACAGATATTACACAAACCGACCTTCAGTATAATCAGTCAATTGATATCCTGGCAACCGGAGGATATAAATTCAATGATAAGCATAAAATTACAGCTTCGGTTCAATATTATAATTCAAAATTCAATGGAGACAGGAGTTTATATTTAGGTCAGAATCTAAGTGCTTTTACTACTAAAAATGAAAATTTACTGGAGATGAGAGACGGTTTCTCTTCAGATAAAAATGTAGGAACAGAACGTTATATGGGAACAGTGGCTTATTCAGGAAATAATATTCTTGGAGGGCAGGATTTATATGTACAGTTTGCTACAAGAGGTGAGAAACTAGGATTCTATCCATTCCCTGGAAATGTAAAATTAGGAACCGGAAGCATGGCTTATATGTCCTCATCTCAGCAAGACACTTATTATTCCGGGATAAAGGCTTTATTATCAAAATCATGGCGAGGATTGAATGTAACGTATGGAGTAGATGTTGACTTTGAAAAATTCGAAGGAACACAGTCTGTCTATAATATTGGTAAAACAATGTCCAGTGGCGGCTTGATCAATGAAACTCAATTCAGCTTGGGCAGATATCCAACCAATCATTCACAAAGTTACGCAGGATATGTACAGGCGAAATATAATATTCTTCCCAAGTTACAGATCAATGGTGGCGTACGTTATCAGAATATTAAGGTAAAAGTAGATGATTTTGTCGGATCAGAACAGCAGACTCAGATAGCAATGGGGTACGGACAATCTGCATCGGCAATTCCGGGAGGAGAAAGTTCTTATAATGTAACATTGGCAAATGCCGGATTATTATACAAATTCAATGAGCAGCATCAGGTTTGGGGAACGTTTTCTCAGGGAGTAAGTCTTGCCGATCCTGCTAAATATTACGGAATTGGTAGCTATAAACTGAATGGAGCACATTGGGATGTTGTTTCAAGCATTAATGTAAAAGATCAGCCTTTACAAGCCATTAAAACCAATCAGTTTGAAGTGGGATATCGTGTAAATAAAGATGGATTCAGAGCACAGGTTGCCGGATTTTTAAGTAATTCTGACAAGACTGTAACAGTAGATAAAAAGACATTCCAGATTCTTGTCAACGATCTCAAATTAAGAAATATGGGAATTGAGGCTGAAATTTCTTATTCCATGAACAACGGAGTTTATTTTGGAGCAAGTGGTCTTTTGATCAAATCTGAAGTAGATCATAAAGGAGATTGGCAGAAACAGGAAATTTATAATGCTTCCCCGTCAAAACTGGTAACATATATTGGATATAATGTGAAAAACTGGTCATTCAGATTCCAGTCATTACAGAATTTCAAGCAGAAAGATGAGCTTAATAATGTAGTTGAAGGATATAATACATCGGATCTTATGATGGGATACAGATTCAATTGGGGAAAATTCAACCTTGGTATCCAGAATCTTTTCAATACAGATTATCAGACGATCTGGAGCAAACGTTCTCAGGTTTTATATTCAAGCTACGGAATGCCTGCCTTATTTAATTATAAAGGAAGAGGAAGAACATTTAATTTGTCCTACACTTTTGACTTTTAAAAATAAGAGAAGGCTAGTGTCTTAATCTGAATCAAATACTTTCTACAAATCCGGTTTCTATTATTCAGGAACCGGATTTTACTTTTGAAAGTTAAGATTTCTTTATGTACATCCTAAACCAAAACTTTGAACTTTATCCCTTGAAGCCGTATCTTTGCACTATGAAAGATTTAATGGGCAGAGCGATCTGGGATTACTATCATGATAATGATCCTGAAGACCTGCAAACTGAAACATCAATTTCTGAGCTGGATGAACTTCCTGTAGACTATTTATTCAGAGATTTTGAAGATATGATTGACATTGAGCAGAAAGCTTTGCAGCTATCCAGAGGTAAAGTATTGGATATTGGAGCTGGAGCCGGTTCTCATGCTTTATATCTTCAGGACCAAATGAATCTTGATGTTCTTGCTTTGGATATTTCACCGAAATCTATTGAAGTTTGTCAGTTGAGAGGAATCAAAAAGGCAATCTGTACCAACATTCTTGATTTTTCGGGAGAAACATTTGACACCATTTTATTACTGATGAATGGTACCGGAATTTTTGAAGGATTATCAAAAATAGATACCTACCTTCAAAAACTGGGAACTTTATTAAATGAAGGTGGACAGATTCTGATCGACAGCACAGATATTCTTTATATGTTTGACCGTGATAAAGATGGCGGAGTGTATATTCCTGCCGGTGGTTATTATGGAGAACTGGATTATATTGTTCATTATAAAGGTGAATCAGAAGCACCTATTACATGGCTGTATCTGGATTTTAATACGTTGAAGAATGCTGCTGTAAACAATGGATTTAAGATTGAAAAAGTAGTACAGGACGAAGATTCTTATTTAGCGAAACTAACTAAAATATAGCCGTCAAATAATCCCTGGTAATTAATGGTAATCAGAATGATCATGATTGCACAGATGATGATCGGGAAAATATACGAAGCTGCTCTGTAGGGCAGCTTTTTTGGTGTAAAAAGTACCCAAAATCCCAATAGGATCAATGCACCTGCTCCTGCAACAATAAATTCAGGACTTTTTCTAATGGTAAAAGAATCTTTTGAGCTTAGCATATAAATTAAAGAAATCAAAAAGCTCTGAATAAAAAGAAAAGCGAATCCAAAAACAATAGTGATGCCCGCGGCTAAATATTTTTTAAGATTAATAAAATTCAGCCCCAATAGAACTGCTCCCGGAATCGTTCCTAAAATAATACTGATGATAAATATAAGATCTCTTGGGAAAAGCCTGATAGCATTATGATCTTCTGTAATATGATCTTGCCACAATTCTTTCTCTTCTGAACGCTTCAGCTCTTCTGCCTCTTTTTTTCTTTGAATCAGTTGATAAACAGCTGTTTCTTCTTCCGTTGTGAATGTTCTTCCTCTTTCATTTAAGATTTCCAATGCGACCTGAACAGCTTCGGGAACAAAACGATTACCATCTTTTAAATATTTCTCTAATTCCGTATCAGAAAGCTTTCTTAAAACACTTTTATTAACCATAATATAACGACTGCAAATATAAATAATATTATTGTCCTTTTATTTTTACATCTGGAAATGTGCAGTATTCAATTTTGCGTCACCCAACAATAACAGAAAAGAAAATTGTTTGGCAATAGAAAAGGCTGCTTCATCTGAAACAGCCTTTTAATTTTTATATTAAAACATATTATCCGATCTCAATACCGTTTTCAACATTGCTGTCGTCCGGTGTTACGAAAGATAATTTTCCATCAGGTTTAGTCGTTAATAATAACATTCCCTGAGATTCAATTCCTCTGATCTTTCTTGGAGCAAGGTTTAATAAAATCATTACCTGCTTACCTACAACTTCTTCAGGAGTGAAGCTTTCTGCAATTCCTGAAACCACTGTTCTTACATCTACTCCTGTATCTACAGTAAGTTTCAGTAATTTATCAGCTTTTTCTACTTTTTCAGCTTCTAAAATCGTTGCTGTTCTAAGATCTATTTTCGTAAAATCATCAAAAGTGATTTCTTCTTTCATTGGGTTGGCGTTAGGGTTTGTTTTCTTATTGTTTTGCTTTGTGTCTTCCAGCTTTTGAATCTGAGCTTCTATTACATTGTCTTCAATTTTTGAGAAAAGAAGAGATGCCTCATTGATTTTGTGACCAGTTTCAATTAAAACAGATTGGTTTTCAACATCGTTCCAGCTTTTCGTCTGAACATTAAACATATTCAATAACTTTTCAGAACTGAAAGGCATGAATGGTTCACATAATTGAGCTAATGCAACTGCAATCTGTGCTCCAACAAATAAAGACTGTGCAGCTTTTTCCGGATTGTCTTTAATGGTTTTCCAAGGCTCTTCTGTCTGAAGATACTGGTTCCCAAATCTTGCAAGGTTCATCAGGGCTGATAAAGCATTTCTGAATTCATAATTATCAAGGAATCCAGCGATTTCTTTAGCAGCTTTGTTAATCTCTTTTAATTCAGGACTATTTACATCTCCCTGAGGAACAACACCATCATAATATTTATGAATAAGAACGGCAACTCTATTGATAAAGTTTCCGAAAATACCTACTAACTCAGAATTATTCTTCGTCTGGAAATCCTTCCAGGTAAAGTTATTATCCTTTGTTTCAGGAGCTGACGAAAGCAATGCGTATCTTAAAACATCCTGTTGTCCAGGGAAATCTTCTACATATTCGTGCGCCCAAACCGCCCAGTTTCTTGATGTTGAGATTTTATCATTCTCAAGGTTAAGGAATTCAAAAGCAGGAACGTTTTTAGGCATAATATAATTTCCGTGTGCCTTCATCATAGCCGGGAAAATAATACAGTGGAATACAATATTATCCTTTCCGATAAAATGTACCAGATCACTGTCTTCACTTTGCCAGTAATCTTTCCAGTCTTTTCCGTTCTTTTCTGCCCATTCTTTAGTGAAAGAAATATATCCGATAGGTGCATCAAACCAAACGTAAAGAACCTTTCCTTCTGCATTCGGAAGAGGAACCGGAACGCCCCAGTTCAGATCTCTGGTCATAGCACGTGGCTTCAGACCATCATTTAACCATGATTTAACCTGTCCGTATACATTAGGCTTCCAGTCATCTTTATGACCTTCAATGATCCATTCGTTTAAGAAGTCTTCGTATTCATTTAAAGGAAGATACCAGTTCTTTGTGTCTTTAAGGATAGGTACGTTTCCGCTAAGCATAGATTTCGGATTGATCAGTTCGGATGGTGATAGGGTAGAACCACATTTCTCACACTGGTCACCATAAGCATTTTCGTTACCGCAATTAGGACAGGTTCCTACAATATAACGGTCTGCAAGGAATTCTCCTGCCTGCTCATCAAAATATTGTTCAGAAACCTCTTCAGTGAATTTTCCTTTTTCATATAAAACTTTGAAGAAATCCTGACTTGTCTCATAATGCTTTGGAGAAGTCGTTCTTGAATATTCATCAAATGAAATTCCCAGGTCGGAAAAAGATTTTTTGATGATTCCGTGGTATTTGTCCACAATATCCTGTGGTGTAACTTCTTCTTTTTTAGCTCTTATAGTGATAGGGATACCATGTTCATCCGATCCACAGATAAACGCTACATCTTTTCCTAATCTTCTCTGAAATCTTGCGTAAACATCCGCAGGAATATAAACACCTGCCAAATGTCCTATATGAACCGGACCGTTTGCATAAGGCAAAGCTGCCGTAATCATCTTTCTGTTTGACATTTATAGTAAAGTTTTGACTGCAAAGATAAGGAATATCTCTTGAATACCGCTCTTTGTGGAGTTATTATGGTAAAAGTTCACCTTTTTTGTCCGCCAATATGAATTTAAGTTAAACAATTGTTTAACTTTTTATTAACTTGAAATAAATATTATGCATAGCATACTATCGTGTAAGATGTTGATGTGTAAAATTTTAACTAAAATCGGTTTCGTAATATACATAATTTTATTATAAATTATATTAAAATTATAATAATTCTAATTTTTTTTTAAATTGCGAATCTGGTACAACGCCAGAATAAGACTGAAACGAAACTATAAAAATAAGATTGTGAAGAATTTTACAACGGTATTAAAAATAGCGCCTGCTTTTTTACTGGCAAGTACAGTAATGCACGCGCAGACTAAAGACTCTATCACCAAGGAGAAGAAAATCGATGAAATTGTTTTGGTGGGGTTTGGTGCAAAAAAGAAAACAGATTTAACAGGTTCTGTTACTGCTGTTACGGAAAAAGATTTTAATAAAGGGGCTATTGTTTCTGCTGATCAGCTGATTCAAGGTAAAGCACCTGGAGTTAGAATTACAAGTGGAGGAGGTTCTCCGGACTCTGCACCCAATATCCGCATCCGTGGTGGCTCATCTTTAAGTGCGTCTAATAATCCATTAATTGTTATTGATGGAATTCCTTTAGATGGAACAAATCCTGCAGGAATTCAGAATCCATTAGCCCTTGTAAATCCTAATGATATTGAATCATTTTCAATATTGAAGGATGCTTCTGCTACTGCTATTTATGGTGCAAGAGCTTCCAATGGTGTTATCTTAATCAAAACCAAGTCAGGAGGAGGTCGATTAAAGATGAGTTTTAACACTAATGTTTCTGTTGGGCAGGTCACTAAATATATTGATGTAATGGACTCTGGTCAATATGTCGATTTTATTAAACAGTACTTTCCTAACGATGTGTGGAAACTTGGTGTAGGAGGAAATCCTTCCAATCCAACAACAATGGGTAAAATATATGATACCAATTGGCAGGATGTAGTTTACAGAAATTCTGTATCTACAGATAATAATTTCAGTGCATCAGGAAATTTATTCAAAGTGTTGCCTATCAGATTGTCTCTTGGCTATAACAGAACAGAGGGAGTGGTGAAGAATGATGATTTAGAAAGATATTCTGCAACTCTTCGTGTAACTCCAACTTTCTTTGATAAGCATTTAAAGATTGATATTAATGCAAAAGGCTACAGGATAGATAAAAAAACAGTGGACGCGGGAGCTGTCATTGGATCTGCTTTGTCTAGAAACCCTACACTTCCTGTCTATAGCAGAGATGTTTGGGGACAAGGAGGAGCTAATTATTTTGGTGGTTATTATCAGAATAATTATATCGCTAATGATGGAAGATATAATTTAACATATGATTCTAACCCACTTGGAATGTTAGATCAAAGACATCGTCCTGAAAATACATATCGTTTTCTTGGAAATATGGAAATTGATTATAAGTTTCATTTTTTACCTGATTTAAGAGCGGTTGTTAATTTGGGTATTGAATCATCAAGGACAAAAATTAGAGAAACATATGATCCGAACGCAAGAAATTCTGTGATTAACCTTGTGTATGGCTCTTTAAATGATGTAATATATAATCCTGGTTTAGCATATGGCGAAAATCAGTACACCAATAATAAAAATTTTGATGCCTATTTAGTTTATAATAGGAAGATTAATGATTTTTTTACTAATTTCTTGATTCAGGGAGGATATACTTATCAGGATTTTAGGTATGATGGTAACAAAGAGCAGTTTTATGCTGACCCTTCAGGAAGTGGGCTTCGAATACCTCAACCTAATAGGGCTAATCCTACTTATGGATATTTCAACCACTTAAATCTTCAATCATTTTTTGCAAGAACAAACGTAGATATTTTAAATAAATATTTATTTACAGCTTCGTTCAGGGCAGATGCATCATCATTGTTCAATGGATTCGATAATCAATGGGGATATTTTCCGTCCGCAGCATTTGCGTGGAAAATGCAAGAAGAATCATTCTTAAAAGATGTTGAGGCTGTAAAAGAATTAAAGCTAAGAATTGGTTGGGGTCAAACTGGGCAACAGGATATCACTCAAATTTCGGGTGGTTTTTATCCTTCGCGACCTTTATTCTCTTTAGGAGGAGAAAACTCTCAATACCTTCCTGGTTATAATATTTATTCTGCTCTAGGATTTAATAAAGATTTGAAATGGGAAACTACAACCAGTTGGAATATTGGGGTTGATTTTAGTTTATTTAAAGGAAATATACTTTCAGGAAGTCTTGACTTTTATGACAGGAAATCTACTGATTTATTATTAAAATCTCCAGTTCCTCCAGGACAAGGTCTTACGAATGAATTTGCGGCAAACGTTGGATCATTAAGAAACAGAGGTGTTGAATTAAATCTTAATGTAAATCCAATCAAAACAGAGACGTTTAACTGGAATATATTTGGTAATATGTCTTATAATAAGGGCGAAATACTTGAACTTGGATATTATGACAGAATTGCGGCAGGAGGGGATCTTCCTGTAGGAACAGGTGTTAAAATAGCTTACCATGTTGTAGGTCTTCAACCTAATTCGGCATGGATGTTTGAACAAGTATATGACTCCAATGGAAATCCAATTGCTGATACATTTGTAGATCGAAACGGTGATGGTAAAATTACTAATGAAGATCGTTATAATGCCCAGTTGGTTCCTAATTTTACTTTCGGATTTGGGACAACATTAAATTATAAAAAATGGGATCTTACTGCTAATTTCAGAGGACAGATTGGAGGGAAAGTTTATGATGGAAGGCATGTAGCACAAGGATTTGTTAATCAGGCAAAAACTTCTAATTCAGAACATTTGAGCAATTTGCTTGATTTCAATAATGGAAGATATTCATCTAACTTGATACAACCTACAGATAATATGTATTTTTCAGATTATTTTCTACATGATGCTTCATTCCTAAGGTTAGACAATGTTACATTAGGATATAATATTGAGAAAATCTTTGGAAATAAGGTTGATCTGAGAGTATATGGTTCCGTAAATAATGCTTTTATTATTACGAAATATAAAGGACAAGATCCTGAAAATTTTGGTGGAGTTGACAACAATTTCTATCCAAGACCGAGAATTTATACAGTAGGGTTCAATTTTAATTTTTAATCTGAGATAACAATGAAAAAGATAAAAATATATAGTTTAGTATTAATGGCAGGCTTGTTTTTTAGTGCCTGTACAAATGATTTGGAAACAGAGCCAAAGTTTGAGTTAACCTTGGAAGAGCTATTAGCCAGAGATCCTAATGCAGTAGAAGGTCTCTTATCTAGAATGTATTCTACATTTGCCTTATCAAGTGTAAGTGGTCCTAATGATTCAGATATTTCTGGTGCTAATGCAGGAGAATCACCTTTTATCAGAGGGCTTGTTAATCTTAATGATTTTACAGCTGATGGTATGAAGAATCGTTGGGGAGATAATGGTCTTGATCAATTGACAACAACAACAGGTTGGAATTCAAATAATAAGTTTTTCAAATATGTGTATGATAGAATTTATTATACAATTCCTCAAACAACAAACTTGATTGTGATTTTGAAAACTAAAGTTGATGTTGCAAATGAGGAGCAATATATAAGTGAATTAAGATTTTTAAGAGCCTTATCTTATTATTATTTAATAGACTTCTTTGGTAAAGGACCATTGGTGGATGATAATACATTTTCAACAACAACACCCCTTCCAGAAGCTACAAGAGCAGAACTTTTTAATTTTGTTGAATCAGAATTGAAGGATATTGAAGGTAAAATTGCTCCATCTAATACGTATGGAAGGGCTAACCAAGCTGTAGTTCAGATGCTTCTGGCAAAGCTTTATTTAAATGCCGAAGTATATACGGGAACTGCAAGATATACAGATGCAGCTACCTATGCATCTAAAGTAATTGCAAGTGGTAAGTATCAGCTGGAAGGTAACTTTGCGAAGAATTTCAGAGCAGATAATAATACTTCTAAAGAAATTATTTTTCCACTTATTGCTGATGCTACTTCTTCTCAGAGTTATGGTAATACTACTTACATCGTAAATGGTAACTTAAACTCAACAACCATGAATCTTGCAGCTTATGGAGCTACAGAAGGATGGGGTGGTCATAGAGCAACAAAAGCATGGTATGGTCTTTTTGCTTCCAATGCTGCCAGCCTCGCTACTAGTAACGATGTCAGATCAAAATTGTTCTGGATGACAGGTCATAATTATGAAATGAATGATTACAAAGAATGGACAGATGGCTATCCTTCAATTAAATTTACTAATAAAAATACAGATGGATCGGGAAGTGTAACTTCTTTCTCATCAACTGATTTTCCGTTATTTAGATTAGCAGATACTTATCTTATTTATGCAGAATGTGCTCTTAGAGGAGCTTCTACAGCAACTGTACCTCAGGCACTTAATTATGTTAATTTAATTCGTACAAGAGCAAATGCAGATGTTTTGACAAATATTTCGCTTCAAACAATTCTTGACGAACGTGGACGTGAGCTTGGTTTGGAAGGTGTAAGAAGACAGGATCTTATAAGATACGGTAAATTTACTGGTGGATCTTATTTATGGCCTTGGAAAGGAGGATTAGTAAATGGAACTTCTATTTCTGATAATTATAAGGTATTCCCTGTTCCTATGTCAGCCTTACAGGCAAACCCGAATTTGACTCAAAATACTGGTTACTAATCTAAAGTTTGAAAGAAATGAAAAATATTTTTAAAATTATATTTTCATCACTACTATTGGCACTCGTTGTTTCATGTGAAGATGATGATAGAATCATGTTAAATGAAACGTCAGCTGCTACTTTAGCAGTTGATAATAATACTGTTATTCTAGATAATACAACACCCTTAGTTGATGCATTAAAGTTTAATTATACGCTTCCAGTATATAATCCATCTGTTGTACCCTCATATTTTATTGAGTTTAGTATAAAAGGAAATAATTTTGCGAAAACAGAAGTTTTAAGTGCTCCAAGTGATGTGAAAAGTGTTTCAATAACACATAAGGCATTGAATGATTTACTACTAAACTTAGGTGCAAAGCCAGGTGAAGCAACAAGCATAGATGTTAGATTTAAAAGTATGTTCAATGGACAGACTAGTTATTATTCTAATGTTTTAAATCTTACGATTACACCATTTGTAAGTTTGAAGAATC
The DNA here is from genome assembly GCF_059515185.1 of Chryseobacterium sp. CS2K3. NCBI lineage: Bacteria > Pseudomonadati > Bacteroidota > Flavobacteriia > Flavobacteriales > Weeksellaceae > Chryseobacterium > Chryseobacterium sp. CS2K3. Next base: position 46,351 of record NZ_JCAKRW010000013.1, on the reverse strand, counting down.
TTTATCTTGTGGGAGGAGCTACTGAATCCGGATGGGAAAATAATGCTCATAATGTACCATTATTTAGAGATCCTGTGAATGTAAATAAATTCTATTATACTGGATATTTTGCTGCTGATGGCTTCAAAATGCTTGAAAAACTAGGAGAATGGCACCCACAATGGGGGCTTACGGCAGGTAATATAACAGTAAGTAACCTTGATGGTACTAATGAGCCGGGAGCATTTACTGTTCCAACTGCAGGATATTATACATTTGTAATCGATATTAATGCAAAAACATATTCACTTAATCCTTATAATGTCACGTCAACTCCTTATGCAACTGTTGGTATTATTGGATCATCAACACCTGGAGGATGGGATAATGATGAGGATATGACAGCTTCGGCTTTGAACCCCCATATCTGGAGAATTGAAAATATTTCATTAACGCCAGGTGAAGCAAAATTCAGAGCTAATAATAATTGGGATGTAAATTGGGGTGGTGATACTCCTTTCTCAGGTACAGCATCAGTAGGTGGAAGTAATATTCCTGTAAATGAAGCTGGAAAATACGATGTATTCTTTAATGATCTAGACGGTAAATACGTATTCATTAAGAGATAAATTTAATCCATATACTCAGAGACTGCTGCCTGAGAGTAGCAGTCTCTTTTATTTTTAAGTTAATAAATAGTCATTATGAAGAAAATTACAGTTGGAGCCCTTTTGCTCTCAATGATGTTTACAGGTGTGAAAGCACAATCTTTAAAATCGCCGGACGGTAAATTTGAAATGAATTTCCAGTTGAAAGACGGAGTTCCTTTCTATAACCTTAAATACAACGGTGCGGTGGTTGTAGAAGATTCAAAATTAGGATTGAGATTATTTAAAGACACAGCCATTAAATTTGCTTCTGAAATTGCCAAGCCAGAAGATGCAAAATACGACCTTAACAACGGTTTTGCGAAGGTAGATGAAAAAAGAGACTCCAAAAACGAAACATGGCAGCCGGTTCTTGGAGAAAAGAAAAATTATATCAATAACTACAATGAATTGGCGGTAACGCTGAACCAGACTTCTACAGACAGAAGTATTGTATTGAAATTCAGACTCTTCAATGATGGTCTTGGTTTCAGATATGAATTTCCACAACAAAAAAATCTTAATTATTTCGTAATCAGAGAAGAAGATTCTGAAATCGATTTCCCAACCGATATGAAAGCTTGGTGGATTGTAGCAGATTATGATTCTCAGGAATATCAATATCAGGAAACAAAAGTTTCTGAAATTCCGGCAAAATGGGATAAAGCTTATGACGCAAATGCCTCTCAGACATTGGTGAAAAATGCGGTTCAGTCTCCATTGATGCTTAAAAAAGAAGGAAAAACTCCTTTATACATTAACGTTGCAGAAGCAGCAGTATTAGATTATCCGGCTTCTCACTTAGAAGTTGATGCTCAGAATTTCAAGTTTAAAACGCATTTAACAGCTGACAGACAAGGAGCAAAAGGATATATCCAGACTCCATCAGTTACCCCTTGGAGAACCATTATTGTAGCGCCAAAAGCAGAAGAGGTAATGGATTCTAAAATGATCTTTAACCTTAACGAGCCTACAAAATACAAGGACACATCTTACATTCACCCTACAAAATACATGGGAGTTTGGTGGGAAATGATCATTGGAAAATCTCAGTGGGCATATTCTACAGCTGAAAACGTTCATTTGGATAAAACAGACTTTACAAAGCTTACTCCAAACGGAAAACATGCAGCGAACAACACTAAAGTAAAAGAATATATCGATTTTGCAGCAGAAAACGGATTCCAGGGATTATTGATTGAAGGTTGGAACATAGGTTGGGAAGACTGGTTCGGTCACTCTAAAGAATATGTTTTTGATTTCGTAACACCTTACCCGGATTTTGATATCAAAATGTTGAACGAATACGCTCATTCAAAAGGAATTAAGCTGATCATGCACCACGAAACTTCAGGTTCAGCAACGAACTATGAAAGATGGGCAGATAAAGCTTTCCAAACGATGAACAAATACGGTTATGATGCTGTGAAAACAGGATATGTAGGAGATATCATCCCAAGAGGAGAGCATCACTATTCTCAATGGACGATCAACCATTATTATAGAATTGCTGAAAAAGCAAACGAGTATAAGATCATGGTAAACTCTCACGAATCTGTACGTCCTACAGGAGAAAGCCGTACTTACCCGAACTATATTTCAGCAGAAGCAGCTCGTGGAACAGAATATGAAGCATTCGGAGGGAATAAGCCTGATCATCAGACCGTACTTCCGTTTACAAGATGGATGGGAGGTTCTATGGATTACACACCGGGAATTTTCCAGACAAAGTTAGATTATTATTTCCCTGGAGATCAGCGTTTCGTAAAAACCACATTAGCAAAACAATTAGCATTATATGTGACGATGTACATGCCGCTTCAGATGGCAGCTGACCTACCTGAAAACTATAAGAAGCACATGGATGCCTTCCAGTTTATCAAGGATGTAGCAGCAGACTGGGATGATACAAAAATCTTATCCGCAGAGCCAGGAGATTATGTGATCACAGCAAGAAAAGCAAAAGGTACAGAAAACTGGTTTGTAGGAGGTATTACCGATGAAAACAAACGTGAGTATACTGTAGATTTCTCATTCCTAGATAAAGGAAAGAAATATGAAGCAACAATCTACGAAGATGGGAAAGATGCAGATTATATCGACAACCCTCAAAGCTATAATATCTACAAAAAAGAGATTACAAGCAAATCCAAAATTAATTTTAAAATGGTAAGAAGTGGCGGTTTCGCAATTTCAATTAAACCGGTAAAATAATTTGTAAAATAACAATGAAATGCCTCGATTTTGTCGGGGCATTTTTCTTTTATGGATACCATGTCAAATTGCCCGTCGTTTTTGTGAATTATTCTTTGAATTATTTTAAAATAAAACATAAAAAATCCACATTTTTAGGGTTATATATGAAAATTTAATGCTAAATTGAACATTAATATGAAGACACTATACGCAGCATTAGCCCTTTCCGTAGCTTCTGCCGCTTTTTCCCAAAAAACATTGGAAAAAGTAGAACCGGCTTTCTGGTGGAAAGGAATGAAAAATCCTGAACTTCAGATCCTTGTTTACGGAAAAGGAATCGCCAATAATGAAATTACCCTTTCAGACGGGATACAGATAAAAGACATCCAAAAGGTAGAAAATCCCAACTATGTTTTTATCACCGTCAATACCAATGAGATCAGCGTTCCGAAGTTTCAAATCAATATTAAAAAAGGCAATAAAGCCCTTGGAACTTACACTTATGAGTTGAAACAAAGAAATTCCGGCTCCGCAGATCGTGAATCATTCACCTCAAAAGACGTAATGTACCTGATCATGCCTGATCGCTTTGCCAATGGTGATGAAAAGAATGACTCTACATCAGATCTTACTGAAAAAGCAGATCGTAATTTACCCAACGGAAGACATGGAGGAGACTTAAAAGGAATTCTCAATCATCTGGATTATATTCAAAATCTCGGAGCAACTTCTGTATGGTTAACTCCTGTAAATGAGGATAATGAAAAGGTGTATTCTTACCACGGCTATGCCCAGACAGACCTTTATAAAATAGATTCCAGATACGGAACCAACGAAGATTATAAAACCCTTTCTCAGGAATTAAATAAAAGAAACATGAAACTGGTGATGGATTACGTGACCAATCATTGGGGTGTTTCTCATTGGATGATCAAGGATTTACCTACAAAAGACTGGATTCATTGGTTTAAAGAAGGAGAAAACGGTTTTACAAGATCGAATTACAAAACATCAACACAATTTGATCCCAATGCCTCAGATATAGATAAAAAACTTGCGCTTGACGGATGGTTTGATAAAACAATGCCGGATATCAATCAAAAGAACCCATTGGTTTTAAAATATCTTACCCAAAATGCAATCTGGTGGATAGAATATGCCGAATTGGGAGGGTTCCGTGTAGATACGTATCCTTATAACGACAAAGAGGCAATGGCAAAATGGGCAAAGGCAATTACCGATGAATATCCTAAATTTAATATCGTAGGAGAAACATGGCTGTATACTGCAGGGCAGATTTCCGCCTGGCAGAAAAATTCCAAAACAGGAGAAGCCGCAGGATATAATTCAAATCTGCCGTCTGTGATGGATTTCATGCTCTTTGGTGATATGCCGAATGCATTTAAAGAAAAACAGGATTGGAATAAAGGAATAATAAAGCTTTACGACTCTTTTAGCAGCGATTTCCTTTATCCTGATATCAATAACGTTATGGTTTTCTTTGAAAATCATGATACCGAAAGATGGAATGAAATTTTCAACGAAGATCCCAATGCTTACAAAATGGGGCTGACTTTAATTTCAACAGTTCGCGGAATTCCTCAGATTTACTACGGCTCAGAAATAGGCATGCGTGGAGATAAACAAAAAGGAGGAGATGCCGATATCCGAAGAGATTTTCCCGGAGGCTGGAAATCTGATAAGCAAAATGCTTTTAACCCGTCAGAACAAACTCCGAAACAAAAAGAATTTTTCCAGTTTACTCAGAAATTACTGAACTGGAGAAAAGGAAAAGACGTAATTCATACCGGTAAAACCAAAAATTTTGTCCCTAAAGATGATGTTTTTACCTATTTCAGATATAATGATAAAGAAAGCGTAATGGTGATCATTAACAATAATTCAAAAGATCAGACCGTTGATTTGAAATATTTTGAAGAATCTCTGAAAGGATTTACCAAAGGGAAGGAGATTATTTCAGGAAAACAATTATCATTACAGAAAAATATAACAATTCCGGCAAAGACTCCGTTTATCATAGAACTTGAAAAATAATATTACCTATGAAAAAAACAATAACTGCTTATACACTCATCCTGTTTCTATTAGGCTTTTCGATAGTTTCAGCACAATCAGGCAAAACATTTGAAAAAGAGAAATCAGAAATCAGCACCATGCTTGACAACTTCAATGTAGCTGCTGCAAAAGCTGATTATAATGCTTACTTCAACTATTTTGCTGATGAATCTACGTTTATCGGAACAGATGCCACAGAAATCTGGAATAAAAGAGAATTTATGGTCTGGGCAAAACCGCACTTTGATAAAAAAAGAACCTGGAATTTTACCGCTCTTAAAAGAAATATCTATTTCAGCAAAGATGGAAAACTGGCGTGGTTTGATGAATTATTAGACACTCAGATGAAAATTTGCAGAGGTTCAGGTGTTGTAGAAAAAATTAATGGCAGCTGGAAAGTAAAACAATATGTTCTTTCTATGACCGTTCCTAACGACGTAGTAGATAAAGTGGTAGCTGAAAAAACAGCGCTGGAAGATGTTTTGATCCAACAGTTAAAAACAAAATAATATCCCAAAGACAGCAATGGCTAAAAAAACAAAACCGGAACTTTCACTTACTCGCATTATCAATATGAGTATGGGATTCTTAGGAATTCAGATGGCATTTGGATTACAGAACGGAAATGCAAGCCGTATTCTCGCTAACCTTGGAGCTGATGTTCATGAACTATCATGGTTCTGGCTGGTAGCACCCATCACCGGGCTTATTGTTCAGCCCATTATCGGGCATATGGGAGACAATACATGGAGTCCGTTGGGGAGAAGAAAACCTTATTTCTTAATTGGTGCCATTCTCTGTGCCATAGGATTGGTTTTACTTCCCAATGCAGCATCCGTTACTCATATGTTTGCAGCATCCGCATTATTATTAGCTGTTATTTTTCTGGCAATGATGGATGCTTCCGTGAATGTGGCAATGGAACCTTTCAGAGCATTGGTAGGAGATATGTTACCAAAACATCAGGGAACAATAGGTTTTTCAGTACAGACTATTCTTATCGGGATTGGAGCCGTGTTAGGATCATATTTACCAGATTGGCTTACCCGCCTTGGAATTTCCAATGTTGCTCCAGAAGGCTTTGTTGCAGATAATGTCATCTATTCTTTTTATATAGGAGCGGCATTACTTCTTGTATCTATTCTTTACACAATCATTACTACAAGAGAATACTCACCACAGGAGTTTTCAGAATTTGAAGAAGATCATAAAGAATCAGTAGAACCTTCCAGATTTTCAGATATATTCAAAGACTTCGCAGCTATTCCTATCCAAATGAAAAAACTCGGAATTGTGCAGTTCTTTTCATGGTTTGCCTTATTTACAATGTGGGTGTTTACTACAAGTGCTTTGGCGACGCATCATATGGGATTGTCTCCGGAAGATACTCATTCAAAAGCATTCAATGATGCTGGAGATTTAACAGGTAAACTCTTTGGAATGTATAATTTATGGGCTATCCCGTTTGCATTTCTACTCACACCGATTGCCAAATGGATCGGAAAAAAACAAACCCACGCTTTAGCGCTTTTATGTGGAGGATTGGGATTAATTTCTATGTACTTCATTAAAAATGTAGATAACCTCTGGATCTCAATGATCGGATTAGGATTTGCCTGGGCAAGTATTCTGGCAATGCCTTACGCCATGTTGATTGAAGTGATTCCACAAAAGAAAATGGGTGTTTATATGGGAATCTTCAATTTCTTTATTGTAATTCCGCAGATCATTAATGGTTCGTTTGGAGGTCCTATCGTAAGTGGTATCTTTGGAAAACAGGCAATGGACTATGTAGTTGTAGGAGGTGTCTGCATGCTTATAGGAGCTTTGGTGACCATGATTTTTGTTAAATCAGAAGACGAAACCCCTAAGGAAATAGAAGAAGAAATCAAACAGGTACATTTTTAGCCTGAAATAAAAAAACTAAAGACATTTATCAATCATAAACGATAAAATTGAAATTCAATAAAAGCGGGCTTTAGTCCGCTTTCTATTTTATCACAACGAGAATTGACTTTAGCCAAAACCTATACATTTTCTAGTCGCTGCGAATGCCCAGATAATAAAGGAAAAATTCTGCATTTGTGGCTTATAAAAAAGACATTTTTCAATCGTTATTCTTTTCTTAACCTACATCAACCATTTTTCATCTCCGCATCCCGTACATTTGTACCATAAATAATCACAGAAATGAAAACAGTATATCATAAAGCAGATTCAAGAGGACATGCCAATCACGGTTGGTTAAACTCATATCATACATTCAGTTTTGCAAACTATCAGAATAAAGATAGAATGAATTTTGGAGTGTTGAGAGTTTTGAATGACGATACCGTTTCTCAGGGAATGGGATTCGGAACACACCCTCACAGAGATATGGAAATAATTTCTATTCCTTTGGAAGGAGATTTAGAGCATAAAGACTCAATGGGGACTACTGAGGTGATCAGAAAAGGTGAAATTCAGGTGATGAGTGCAGGAACCGGAGTAATGCATAGTGAATACAATAAAAATAAAGATGAAGAAGTAAAATTTTTACAGATCTGGGTTTTCCCTAGAGAAGTAAATGTTGAACCTAGATACGATCAGAAAAGCATCAAGGAAGGTGAAAAAATCAACGGATTCCAACAGATCTTATCACCTAATAAAAATGATGATGGAGTTTGGATTCACCAGGATGCATGGTTTAATATCGCTAACTTCAAAAAAGGAAACGGTAAAAACTATATGTTGAACAAAAAAGGAAATGGAGTTTACGCATTTGTGTTAAAAGGAAGTGCTAAAGTTGGAGACCGTGTCCTTAATGAAAGAGACGGATTAGGAATCTGGGATACTCAAAGCTTTAATATTGAAGCGGTGGAAGACGCAGAAATATTATTAATGGAAGTACCGATGGAATTACCATCTTATCTTAAATAAAAACTAAATTTGTACCCGAAAAAATAAAATATTGTGGAATGACTATCAGTGAAAAGATAGTACCTCCATTTAACTTAAAAATAAATACTACATATGAAAATTTTAGCAATAGCAGGAAGTAACTCAGACGTTTCAATGAACAAACAGTTGGTTGCTTATGCATCAACATTATTTGAAAATGCAGAAGCAGAAGTAATCGATTTGAACCCTTTCGAAATGCCAATTTATAAGCACGAAAGAGAACTGGCAGGAGGCGTTCCTCAGGAAGCACATGATTTTGCGGCAAAAATAGATGGAGCAGATGTATTGTTGGTTGCTTTAGGAGAGCACAACGGAACATACTCTACAGCATTCAAAAATGTGTTCGACTGGGTATCAAGAATCAAAGACAGAACAGTGTGGAACGAAGTACCAATGCTATTGATGTCTACATCTCCCGGAGGCAGAGGTGGAGCAGGAGTTTTAGAAGCTGCATCCAAGCGTTTCCCTTTCCACGGTGGAAATGTGGTAGAAACTTTCTCTCTTCCTTTCTTTAATGACAACTTTGATAAAGCTGCTCAAAAAATTTCTAATGAAGAGAAAGACAGTGAATTAAAGGAAAAAATTAAGAAGATTGCGGCTATCGAAACAATACTTGAAAAATAGAATTTGAATATTCATTTAAAATTACTATTTTTGCAAAAAGAAAAGAGATGAAAATTCAGACCTCCTATAAACAATGTTTTTCTCATAAAGGGAAAATTGTGGACTCTGAAATTCTGAGATAAAATAACGGCCGATAATCTGAAAAGATTGTCGGCTTTTTTGTTTTCTAAAATCAGGTATAAAAAGTAAATTGAAATATTAAAAGATAAAAAGACGTAAGACATCAGATACAAGACCATCTGAAATCTGAAATCTAAGATCTAAAAAATCTAAGCAGACATGAGCAACACTTACAAATCAGCAGGAGTAGACAAAGAAGAAGGATACAAAACGGTTGACAAGATCAAAAAAGCAGTCGGTGAAACCCACAATTCAAATGTATTAAACCATTTGGGAAGTTTTGGTGCTTTCTATGAGATCGGAGGATACAAAAATCCGGTGCTTGTTTCAGGAACAGATGGAGTAGGAACAAAGCTGAAAGTAGCTTTGGATACCAAAAAATACGACTCTATTGGTGTAGATTGTTTCGCAATGTGTGCCAACGATATTCTTTGTCACGGTGCCAAGCCTTTATTCTTCCTTGATTATTTAGCTTGCGGAAAGCTTGATTCTGAAATCGCAGCTGAAATCGTTCTTGGAATGGTAGCAGCATGTAAGGATAATAACTGTGCATTAATAGGTGGAGAAACTGCTGAAATGCCGGGAATGTACCAGCCAGGTGATTATGACGTTGCAGGATTCTGTGTAGGAATTGTAGAAAAAGATCAGATTATTGACGGGTCTAACATTAAGGCAGGTAACAAAATTATTGCGTTACCAAGCTCAGGATTTCACTCAAACGGATTCTCTTTAGTAAGAAAAGTATTCCCGAATTTCGAAGAAGAATTCGAAGGAAAACCTTTATACGAAACCCTTTTAGTTCCTACAAGATTATATTTCAAAGATATTCACAGAGTATTGGAAGAAGTAAAAGTAAGCGGAATTGCTCACATTACAGGGGGTGGTCTTTACGAAAACGTTCCGAGAATTATCCCTGAAGGACTTTGTGCTTCTATTGACGGTGCTAAAGTTAGAATTCCAAGCGTAATGCTTGAATTAGAAAAACGAGGTGGAGTTACCCGTGAAGAAATGTACGGAACATTCAATATGGGAGTAGGTATGGTAATCGTAGTAGATGCTGAACATGCTGAAAAAGTATTACACCTTTTAGATGATGCTTACGAAATCGGAGAAATCACTGAAGGAGCAGAGAAAATCAATTTATCACTGTAATAATTTAACAATAGGTCATTGTTACATTGCTAGACTGATACATTGTTACATTAATAAATGAAAAAGCCCATCCGTTATCTGATCTTTGCAATAGTACTCTTCGGAGCAGGATATTGGGGATTTTATAGCTGGAAACATAAAACATCTTTAGGAGATCCTATTACAATCGAAGCTTCATTTATGCAGTATGCCTGTGGTGATGATAATGATGATGCTAAAGTTAAAAAAGTAAGTGATCCACGATACAATCTTTTATTAGGAAAAGATATCAATCCTGAAGATGAAAATAGTGTTGATCCTTTTGATTTTAAAGATTATTTTTTTGATAATCGTACCGATCAGTTCTATATGACGTATAGATTGAAAGGTAGATTAGAGATAAATTCAAAATCAGGATGTGATAATTATACTCCCAGGTTTTATGTTGAAGAAATAGAAAGACTGGATGGTACACATCGGGTAATAATAAATAAATCAGACAGGAAAAGCCTTGACAAGGCTGCCAAATAGATATATTGAGATGAGTAAACCGATCCGCTATTGTATCATAGCAATAGTACTCCTCGGAGTTGGATATTGGGGATTTGACAGGTGGCAACATAAAATATCTTTAGGAGATTTCATTACCATCGAAGCCACATTTATGCAATATGCCTGCGGTGACGATAATGATGATGTCAAAGTTGAAAAAGTCAGCGATTCACGGTATCACTTTTTATTAGGAAAAGATGTAAATCCTGAAACAGAAGATGTTTTTCAGACCCTTGAGTTGAAAAATTATTTTTATGATAATCGGACAGATCAATATAACCAGACCTATAGATTGAAAGGTCGCTTGGAAAAAGGCTCAAAATCAGGATGTGATTCCGCTCCTAAATTTTATGTTGAAGAAATTGAAAGATTGGATGGTACACATCGGTTAATAAAAAAATAAAATCAGACAGGAAACTGTAAGATGTAAAAAAAAGCCTTTTCAAGATTTTAAACCTTGAAAAGGCTGCCAAAATAAATATGAAGAACATTGTAGTACTTGTATCCGGTTCAGGAACCAACCTGCAGAGAATCATTGATACCATTGAAGCTGGAGAAATTCAGAATGCAAAAGTAAGTCTGGTGGTTGCTGACAGAGAATGTTTTGGATTGGAAAGAGCAAAGAATCACAATATAGAAAACATACTGATTCCCAGAGGAAAGAATTTCAGCAGTGAATTGGCAAATGTAATCCCACAAGATACAGACCTTATCGTATTGGCAGGGTTCTTATCCATTTTAAAACCTGAATTCTGCGAAAACTGGAATGGTAAAATAATTAATATTCATCCGGCATTGCTTCCGAAATTTGGAGGAAAAGGAATGTGGGGAATGAACGTTCATAATGCCGTTATTGAAGCCAAAGAGACAGAGAGTGGGGCAACAGTACATTTTGTAACGCCGGGAATTGATGAAGGAGAAGCCATTCTTCAGAAAGCTTTTGAAGTAACAGCGGATGATACTCCTGAAACATTAGCTCAGAAAGTTCATCAGATTGAATATGAAATATTTCCTTTAGCGATCAATAAGGTCCTGGGAAATTAATAAATATAACAATGTATCAGTGTAACAGTTTACCAATGTTGAGGGTATTGTTACATTGCGAAATTGATACATTGTTACATTGAGAAAAAAAATCTAAGTAAAATAAAAAGTAATCCGGAGGTGAAAGAACCGGATACAGTTTGAAATAACTGTGAAAAGTAAAAATTGAAAGTAATGAGTAAAAAGAGAGTTTTAATCAGTGTTTCTGACAAAAGTGGATTAGTTGAATTCGCACAGTTTTTGGAAGCTCAGAATTATGAGTTAATCTCCACAGGAGGAACGTTCAAACATTTGAAAGACGCTGGTTTAAATCCTATTCAGATTGATGAGGTAACCAATTTCCCTGAAATGTTGGACGGAAGAGTAAAAACTTTACACCCGAAAGTTCACGGTGGATTGTTAGCCGTTCGTAGCAACGAAGAGCACATGAAAACCGTTCAGGAACACGGAATTGGTCTGATTGACATGGTGATCGTAAACCTTTATCCTTTCTTTGAAAATGTAAACAAAGACATTTCTTTACATGAGAAAGTAGAATTTATCGATATCGGTGGACCATCAATGCTTCGTTCTGCAGCAAAAAACTTTGATTCCGTTACCGTAATTACTGACGTAGCAGACTACACAGCAGTAAAACTGGAAATGGAGCAAAACGGTGATACTTACATCGAAACCCGTAAGAAGCTTGCAGGAAAAGTATTCAATCTTACATCAGCTTATGATGCTGCTATTTCAAGAATGCTTTTAGACGAGGAATATCCTACTTATTTAAATGCATCTTACAAAAAAGTTTCTGATCTGAGATACGGCGAAAACCCTCACCAGACAGCAGCTTACTACGTTTCTACTTTCGAAAACGGAGCAATGAAAGACTTCGAACAGCTTGGAGGTAAAGAGCTTTCTTTCAACAACCTTCGTGATATGGATCTTTGCTGGAAAGTAGTGAACGAATTCAAAGATGAAATGGCTTGCTGTGCTGTAAAACACTCTACCCCTTGTGGAGTTGCAATCGGTACTTCAGGATTAGAAACCTATCAGAAAACTTTCGAATGTGATCCTGTTTCTATCTTTGGCGGAATTGTTGCTATGAACTATAAGATCGATGCCGCTACCGCAGAGGAATTGAACAAAACTTTCCTTGAAATAGTAATGGCTCCCGATTTTGACGAAGAAGCTCTTGAAGTTTTAAGAAAAAAGAAAAACCTTAGAATCATTAAGATCGTAAACCCTGTTTCAGACAAGCAGACTTGGGTGAAAGTAGATGGGGGAATCTTGGTTCAGGATAACGACTTACATTTCTCTGACGACATTAAAGTAGTAACTGAAGTTCAGCCTACAGAAGAGCAGAAAAAAGCATTACTTTTCTCTCAGAGAGTCGTAAAATATGTAAAATCAAACGCTATTGTTGTTTCCAACGGTATCCAGGCTTTCGGAATCGGAGGTGGACAGGTAAACAGAATCTGGGCTACACAACAGGCGATTGAAAGAGCAAAAGAAAAATTTACAGGTGATTTAGTATTGGCATCCGATGCGTTTTTCCCTTTCCGTGATGTTGTAGATTTCTGCGCTCAGGAAGGTATCAAGGCAATCATCCAGCCAGGTGGAAGTGTAAAAGATCAGGACAGTATAGAAGCTGCTAATGAGCACAAAATCCCAATGATGTTTACTGGGGTTAGACACTTTTTCCACTAATTAAAATAGAATTAAAAAATAATTTGGGATTGTATTTTTAACATCCAAAATTATATATTTGTAGAATAAGACTAGATAATAAATAAAGTATGAGAATATTAATCATAGGTGAAGGCGGTAGAGAATCTGCTCTAGCAGCAAAGCTTCAGAATGACTCGAGAGTGTCTAAAATGTTTTTTGCCAACGGGAATGCTACTACCGATGTAATAGGGAAAAATGTTCATTTATCAGAAATCAAAGAACTTAGAGATTTCGCTATTAAAGAAAAAGTTGATTTAACAATCGTTGGACCTGAAGCTCCATTAGTAGCTGGGATCAAAGATGAGTTCAAGAAGCATGATCTGAAGGTTTTCGGACCTACTCAGAAAGTAGCGAGCCTTGAAGGAAGTAAAGCTTTCTCTAAGAAATTTATGCAGACCTATGATATCAAAACAGCTAAAGCTGTAGTGTTTGATTCATATAACGATGCTAAAGAATACATCCAGACTCAGCAATATCCTCTAGTGATCAAGGCAAGTGGTTTAGCAGGCGGAAAAGGAGTTGTTATCTGTGACAACCTTGAAGAAGCTGAAGCTACGATCCACGATTTCATGATCAGAAGAATCTACGGAGACGCAGGAATCCGTTTAGTAATCGAGGAATATTTACAAGGATTTGAAGCATCTATCATCGCTTTCTCAAACGGTGAGAAATTATTCCCTTGTATCGCTGCAAAAGATTATAAGAAAGCAGGTAACGGTGATACAGGACCAAACACAGGAGGTATGGGTTCAGTAGCTCCAAGCCCGGAATTCACGCAGGAACACTACGCTGATTTTGAACAAAATATTTTAGAACCTACTATTAAAGGTCTTAAAGCAGAAGGATTCAGCTTCAAAGGAATCATTTTCTTCGGATTAATGGTAACTAAGAACGGAGCTTACCTTCTTGAATATAACATGAGATTCGGAGATCCTGAAACTCAGGTATTAATGGCTCTTATGGAAAACAATCTTCTTGATGTGATACAGGACTGTATGGATGGAAAAGACATCGAACTTAAATTCAAAGACGAAAAAGCTGTTTGTCTTGTAATGTGTTCAGGTGGGTATCCAAGAAACATCGAAACAGGTTTCGAAATTACAGGAGAAGATAAAGTAAAACACAGTAAGCTTTTATATGCAGGCGCGATCAGAAAAGGAGATAAAGTAGTTTCCAATGGCGGTAGAGTATTGAACATCGTAGCTACAGGAGCTACTTTCGAAGATGCACGCAAGAAAGTTTACGAAGACGCAGGTCATGTACATTTCGATTACGGCTTCTATAGAGAAGACATCGGAAAGTTTTAATAAATCACGAAAAAAGATTTGGAGCCATTCCAAGTCTTTTTTTGTAAAACAGTTAATATTAGAAAAAGAGTTCAGATGTTAAATGCCAGACTTCAGATCCAAATCTGAAATCTAGTGTCTGAATTCTGACATCTTTCAAACAAATCAATTATCAAAAATGAACAACGGTATTATTATTTTAGATTTCGGATCCCAGTACAACCAGCTTATCGGAAGAAGAATCCGTGAGATGGGCGTGTACTCTGAAATCTTGCCTTTCAATACACCATTACAAGATATTATAGCAAAACAACCAAAAGGAATCATTCTTTCAGGAGGTCCAAGCTCTGTAAATGCAGAAAATGCTCACCTGGTTGAAAAAGAACTATACGAGCAGGGAGTTCCTGTATTAGGTATTTGCTATGGAATGCAGATGACAGCTCACCTTTTAGGAGGGAAAGTAAACAAAGGAGAAAAAGGAGAGTACGGAAAAGCTAATCTTGAGATCGTTAAAGAAAGCTCTTTATTAAAAGGAGTGACCCAAAATTCTGTAGTTTGGATGAGCCACTTTGATGAAGTAGGAGAATTGCCTGTAGGTTTTGAATTAAACGCAAAATCTGGAGTAATTGCTTCTATTTCCAATGAAGAGAAGAAAATCTTCTGCGTTCAGTTCCACCCGGAAGTTTCTCATACAGAAGAAGGCGGGAAAATGCTCGAAAACTTTGTATTCGGAATCTGTAATGCAGAGAAAAACTGGAAACTGACAAACTATATTGAAAAAACAGTTGAAGAAATCCGCGAGAAAGTAGGAGACAACAAAGTAATCCTTGGCCTTTCCGGAGGGGTTGACTCTTCTGTAGCCGCAGTTTTGATCCACAAAGCTATCGGTGATCAGTTGACTTGTATCTTCGTAGATACAGGATTATTGAGAAAGGATGAAGGTAAAAAAGTAATGGATCAGTATGGAGAGCACTTCCATATGAACATTAAAATGGTAGATGCTAAAGAAAGATTCCTTTCAAAATTAGCAGGAGTAGACGATCCTGAAGCAAAGAGAAAAATCATCGGAAACGAATTTATTCACGTATTTGATGAAGAATCTCATAAAATTGAAGGCGCTAAATTCTTAGCCCAGGGAACCATTTACCCTGACGTTATCGAAAGCCAGTCTGTAAACGGACCATCTGCAGTAATTAAGTCTCACCATAACGTTGGCGGACTTCCTGAAGATATGGAATTCGAATTATTAGAGCCGCTAAGAGAGCTTTTCAAGGACGAAGTAAGAAGAGTAGGAGAAGAATTAGGTATTCCTCATCATTTAGTATACAGACACCCTTTCCCAGGTCCTGGATTAGGAATCAGAGTATTGGGAGCTGTAGATGCTGAAAAAGTAAGAATCCTTCAGGAAGCTGATGATATTTTCATCGAAGAATTATATAAAAATGACCTTTACGAAAAAGTATCTCAGGCTTTCGTAGTATTGCTTCCTGTAAAATCTGTAGGAGTAATGGGAGATGAAAGAACTTACGAATACACAGCTGTAGTTCGTTCTGCGAATACCATCGACTTTATGACAGCAACATGGAGCAGACTTCCTTACGAGTTCTTGGACACTGTATCAAGCAGAATCATCAACGAAGTAAGAGGAATCAACAGAGTAGCTTACGATATTTCAAGCAAACCACCTGCAACCATTGAGTGGGAATAATTTCAACTTGAATTTTAAATATAAATCCTGCCCAATTTGGGTAGGATTTTTTTATTAAAACTGTTTCAATGAAAAAATAAGCAGTAAAATATTTATAGTGATTAATAAACAGTATATCAGTTTAAACAGTATATGTTTATGGAAAATGATATAATTTAACAACATTACTCCTATTAAATAGATGAAAACAAAATTTTTGGTTTCTTGAGTACTTATTTTGGATGCAGAAAATAAGTTTAAATTGTGTGAAATATTAATGGTTGAGGTGGGATAAAAAATTCTTAAAATAAAAATGATGGTAACACTTATAGCTAAGACTAATGCATATGGTTTCATTTAGAATATAAAGTTATAATAGGTTGATAAGGGTATTTGTTTAAAATTTTCACTAAATTTAAGTAAAATTACATCAAATGCAAATAGAAACAAGACCCCTGACTGTTCAGGATTATGATGAGTTGGCGCAAACTATGAAGAGAGCTTATCCTCAAATGTCAGAATCAATATGGTCGAAAAAAAGTATTGAAAAATTAACAAGAATATTTCCTAACGGACAGATCTGCATTACGGTAGACGGAAAATTGGCTGCCGTGGCACTTTCCATTATTGTTAATTATGAAGAATTTGGAGATGATCATACGTATAGCGATATTACAGGAAATTATACCTTCAATACCCATTCAGCCACCGGAAATGTTTTATACGGAATAGAAGTCTTTGTAGACCCGGAATTTCGTGAATTACGACTTGGAAGAAGACTTTATGATGCAAGGAAAGAACTTTGTGAACAGTTAAACTTAAAATCTATTGTCCTTGGCGGAAGAATCCCGAATTACCACAAGCATAGTCATGAGCTTTCCCCAAGAGAATATATTCGAAGAGTAAGAGATAAAGAAATCTATGACCCTGTTTTGTCATTTCAGCTTTCCAATAACTTTCTTCCCATCAGAGTGTTGAGGAAGTATCTTCCCGAAGACGAAGCATCTAGAGAAAATGCCGTTCTCCTACAATGGAATAATATTTATTACAGCAAAAGACCCAATACCATGCAGGACAGTATTATCCGGCTGGGATTGGTACAGTGGCAAATGAGACATTTCAGAGATATAGAAGCCTTTTATGAACAGGTGGAATTCTTTGTCAATGTGATGGGAGATTACAAGTCAGATTTTGTACTTTTCCCGGAACTTTTCAATACGCCTTTGCTGGCTCCTTTCAACAGCCTTTCAGAGAGAGACAGTATGATAGAGCTTGCCAAGCTTACGGAAGATATTAAAAAGAAAATTTCTGAACTTGCTATCAGTTATAATGTCAATATTATTTCCGGAAGTATGCCGGTTTTTGATAATGAGACGAATGATTTATACAATGTAAGCTATCTTCTTCACCGCGATGGACGTATGGATGAATACAGAAAGATCCACATTACACCCAATGAAAAACGCTATTACGGAATGAAAGGGGGTAATGAAATAAAAGTTTTCGATACAGACTGCGGTAAAATAGGTCTTGTGATCTGTTATGACGTTGAATTCCCGGAATTACCAAGAATTCTGGCAGATCAGGGAATGAAGATCCTGTTTGTTCCTTATTTAACCGATACCCAGAATGCTTATATGCGGGTTCGTCACTGTGCTGCAGCAAGAGCCATAGAAAATGAATGTTATGTTGCAATTGCAGGTTGCGTAGGAAACCTTCCAAAAGTTAATAATATGGATATTCAGTTTGGGCAGGCTGCCGTATTTACACCTTCAGATTTCGCCTTCCCTTCCAATGCGGTGAAAGGAGAAGCGACTCCTAATACAGAAATGACTTTAATTGTAGATGTAGATTTGAATTTATTGAAAGATCTCCACCATAACGGCTCTGTTCAGGTAATGAAAGACCGTCGTAAAGACCTTTATGAAACCTACCTTAAATAACAAAACAGAATGCGAAAGCATTCTGTTTTTATTTTACCTAAAATTTAATGAGTATTCTTATAAATACTGTGGGCAAACTACCGCAGGGCAAATCATTCCCGGGCATTTTGGAAGTCCGTCAGTAGGGCAGCATTGACGTGAGCATTTACCATCTCCAATGATAATTCCGCTTCCTGAAACGTTTTTTAATTGCTCTCTTGAAAGTTTGCTGTTACGTAAATTTTTCATGTTGTAATACTTTTTTGGTTTGTTTTAATGTTTGTACTTTGTAAATATATAAAATATTATTATACGTGACATTGTTTTTTCATTATGTATAGAAATAATCATTTAAAATACTGATTATGTGATGAAAAATTTAATCTCTTTGTGGTGATTTTCCGCCTGTTTTTTTATAAAATCAGCTAAATTCATACTAGGACTCGTTACTGAAAATGAGTCTGAAGTGGGCATAGAAAACCGCAATTCATAAAACCATCAGGAAGATATTTTATCTTTTAAGGGTTTGATAAAAAACAAATAGTAAGGGGATGGCTAAAAGTAACTTCCAGCCTCACACTTCCATCTTCCAGCCATTTAACCCTGAATTTCTTACTCTAAACTCAAGTCAAAATAGCATTAGGAACAGTTTTTGGAGTAAATTGCACCTACTATTGATACACTATGTTTGATAAGCAACAAAGAAAACTGAAAAGATCCGCAAGACTTATTTCCGTATTAAGTAAATATGGCTTTAAAGACATGTTGGCAAGAATGAATGGCGGAAATAAGCAGGAAGAAACTTCTTCCACTTCAGACGAAATTATTTCGAAAGGAACAGTTTATGAAAGAATAAGACTCGCTTTAGAAGAGCTGGGACCTACTTTTGTGAAACTGGGGCAGACATTCAGTAACAGGGAAGATCTTTTACCACCGGAACTGATTCAGGAGTTGCAGAAATTGCAGGATAAAGTGGAAACCGTAGATATGGATATAGAGGAAGCGCTGGAAAGTGAATTCAATATTTCTGTGAAAGATCATTTTTTAGAAATTCAGAAAGAACCTTTAGCGACGGCATCTATTGCCCAGGTGTACAAAGCCGTTTTACTGGATGGAAGCCCGGTTATTTTAAAACTCAGAAAACCAGATGTACAATCAGTTATTGAAGATGATTTATTATTAATTAAAGACATTGAAAAATTAATATCTGCTTATTCAGAAATAGGAGAGAAGCTTAATCTGAAGCAGGCGATTTCTACTTTCGAAAAATCATTGCTGGAAGAAGTTTCCCTGATCAATGAGAGAAATAATATTCAGCAATTTCGTCTTAATTTTAAAAATAATAAAGAAACTTACGTTCCTAAAGTATATGAAGAATTTTCCAACAACAATATTCTTTGTATGGAATTCATCGATGGGATCAAAGTAACCGATAAGTCTGTTCTTCTGGCAAATAATATTGATCCTGTAAAAGTTTCAGAAACTGGATTAAGACTTTTTGTTTCCCAGATTTTAGATTATGGCTTTTTCCATGCCGATCCCCATGCAGGAAATATTTTGGTGAAAAAAGATGGGAGAATTGTTTTCATTGATTTTGGTGCTGTAGGAAAAATTCAACCAAATGATAAAGAAATCCTTGAAAATCTTATTGTAAGCTTTGTAGCGAAAAATCCACATAAAATTGTCCGATATCTAAAAAAAATGGCGATAAGCTACGAGATTCCGGACGAAAGAAGATTTGAAAATGATGTAGAAGATATTCTGAATTTTGTGCACAGCTCTTCATTACAGGATATTAATGTTCAGGTTATTCTTAATAAAATGAAAGATATTCTTAAAGATAACAGACTTTACATGCCAGATTATTTTTATCTTTTATTTAAAGGAATCAGCCTGATAGAGGGTGTTGGGAGAAATATTAATCCGGATCTGGATATTGTAAAAAGTCTTCATCCCTACACGAAGAAAATATTCACTAAAAAGATCAGTCCGAAAAACCTTTTAAAAACGGGAATGGACCGAATGATGAATTTTACGGATAATGTAGACGAAATTCCCAAAGAACTTCGCTCTGTTCTTCAAAAATTAGATGAAAATAAATTCACCGTTTCCAGTGAAATTAAAAATATAGAAAAGACCAATCAGCTGATAAAATCCAGTGTTATTAATCTGATTTTGGCAATGATTCTGGGAGCTAATATTATTGCAACAGCAATTGTTTTTGTTTCAGAATCCGGACCGAGAATAGGAGAATTATCTGTGGTAGCTATACTGGGATTTTTGTTCTCAATCATTTTAATAATAATACTTTTGCTGAGAGTAGCGAGAAAATAGTAGTGTTGCAGCGTGTGATATTCTGTTTTTTATCCCGTATCCCAAACTTCGCATTTTGTATAAAAAAATAAACCAATGAAAAAACTAATAATAACCACAGTAACTCTTTGTTGTTCATTCTGTATAGCGCAGGAGGCAGCCAAAGAAAATCTACAGGGAGACTTTGATGGTAACGGAACTAAAGAATATATTTATGCTAAGGTAACCGATTGTTCAGACGAGTGCGACGGAACATGCGAAACAACCATCTATTTCAGTGACAAAAACATAAAACCGTTCGTTATTTCTCCTGCGAAAGGAGGGTCTTTATATAATCTTGGAGATCTTAATAATGATGGTAAAGATGATATCGGTTTTTATCCCAATTGGTGTACCAGCTGCTGGCATCCGTTTTATGTTTATACGTTAAGCAAAACAGGCTGGAGACCTATGGTAACCCCTATTTCAACACATTGCAGCCAGTGGGAAGAAGATAAATTTCCGATCAAAAAAGACCCTAAAAAGAGAGGGAATGTCATTATTACAACCAGTGAATGGAAAGATGATGACATTAGAATAACGAATAAAAGTGTAAGAGTTAATTAATTGCTCAGGATTCAATATGTAAAGTGGCTGTTATAGAGTTTTAAACTACAATTTCGGTTTCCATTTTTCTTTATTGAAGACCTCTTCTTACCCTTGCAAAAACCTGATTTCAGTTTCTACATATTAATACTTATCTTTGCAAAATGGAAAAACTCACTTTTGCAGATTTTGACCTGCCGGTTAAGATTCTTGATGTTTTAGCGGATTTAGAATTATTTGAACCTACACCTATTCAGGAGAAAAGTTTAAAGCCTATTCTTTCCGGAAGAGACGTAATGGGAATTGCACAGACCGGAACAGGAAAAACGCTGGCTTATCTTTTACCCGTTCTTAAAACATGGAAATACAGTAAATCAGGAAATCCAACAGTTCTGGTACTTGTTCCTACAAGAGAATTGGTGGTACAGGTAACGGAAATCCTTGAAAAACTGACAGAAAATATTACAGCAAGAGTAATCGGAATATATGGTGGAAAAAACATCAATACTCAGAAACTTTTATTCAATGATGGATGTGATATTTTAGTAGGAACTCCGGGTAGAGTGATGGACCTTTCCATAGACAATGCTATTTCTCTTAAGGAAGTACAAAAGCTGATCATTGACGAGTTTGATGAAATGCTTAACCTTGGTTTCAGACCACAATTGACCCACATTTTTGAAATGATGAGGGAGAAGAGACAAAATATTCTTTTCTCTGCAACGATGACAGAAGCTGTGGACGATATGTTGGATGAGTATTTTGCAAGCCCGGTAGAGATTTCATTAGCAAAATCAGGAACACCGCTTGAGAAAATTGAGCAGACAGCCTATAAAGTTGAAAATTTCAATACAAAGATCAATTTACTTGAAAACTTGTTGAAACATAACGAGGATATGTCTAAAGTGTTGATTTTTAATAATAATAAAAAGCACGCAGACCTTTTATTTACTAAAATTGATGAGCTTTTCCCTGAGCAGTTTGATGTGATTCACTCAAATAAGTCTCAGAACTACAGGCTTAAAGCGATGAAAAGCTTTGAAAATGAAGAAATCAGAGGTTTGATCACAACAGATGTAATGGCAAGAGGTCTGGATATTTCCAATATTACCCATGTCATCAACTTTGAAACACCGGATATTCCGGAACAATACATCCACAGAATCGGTAGAACAGGTAGAGCAGATAAAGAAGGTAAGGCAATAACTTTTGTAACCAAAAAAGAAGAACCTTTAATTCTTGATATTGAGCTACTGATGGATAAGGAATTGAAGTTTATTGACTTCCCTGAAGGCGTAAAAATCAATCCTAATAAAATAGCTTCCGAAAAAGATGAGGTAGTAATGAAAAACCCGGCACAGGTAAAACTGAACGAGGGGGGAGGAGCTTTCCATGAGAAAAAAGCTAAAAATACCAAAGAAAACTGGGGTGGACCATCGAAAAGAAAAGCACCTAAGAAATTCGGAGCCAACAGGGCACAGCAAAAAGCAATCTCTAAATCGAAGAGAAAGAAATAATATAAAAAACGATTCCAGTATCTGGAATCGTTTTTTTTAATCAATTGATGGATGTATAACTTATTTCATATAAGGAGTCATCACCTTCGTCCATATTTGGTAACCTTCAGGCTTAAAGTGAAGCATATCTTCCACAAAAATATCCTTTCTTACATTTCCGTTAGCATCCTGCATTGCTTTCGTAACATCAATGAATTCGGCATTAGGTTCTTTATCCATGAAAGCAGCAATCTTTTTGTTGGCTTCTTTCATTTGGGACCAGATCACCTCTCTGCTCGGAGAATATTTGATCGAGATATAATCTACTTCTATATTAGGAAATCTTTCACGTATCTTTTTGTAGAAGCTTTTGAATCTGTTAACCACTACTTTTGCTTTCAGTTTGTGATTATCTGCAAAGTCATTCTCACCGCAGTAGATAATGATCTGTTTGGGCTGATAAGGCGATAATAGATCATCCGCAAAATCGTTAAGGTCTGTAAGTCTCGATCCTCCAAAACCTCTGTTGATGATGGTTTTAGTAGGGAAATAATCCGCAACATCCGTCCATTTGGTAAATGATGAGCTGCCTAAGAATAGAATAGCATCTTTGGGCGGCGGATTTTGTTGATCTTCCTTTTTGAAATTTTGAATGTCCTGCCAGAACATCGGTTTCTTTTCCTGTGAAAAGGCAATAGTAAAACACAGCAATAGAAATGCTGATAGAATCTTCTTCATTATTTTCAGATTTAAATTTGAGATAAAAGTAATAAAAAACTCCCGATCAACGGGAGTTTAGGTTTATCTTTTATAAGTAACGTAAGTAATATCAGGAATTTTATCCCCGTCCTGATCATAGCTGCCAAATAACTCGGCTACTCTAAGATCTTTACTTGTTAAAATATCAATTCTATAGTTTTGAGGATCTTCATCTGCCACTTTCACTCCTAAGATTTTGGTTTCCTGATCATAAGTATATGATCCGGTAGTCTTTTGAGAAACCTGGCAATCTGCACCTGTCCCTATATAAGCTGTATAGCTCATTGTAAAGTCTGTTTTGAAGAAAAGTGTGTTTTTGGCTGCACATCCTGTGATAATTTCAGTTTTAAGCACTGTTTTATTGTCTTTTCCTGAAATTACTTCCCTTTTTACTTCCTTCCAATCTCCCTTCATCATATCCATTTCATAGGCTTGAAGGTCATCATCTTTACAAGAAGTAAGTGCCAAGGCAGAAAAGGCAAATAAAAGTAGCTGTTTTTTCATTTTCACAAATTTTAAGAATATGCTAAAATATAAATAAATTTGAAATATATGTAATGAAATCGTGAAATTTTAAACAAATGTTTGTGAATAAAATGATTTGATAGTAAAGAATTGAGAAATGATTAGAGTTGAAAATGATTTTGACAGAGTTATTCCATATAAACTCTTACTTCCCCTCATAATCAAAAAAAGCGGACCTCAGCCCGCTTTACATTTTTTATAAGAATGATTCAAACCTAAATTAGTGGTTTTATAGACACTCAACTTTAAATATTGAACCTTAGTAGCTCATTTCTACGATCTTGGATGCATCCTGAGGAGTTAGTTTTCTGTATTCACCAAGTCCCATCCAGTTTCTATCAGTAAAAGCTTTTTCTACTCTTTCTGCAGTTCCTTTATAGTCTTCAGTATATTCGGAAAGTTTGGTTTTGATGTGAAGACTGTGGAAGAATTCTTCCAGTTTTTTGATTCCAAGCTCTGCTTTTTCCTCTAAGGTACCATCTTTGATTCCCCAAACTCTTTCAGCGTATTGAGCAAGTTTTCCTTTTTTATCTTCAAAGTTGTAACGGTAGTGAGAAGGAGCAATAATAGCTAATGTTCTTGCATGATCAATACCAAAATAAGCCGTTAATTCATGACCCATTGCATGTACAGCCCAGTCTGTAATTACTCCTTTCTGGATCAGCCCGTTCAAAGCCATTGTACAGCACCACATAAAGTTTCCGGCAGCATCATAGTTAAAATCGTCAGCTAATACTTTTGGTGCAGTCTCCTGAAGACTGATTAAGATGCTTTCAGCAATTCTCTCCTGAAGATCAGCTGAAGAAGGAGCTGTCATATACTGTTCCAAAACATGGGTATAAGCATCAGTAAGCCCGTTCACGATCTGGTTTTTAGGAATAGTTCTGATTACTTCGGGGTCTAACACAGAAAACTGAGGGAAAAGTCCCGGACCGCCTGAAGATAGTTTTTCATTAGTTTCTCTTCTTGAGATTACATATCCTGAATTCATCTCGGAACCCGTTGCAGGAAGCGTTAAAATACTTCCGAAAGGCATTCCTTCTCCTTCAAAAGTTCTTACCTGTTTTCTTAAGATCTCCCAAGGCTCACCATTATAATTTGCAGCTGCAGAAATGAATTTTGTTCCGTCAATGACAGAACCTCCACCTACAGCAAGCAGATAAGTGATACCGTTTTCTTTAATAAAACTTACCGCTTTGATCAATACTTCATACTCGGGATTGGCAGGAACGCCGCCGAACTCATACAGCTCATGATCTTTTAAAGCTTCTTTTACCTGGTCGTAAACACCATTGTTTTTGATACTTCCACCACCATAAATCATTAATATTTTAGCATCTTTAGGAATTTCATTGGAGATTTTAGCGATTTCACCTTTCCCAAAAAGTATTTTAGTCGGATTTTTAAACTCGAAATTAAGCATTGTTCTAAATTTATTTGAATCAAATTTACGGAATGGAAAGGGAATATTAAGTTAATGAAATTTTAAAATTGCTATGATTAAATTTAATGAAAGCTATCAAGCCTTTATCGTAATCTGTTGTTAGCTGATAATGATTTGAATGTCTTTAATCAGCATTATTCTTGCTGAAGATCTTCGATCTTCTTGCGCCTTAAAATATACGTAATGTAGATAAACCCTCGCGCCTTTGCGTTTTCCAACAATATGATAATGATTAAAGAATGATGTTGGGAATTGCAAGGGCGCTATTTTTTCCTTTTGCTACTGCTTTTAAGGCGCTAAGATTCTATCTACGATAACATTGTATACTGTTAAATAATTGCCACGGATGCACGAATAAACTCATTAGGTATTCGTGGCAAACAATCAGCATTATTCTTGCTGAAGATCTTCGATCTTCTTGCGCCTTAAAATATACGCCATGTAGATAAATCCTCGCGCCTTTGCGTTTTCCAACAATATGATAATGATTAAAGAAGTGATGTTGGCAATCGCAAAGGCGCTATTTTTTCCTTTAGACAGTGTTTTAAGGCGCTAAGATTTTATCTCCGATAACATTGTATACTGTTAAATAATTGCCACGGATGCACGAATAAATTCATTAGTAGTTCATGGCAAAAAATAAATATATATTCCTGAAGATCTCTTGTTTTCCTGTCCTTTAAATGGAAAGATTAATGTTTTTTCAATAGGTTTATAAAGCGTTACAATCCTCATTTTTCGAATAGACTCCCTTACTTTTAGCTTCAAGTTTTCCGGTCTTTCTGTTGATCTTAATTAGAAAAGCCTCTTTAACGATAGGGCAGCCTTTAGATTGTAAAGCATACATGGAAATAGAATTGTCTTCAATTTTATAAGAACCTGTAAAACGGTTTTTAGTATCAATGGAGTACCCGTAAGTTTTGGCTAATAGAATTGCTTCCGGAAGGTTATCAACTGTTCCGATAAAATCTCTTAGCTGTTGCTCATTAGAAAAGTAAACACTTCTTCCACCTTTACAGGCAAGTATATAAGAAAAACAAGTATTTCCAACACATTTTTGAAAAAATCCTTTTTCAGGAAACGGTTCATTAATGGTCATAAATAGGGGAGCCTGACTTTCATAGATGATTGCTTTATCGGGATCAGGATCATTGGTAAGTACTCTCCAATATTCATACTCTTTATTAGGAATAACAAATGGATACAGATATTCCGTAGTATCCAGAATATCAGGAATTTTTTTATAATCATCAGGAACCGTGATCTGTGCAGAAATCAGACTGGAAATGATCAGGGAAGCTGCAGTGATTATTTTCATAAAGAAAGTGTTTTCCGTCAAATTTACGAAAAATTATAATGTATTTTATGAAGTAAAATCTTTATAAAACTTCATTGGATATCCCGTGGATATATTCCCATTAACAATTTTTTTTAATCTTGATTCTATTAATTTTCTTGTCAAAGATTTTAAATGATCAATATATAAAATTCCCTGGGTGTGATCGTATTCATGCTGGATAATTCTTGCTGTTAAGCCTGTGAACGTTTTCCTTTGTTGGATAAAATCCTGATTAAGATATTCTATTGTGATTTGCCATGGTCGTTCTACTTTTTGAGATAATCCTGGAATACTTAAGCAGCCTTCATAGTCTTCCCATGTTTCATCGGAAGTAGTAATGATTTTAGCATTGATAAAAGTTTCTCTGATGCCTTTGTCATTTTTTTCAAAGTTGAGAATCTGATCTTCAATAGTAAAATTTTCGTAGATGATTTCACTGTCAACTACAAAAAGCTGTAAAGCTTTCCCGATTTGAGAAGAAGAAAGTCCACAGCCGTTAGAATTTTCCATCGTTTCCCACATATCTTCTATGAGCTTTTGGATTTCGGGGCTGTTTTGACTAATTTCGATGCATTTCTGTTTCAAAATATGATTTCCATAGGCTACAATTGGTAAGTTCATTGAAGTATTTTTTGCAAAGTTCAGCAGAAACTGAAACATATACAATGAACCTATGTTAATTAATTTGCCTGCGAATTCTGCTTAATGCCTGCGGAGTAATTCCAATATATGATGCGATATATTTTAGAGGAACACGTTGTAAAAGCTCGGGCTGCTCGGAGAATAGTCTAAGGTATCTTTCTTTGGCTGTAAGTTTAAGCAGTGAAAGTTCCCTTTTGCTTTTCGCTAAAAACAATTTTTCTGAGGCGAAACGTCCCAGATGATTTCCGACATTCGTCTGATTGTAAATTTTCTGCAAATCATCATACGAAACCTGCCACACAACAGTTTCCGTAAGTGCCTGCATTTCGTATTCGGATGGGGTTTGGGTCAGGAAAGAATCATAAGCGCAGGTAAATTCTTTTTCAAAACTAAAGTTAAAAGTATATCCATGCTCATCATCAGGAATATAAAACCTTACCAGTCCGGATTCTATAAAAGAAAGATAGTTTTCCGTATCGCCTTGTTGAGTAATGATCTCATTTTTCGAATACATTTTTCGGCGGAAATATCCTGCGATAAATTCCCATTCCGATTCCTGCAGTTTGACGATTTGTTCGTAATATTCTCTGATGTAGCCCATAGAAACAGATATTGAATAATTTTTAATACAGTTTCATATCGTGATATGATTATATTTATGTATTAAATTCATTGGAAGAGCAAAGTTACGAAATGTTTTATGGAAGATTAATAAAGTTGAAAAAATCTGATATTATCTTCTGTTTTTTTGTCATTTGTCAATCAAACTAATTCCAAAATCACTTACATTTGTTACTATGAGACACGACCAACGCACAGAAAAATTCAGGCAGATCGTGGAAAATAAATTCCAGATCTATAATTCATTATTTATGAGCCTGCCTTATGATAAAATGACTAATATCGGGATGTTACTCCCTTTCTTATACGAAGAAAGCAGAACCGGCTATGAAGGAGGAAAAACGCCTGAAGAAATTATTGAAGAATTTTTTAAAAATCATACAGATCTTCAAAACGAAGAGCAGAAGCTTGAGCTGCTTTTTAAGATCATCCAATATATAGAAAGACAAGTTGTGTTGTTTGACAGTATTGAAGATGCGGCTTTTCCTAATCTTCATTCTGAAAGTGATAGCGGGACAGTCACTAATCTTTTTGAACGTTCATATCAAGACCATAAAATTGAAAAAGTACGTGAAAAACTAAAAGATTTCAGTGTGAAAGTAGTGTTTACAGCACACCCCACTCAGTTTTACCCAAGTTCGGTACAAAGAATCATTCAGGATTTGAGAGGAGCTATTACCAGTGATTCTGTGACACAGATTGACACCCTTTTACAACAGCTGGGGAAAACACCTTTTGTAAATAAAGAAAAACCAACCCCTATTGATGAAGCGCTTAGTATTATTTCTTATTTGAGATATGTTTATTATGATACCATCGGTGAGCTGTTTACAAAAATTAAAAAGACCTTTGGAAACGAGCATTTCCATTTGCATGAAGACATTATTCAGCTTGGTTTCTGGCCCGGAGGAGACAGAGACGGAAATCCTTTTGTAACGGCTGATGTCACTAAAAAAGTTGCAGCAGAACTTCGTTCCGCGATCCTGAAATCATATTACAGTCATCTGAAATTTATCAGAAGAAGATTGAGTTTCAGAGGGGTTTCGGAGGCGTTGACTCAATTAAGTGAAGATCTTTATGCTGCTATTTTTGATGGTAAAAGTATTAAAGCAGAAGACATTTTGAAAAAAACTGATGAAGCGGAAAAAATACTGATCAATGAGCACAATTCTTTATTTCTTGAGCTATTAGTGAACTTCAGAGATCGTGTAAAAATCTTTGGAACTCACTTTGCGACATTAGATGTACGTCAGGACAGTAGGATTCACCAAAAAGTTATTGATGAGGTTTTTGCCAAAGTATACGGAAAAGAAGAAGCTGATTACGAACAGAAATTCAATAAACTTATTCAAATTTCAGAAACTGTACAGGCGAGCGACTTTGAAGATATTGTAAAAGACACTTTACTGACGGTTTCCCAGATTTCAGATATTCAAAACCTGAATGGATTAAGAGGAATGAACCGCTATATTATTTCTAATTCCGATGCTGTGAAAGATGTTATGAATGTTTATGCGTTCTTTAAAATCTGCGGATATCAGGATGAAGAAATTAATATGGATATCGTTCCGCTTTTTGAAACAATGGAAGGTCTTGATAATGCAGAACATGTGATGAATGAGCTGTATCAGAATCCTGTATACAAAAAACACCTTGAAAGAAGAGGAAATCACCAGACCATCATGCTGGGATTCTCCGATGGAACCAAAGATGGAGGCTACCTGAAAGCAAACTGGGAAATTTATAAAGCGAAAGAAGTATTAACACAACTGTCCGAGCAGAACAATATAAAAGTAGTATTCTTTGATGGCAGAGGAGGACCGCCTGCAAGAGGAGGTGGAAAAACTCACGATTTTTATGCTTCTCAGGGAAAAACAATCGCTAATAATAAAATTGAGCTGACTATTCAGGGGCAAACCATTACCAGTATCTTTGGGAATAAAGAGCAGGCAAAATATAACTTTGAGCAGCTTTTGACAGCGGGTGTAGAAAATGACGTGTTCAAGAATGCCAAAAAAGATCTTACAGAAAAAGAAAGAGCATTGATCATTGAACTGGCGAATATCAGTTATCAAAAATATTCAGATCTGAAAGCACATGAGATGTTCGTTCCTTATCTTCAGGAAATGAGTACACTTGAATATTACGGGAAAACCAACATCGGAAGCCGCCCATCCAAGAGAGGCAATGGAAGCGAGCTGAAATTTGAAGACTTGAGAGCTATTCCGTTTGTAGGATCATGGTCACAGCTCAAGCAAAATGTACCCGGATTCTTTGGTTTCGGATATGCCATGCAGAAAATGAAAGAGCAGGGAAGATTTGAAGAAGTGAGAGAACTGTATAAAGGTTCGGATTTCTTTAAAACATTGGTTCTGAACTCTATGATGAGTATGAATAAATCTTATTTTCCGTTAACATATTATATCAAAAATAATCCAAAGTTCGGAGCATTCTGGAATGTTCTTTTTGATGAATATGAGCTTTCAAAAAATATTATGCTGGAACTTACCGGCTTCAAAATGCTTCAGGAAGAAGATCCGTTATCAAGGAAATCGGTGAAGATTCGTGAGAAAATTGTACTTCCCTTATTGAGTATTCAGCAGTATGCTTTAATGAAAATTCAAAAAGGAGAAGGAAATAAAGAAGCTTATGAAAAACTGGTGACAAGATCATTGTTTGGAAACATTAATGCAAGTAGGAATTCTGCTTAATTATTAAAAATATAATAGGAAACGGACTCTTTGGAGTCCGTTTCCTATTTAAAATCACTATTCTTTAATAAATTTTTCATAGTAGGTTTTGCTTTTTGAAGTCATTTTAAGATAATAGACCCCTTTAGTAAAATCATCAACCATTACGGATTTTTGATGATTGACTTTTCTTACCAATCTCCCCAGATTATCATAGATTTCTAATGTTTCTATTTCATGATCAGAGGCAATGTTTAGAATGTTTTTAACAGGATTCGGGAACAGAACGAAATTTTCTTTTTTTACTGTTTCAGAAGTATTCAGCACAAGGTTATAAAGGCTTCCAAAATTGAGAATACCAAATCCCATCTGATCTGTGTGATTCGGATAAAGTGATGCTGTCTGTCTCAGTCTGGTCCTCATTTGTTCACGATTCATCGTAGGAAATGCCTGAATCAGACAGGCAACACCTCCGGCAGCAATGGGAGTCGCAAGAGAAGTTCCGCTGCTAACAAAAGTGGTATCACCCAAAACTGTTACTGTAGCTGTTCCCAGTGCACTTCCGTCAGGCTTTATAGCACCAAGGGAATTGGGTCCAAAAGAAGAAAATACCGAAGAATTTCCGGCAGAATCTACGCCTCCGATAGAAAATACTTTATCATTGTCAGCCGGTGTCATAATATAATGCCAAGGCTTATCTCCCGAGTTTCCGGCAGCGGCAAGAACAAAAATTCCTTTTTCAGCAGCAATTCCGGCTCCTCTTGCGATGAATGAAGTGCTTCCGTTCATGTCTGCATAAGTGTAATTGTATTGAGGATTATCAAAAATATTGTATCCAAGGGATGTTGTGATGATATCCACTCCTTTTCTGTCTGCTTCTTCAGCTGCTTCAATCCAG
Source organism: Chryseobacterium sp. CS2K3 (assembly GCF_059515185.1). Classification (NCBI taxonomy): domain Bacteria; kingdom Pseudomonadati; phylum Bacteroidota; class Flavobacteriia; order Flavobacteriales; family Weeksellaceae; genus Chryseobacterium; species Chryseobacterium sp. CS2K3. The sequence goes on along the minus strand of NZ_JCAKRW010000013.1, from coordinate 15,122 downwards.
TATATTTCTTCCTCAGGAATTTCCGAATCAAAGTTTTCACTGCGATAAAGATAGAAATCAGCGTCCGGTGCAGATCCTACAAAAGTATTTTCAAGATAACCTCCGATTGCTCCCAAAACGATAGTACCGTGAGCATGCAGAGAAGGATTGTAGATGTTACTGGTTTTGGTTACAAAATCATATCCTGCTTTTATTTTATTATTTGTTCGGAGTCTTAAAAAAGCATTTCCTGTATCCACAGTTGGAAATCCATTGTCAATAACCGCAATGGAAACTCCTGTGCCTGTATATCCGGCGAGATGGAGGGGTTTTATATTGACCTGATCAATCTGTGGTGTTCCTGAGCCATAGTCAAAATTGGTAAGGACTTTATTATTGGAACCTGTACTTTCTTTCCATTTATTTATGGGGAATACTTTGTTTCCTGCTGAACTGTTTCGTGCAAAATTTTCTACGGATAACACAAAAGGTTGTGACTGTAGAACTGTTATCTGAGCAGGAGTGGCATTCACAGCAGCTCCATTAAGCCATTTGGAATAATCGGTAACGGTAAAGCCAAGATTCTGTAAATTCTGGATGTAAGACTGCTCTATGGGAGCATCCTGGTCATTAAGAGGTATTCCTAATGATGTACGTCTGTTAAGTGACTTTTGGGAAAGCTCCGAGAGTGGATTAGCAAAAAAAGCCGCTTTATTGGGCTTGTCTTTAAAATGAACAAAAACAAGCTTACTCTGTGCAGGGGAATAGGAGTAACCTGCTAGGAAACAAAAAAGTAAAAGTTTTTTCATGAAATTATTTTGTATAAAGATAAAAACTAAATCAATAAAATTTTTGATAGGATTTTAAAATCCTTATTTTTACAGAAATATTTAAAATATTTATTTATGAAAAAAATTCAGATGGTTGACTTGCAAAGTCAGTATTACAAAATAAAGAATGATGTAGACAATGCAGTTTTAAATGTAATGGATTCCGCGGCTTTCATCAACGGTCCTGAAGTAAAGTCTTTCCAGAATGAATTGGAGTCTTATTTAGACGTAAAACATGTGATTCCATGTGCAAATGGAACTGATGCATTACAGATTGCTCTTATGGCGTTGGACCTGAAAGAAGGAGATGAGGTCATTACAGCAGATTTTACTTTTGCAGCAACAGTAGAAGTGATTCATTTGCTTAAATTAAAATCTGTTTTGGTAGATGTAGATTACGATACATTTACTATTTCAACAGAAGATTTAAGAAAGGCAATTACACCAAGAACAAAAGCAATCATTCCTGTACATTTATTCGGACAATGTGCAAATATGGAAGAAATTCTGAAAATTGCTGAAGAGCACAATTTATATGTGATTGAAGATAATGCACAGGCAATAGGTGCAGAATATACCTTCTCTGACGGAACTACAAAATACGCCGGAACAATGGCAACTGTTGGTACAACGTCTTTCTTCCCGTCAAAAAACCTGGGATGCTATGGAGATGGTGGTGCTATTTTCACAAACAATGATGAATTAGCTCACCGTTTAAGAGGAATTGTAAACCACGGAATGTATGAAAGATATTATCATGATGAAGTAGGAGTGAACTCTCGTTTGGATAGCATTCAGGCAGCCGTTTTAAGAAAAAAATTACCTCATCTTGATTCTTATAATGAAGCAAGAAGAAAAGCAGCAGATTACTATGATGAGGCTTTTGCTGGGAATGAAAATATTCTGACACCAAAAAGATCTGAAAACTCTACTCACGTATTCCACCAGTATACTTTAAGAATTCTGAACGGAAAACGTAATGAACTTCAGAAATTCCTTACAGAAAAGGAAATTCCTGCAATGATCTACTATCCGGTAGCATTAAGAAAACAGAAAGCTTACTTCCAGGAAAGTAATGATGCAGATTTTGTGAATACAGATAAACTTCTGGATCAGGTAATCTCTTTACCAATGCATACAGAATTAGATGAAGAGCAGCTGAAGTATATTACCGATGCAGTACTTGAGTTTATGGGATAAAAAATGAAGGAATTTTTTCTTAAAGGTAAAAAGTATAAATTCTTTTTAGGGTTTCATTTTTTTATCGCAGGGATTTATTCACTTTATTTAATCAATACAGTGATGTCCTATGATTCCTTATCCTATTCTAAATACTACAAAGAGAGTATTTCTGAAAATATTTTTAAATACTCTCTTTATATAATTGTGAATTTAATTGCTGGACTAATCATTTTTTGCAAATTAAAATATACAAAGGCTATACTCAATCTTATTGCTGTAATGATTTTTATTTTAGTTTGTTTTGCAGATTATACTTTAATTAAAAGTTACATTAATAATTCATATTATAACTTTGTAATTATTTTTAATACACTAGTTATCGGTTTTGTTTCTTTTTACATTTTTTATTTAAATCATAGAAAAATAGAAAAAAACGAAATAGAAAATATTGGAAAACACGAAGATTAAAAAATAAAATGGCAATACTTGTTACAGGAGGGCTTGGATATATTGGTTCCCATACCGTAGTAGAACTTCTTAATAATGACTTTGAAGTTGTTATTGTAGATGATTTATCCAATTCAGAGAGGTTTATATTAAAAAATATTGAGGAAATTACTGGTAAAAAGCCGGTTTTTTACCCTTTTGATTTAAAGCGTAAAGAATTACTTAACCAGGTTTTTGATGCACATCAGATTGATGGCTGTATTAATTTTGCCGCTTTTAAAGCAGTAGGAGAAAGCCAGATAAAACCTGTAGATTATTACGAAAATAATCTTTTTTCTCTTATTAACATCCTTCAGGAGTTTAAAGAAAGAGGAATCTCTAATTTTATTTTCAGTTCATCCTGTACAGTTTACGGGCAGGCAGATGTAATGCCTATCGATGAAAATACACCATTGAAAATGCCTGAAAGCGTATATGGTAAAACAAAACAAATGGGAGAAGAAATTCTTATTGATTTTGCAAAAGCATATAACAGAAAAATCTCTTTATTAAGATATTTTAACCCAATCGGAGCTCATCCATCTGCTAAGCTTGGAGAATTACCAATCGGGATCCCTAATAATCTGGTTCCTTATGTAATGCAGACTGCTGCAGGAATTCGTGAGAAACTAAGCGTTTGGGGTGATGATTATCCAACAGAAGATGGAACAGCTATTCGTGACTATATTTATGTTGTTGATCTGGCAAAAGCACATGTTGCTGCTTTGAAAAAATTGATGGATAATTCTTCCGAAGATGCTGTGGTTGATATTTATAACTTAGGAACAGGAAAGGGATCATCTGTTTTAGAAGTTGTAAAGGCATTTGAAAAAGCAACCGAGACCGCAGTTCCTTACCAGATTTGTGACAGAAGGGAAGGTGATATTACCATTGCTTATGCTAATCCTGATAAGGCGGAAAAAGAGCTTCACTGGAAATCTGAAACATCCCTTGAGGAATCCCTGAGAACTGTTTGGGAATGGCAGAAATATTTAGAATCCAGAAACTCATAAAATACTAATATTATGGCTTGGAATCCGGATGTATATGATCAGTTTAAAGAAGAACGTTCAGCTCCCTTCTTTGATTTATTAAAACTTGTTGAATCAAGAACGGGTATATCCGTTATAGATCTTGGATGCGGAACGGGAGAACTTACCTCTAAACTTTTAGACTATCTGGAAGATTCCAAGGTTTTAGGAATAGATTCTTCAGAAGAAATGCTTGAAAAAGCGGCTCAGTTTAAAACAAGCAGGCTGAACTTTGAAAAAAGAAGTATTGAGGAACAACTTCATCTTGGAGATACTTATGATTTGATTATTTCCAATGCGGCAATTCAATGGTGCAACAATCATAAGGAGCTGTTTCCAAGAATAATCAGTAAAATTAAAGAGGGTGGGCAGCTTGCGGTACAAATTCCGTCCAATCATGAATATGTAGTGCATCAGCTTCTAAGAAAAATTGCCGAAACTGAACCTTATAAAACAGCTTACAATTCGTGGACACGAGCGTATACAGTTTTAACGATAGAAGAGTACTCAAGAATATTATTTGACAATAAAGGACAGGGAATTACCGTTTATGAGAAAGTATTTCCTCATGTTCTTGAAGATGCGAATGCTGTCTTTACCTGGGCATCTGGAACAGCAATGCTTCCTTATATTGAGCGGCTTCCCGAAAATTTGAAAGAACAATTTAAAAAAGATTATAAACAAGAATTACAAAATATATTTCCTGAATCACCGGTCTTTTATCCATTTAAAAGAACATTTATTTCAGCGAAGTTTTAATTTTAAATAATATGAAGACACAAAGAATAGGTATTACATTTTCCTCATTTGATTTATTACATGCAGGGCATATTAAAATGCTTGAAGAGGCTAAAACAGTGTGCGATTATTTAATCGTAGGATTACAGATTGATCCGTCTCATGATCGTCCGGGCAAAAACAAACCAAGCCAGACTATTGTTGAACGATATATTCAGTTAAAAGCGGTAAATGCTGTAGACGAAATCATTCCTTATTACACTGAAGAAGACTTGTTAGATATCTTAAAATCTTTTGTAATTGATGTAAGAATTATTGGAGATGATTATCTGGACAGAGACTTTACAGGTAAGCAGTATTGCGAAGAAAAAGGTATTGAAATTTTTTATAATAAAAGAGATCACAGGTTTTCTACCAGCGACCTGAGAAAACGAATCTATGAAGCTGAAAAAGCAAAAGTAGAAAAAACTGAAGCTGCAAAATAAAAAAATAAAAAACCCGAAATTTAAATTTCGGGTTTTTGTTTGTATTACATCGGACCTTGCTGGTCGTCTTTATTCTCATTGGAATTAATATCCTTTTTTCTCTTAGGCTGCTCTATTTTCTCTCCCTGTTTAAATCTATAAGTTAGAGATATAGAAAACTGTCTTGGCTGCCATTGCATATAGCTGCTTCTTGTATAATCCGCACTGTAGTTGTATACCTCCATACCTCTAGTATTAAAGATGTCCTGGATATTGAAGGAAATAGTTCCGTCTCCTTTCCAGATTGTTTTGGAAGCACCAAAGTTGATCGCATACATATCTTTTCTATCCTGGCTTGCTGTTTTCTGCCCTCCTCTGTAGAATCCTTGAAGTTGTATACTTAATGTCTTATCAAGTTTGAAAGTCGTATTAAGACGTAGTCTCGTAGAAAAACCACTTCCTGTAAAGTCCTGATAACGCGTTTGCTCGATTCCGTCCACATCTTTTGTTGTGTAGCTTGCAATACCGGTAGTTTTATATCCGAAAAGGTCTGCGCTACCCATGATTTTGAACCATGCAAAAGGGTCGTAAGTGAAATTCAGATCTAAACCATAGCGATCATCATCCCCTAAGTTGTCAGGTTTAGTATAGAATACTCTCTGGCTTTCGTCAGGTCTGTAGACAAGCATTTTAGTATCATCCGTTGCGTGTCTGTAATATAAAGTAGGGTTAATGGTAAACTTCTTTCGTGTAATATTATAACCTACTTCATAAGAATCTACGTATGATGGATTCAGATCAATATTTCCTTCGAAAATATTCTGATTGTTGGTGTAGTTCGGAAAAGGCACCATGAAGAATGATCTTGGTCTGTCTATTCTACGAGAGTAGTTAACCAAAATCTGATTGTTTTTTGATACATCATAACTTAAGAATACACTAGGAAATAGATTGTTGTAGTTCTTCGTTTTATTATTAATGGGAGTACTATTCGGATTCTGATTGATGTAATTGATTTTAACATTGGAAACCTCATCTCTCAATCCTAATTGATATCCAAAGTTTCCGATTTTACTTCTGAACTGAACATAGAATGCATTGAACATTTCTCTGTAATCAGTATTATTGTTATAATTCGAAATCAGAGGATTATTAGACGTACTGTTTACTAAATTATCATAAGTATTATCATTAACATCTAATCTGTATCCAGCTTCAAGCTTAGATTTTTCACCTATTGGTAATTCATAGTCAGCTTTTCCGATTATGGTTTTATTTACAGAATGTCTTTTAGTAATATCCTGTACAGAAGCAATGCCATCTACACTTTCCAGAATATCAGCATTATTATTACTTCTGTTTCTTTGTAAACTTAATGATAAGGATAGATTTTGCCCATTATCGTCGAACTTATGATCCAATCCTACATCACCCTGAAAAGCAAGATTATTAAAAGTAGTTTTAGCATCTCTTAAAGTATATGGATTCAAAAGATTCCATGGATTTAAAGAATTGCCTGTATATTTATAAAAACTATCATAAGTATTTACCAGTTCATTTCCGTCTCCTTCAAATGTTCTTACCAATCCAGTTAAATTGATTGAAGTTTTTTCAGAAAGGTCATATACAAAACCTGCACTTAGGTTATAGTTTTTGTTATAGGTTTTATTAATAGAATTCTGATACTGATGAACAGGCATATTAGGGGTTCCCTTAGTTGAATCAATTTTTGGGAAATTTAGAGTATGGTATGTGGTTTCAGAATTATTTTTTGTCTTATTTTCAGTATAGCCACCGCCACCATTTACAAACCAGGTCCAGTTATTCTTTCTCCAGCTCAGATTTGCGTTCAGTGAAGTTCTTGGAAAATATCCTAGAGTTCCGACAACACTACCATTAAATCCAATTTTTTTATTCTTTTTAAGGATAATATTTAAAATACCGGAAGTTCCACTTGCCTCAAATTTTGAAGAAGGATTGGTAATCACTTCAATTCTTTCGATCTGATCAGCCGGAATACTTTGCAAAGCATTCGCTCCATCATCTATTCCTAAAAGGGAAGAAGGCTTACCGTTGATAAGGAATTTTACGTTAGTACTTCCTCTCATAGAAACTGTTCCGTCAGTATCCACAGAAACGGAAGGCACGTTAGTCAAAACATCCTGTAAACTTCCTCCTTTACTTACAATATCCTGTGACGGATCATAAGTTTTCTTATCCAGTTCTACTTTATAAGGTTTGGTTGCTGTAGCAGTAATGACAACACCCTGCAGTTCCGTTGTTTTTCCATCTAATGTAGAGGTTCCCTCAGCTTCTATAGATAGTGCTCCAATATTGCCGGGACCTGTAATAATTTTACTGATCACACTTTTCTTGTAATCAATAGCTTCTACCGTAACATCATATTCACCAGGAGCAAGCTGTAATTGATACAACCCCTTTTCATCGGTCAGCACAGCATCGCTTAATGACTTGTTAGCTTTATTACTGAAAGTTACAGAGGCATAAGGAACAGGCTGATTCTTCTTATTGACAATAATCCCTGAAACTCCTGCTTTTTCCTGAGCAAAAGCCAATGCCGCCGCCGAGAGTACAAAAGTAAGCCCTAGTGCTTTTCGTGTGAAAATATTGACAATTTCTGTCTTATTCTTCATAGGTTATTTTTTTGTATAAAATCGTGAAAGTATAACCCGTAATATTTTGAATTTTCATATTTATTTGATTTTCAAAATATTATGATCAATTTATTGTTTTTTCTAACTGTATAAAATTTTAGGTGTCTGCTACGCTTATTTTATATTTTTTGAATTAAGCCAGTCCTGATACGCTTTTGCATTTACAGCATGCTCTTCAGCACTTGCCGTAAACTTATGATATCCAAATCTTGCAGGGTCAGCACACATAAATATATAATTATTGTTTTCCGCGTTCAAAACAGCATCTACAGAGTTTTTATCTACTACACAGATCGGTCCCGGAGGAATACCTGCATTGGCATATGTATTATATGGCGATGGAGTAGATAAATGTTTATATAATACTCTTTTAATCGGTTCTTTAAAATTTGTCTCTTTATTGATGGCATAAATTACCGTAGGATCAGACTGAAGTTTCATGCCTTTTCTATAACGGTTAAGATATAACCCGGCAATGGTTTTCATTTCATCCTTTTTGCCTCCTGATTCCTTATAAACAATTGATGCAAGAGCGTAGATCTGTTCTCTTGTAAGCCCAGACTGCTGTTCTTTGTTTTTTCTTTCACTGGTCCAGAAATCATTATATTGATCTTCAAACTTCGCAAAAAACTCTCTCGGACTTACCGTCCAGAAGAAATTATAAGTATCAATGAAAAAATATTTCTTTAGATCTTCAATATTTTTATAACCTTTCTCTTGTGCTACGACATCCAGATCACTCACAAAATGTAAAGAATCCAATTCCGTTTTCTTGGTAACCTTACCAATCATTTGGTACATATCTCCAAAATCTCCGATTCTGAAAGAATTTGCCGTTTGGTTACCTGCTTTAATCATATTGACAAGGTCCGTGTTTCCCTTACCGCTTTGAATATGGTAGCGCCCTGCTTTAAAGTTCGTGTTAAGACCTTTATCCTTAGCAACAGCTTCAAAAGATTTACGGTCTTTAATATATGGAGCAATAGAGTCCAGGATCTGGTTAAAGTTTGCCTTATGAGGGATCAAAATATAACCGTCCTTTTCTACATTGTTTCCAAAATATTTATTATAAAATCTCAAACCAAAAAATCCTGCCACTACAAAAACCAGCAGAATGATAATGAGAATAGCTTTTTTCATTCTTAAATAATGTTGATTAAAAGTTTTTTGATCTTAAAGAATATCTACCTTTCCTTTAAAAACTTGCTTTGCAGGACCTTCCAGCCAGATATTACAGAAAGCATCACCGCTTTTTTCAGCATATACCTTAAGATTACCTCCTAAGGTTTTAACTTTTACGGAAGTTAGATTGTGTTTTTGAAGAAAAGTTAAAGCAGAAGCTGTAACTCCGGTTCCACAACTGTAAGTTTCATCCTCAACACCTCGTTCATAGGTTCTTACAAATATTTCATTGTCAGAAATTTTTTCTACAAAGTTTACATTAATCCCTTTTTCTTTATAATTTTCAGAATTTCTGATGTCGTGTCCTTTGGTATAAACATCGTAATCGGCAATATTTTCCACATATTTTACATAATGAGGAGAACCTGTATTCATAACCGTATCATTTCCGTCTTGGGAAATAGTATCTACATCTATCATTTTTAATTTAATGATACCATTATGAATTTCTGCCTCATGTTCACCATCAATGGCAATAAACTTACATTTATCCTCAAAAACGTCAAGGAAAAAAGCAAAAGCAACAAGACATCTTCCTCCGTTTCCACACATTGTACTTTCGCCGCCGTCAGAATTATAATATACCATTTTGAAATCATAATCAGGATCGTTTTCAAGAAGAATAAGCCCGTCAGCGCCTATTCCGAAACGTCTGTCACATAGTTTTTCAATGATATTTTTGTCTTTTGGAAACTGAAGATCACGGTTGTCTACCATTACAAAATCATTTCCTGTCCCCTGATATTTATAAAATTCCATATAATTTTTGTCTAAAATGAAGAAGCAAAATTAATATATTTAAAATGAAAAACGAACAGTGTTAGCTGTTCGTTTCCTTATTTATAATCGTTTTATCTAAAGCCTCTGCCGCCTTGCCTGTTTGAAGTGTCAGAGCTGCTTTGGCTGCTTGAACTGTTTCTGAAGCCGCCACTCGAAGATTCTGATCTTGCAGGGGTACTGCTATTTGTACTTCCTGAATTTCTGAAGCCGCCGCCTCCCGTATTCAATGTTCTGTTTTCAAAACTATTGTTATTGGAGCTGTTTCCTGAACTTTGGTTTCTGAATCCGCTGTTGTTCTGGTTACCTTGGTTATTCTGATACCCGTTACCGTTTGAATTTCTGAATCCGTTATTGTTTTGGTTACCCTGGTTATTTTGGTTTCCATTAGAGTTTCTGAACCCGTTATTTCCGTTATTGGAGTTTCTGTTAATATAACCGTTACCATTATTATATGAACCTCCGTTTCTGAAACCGTTATTCGGTCTTTGTGTCGTAGTTGTACTTCTTCTTTCTACGTATACTTTTCTTCTGGAGTTATTATAATTGTCATAATAGTAGGGCATACCATTATCATAGTAGTAATTAATATTGTTTCTATAATAATAGCCGTCATTACCCCAATATCCGCCATTTCCATAATATCCGGAAGGAGCATAGTAGTATCCGTTGTTGTAATATGGGTCTCCATATCCATAGCCTCCATTACTACCATATCCGTCTGTATATGCCATACAAGATGTTAGTGTGCTAATAGCAAAGATACTAACTGCTATTTTTAATAAATTTTTCATGACTTTATTGTACTTTTTTTTCTTTAAAACTTTTTTTCCAACTAAGGTATCCTAAGATAGCCATTATAGTAAATACCAAATATTGAACCGAAGTGATTCCAAGACCCTTAAAAATCATCATTGGCATGCAAATAAAATCTCCGATAATCCAGAAGATCCAGTTCTCTATGCGCTGTTTCGCCATAAACCACATTCCCACTAAAAAAATTGAAGTTGTAAAAACATCCATCCAATTTGCCCAATCAAGATGATATAATCCAAGATTTGTACCTTCCATAGAAAATTTATTATCTATATAAGGTTTATAGTAGTAAATAAGGGTAACCAATGCTAAACTGAGAACAAAAAGAATAATGGCGTATAACCATTCTTTCGTTGTTGCCCAAGTAACCTCTACATGTATATGATCTTCAGAGTTTTTAGCCCATAAAATCCAGCCATAGACACTCATTATTGTATAGTATACATTAATGAGGCAATCTCCCAGCAGTCCGAAGTTGAAAAGAATGTATACGTAGATCAGGGTTGAAATAATTCCGGTAGGGTATACCCATATATTTTTCTTAATGGAAAAATATACGCTCAATGTTCCGAAAATAGCACCTGACGTTTCCAACATAATTTGTAGGGAATCGTAGCTTTCATAGGGCTTTACAAAAAGATCATATAAATTCATGCGATCAAAAATAAACAAAAATATGGACTTTTTAAAATGAATTAAACAATGTCTTGTTCATGTTTTTAAGCTATTAATGTAAAATAAATGATGAAAGTTTAACGATAAACGTGAGAGTTCCTAAATTTTTTATATTTTCGTGAATCCTTAAATAAATAAAAAAACATGTCGAAAATTTGGGTTAAAAAACCACTAAGTGCCTATGAGGCAGATATGAAGAAAAGTGAGCTGAAGAAAGTCCTTGGAAAATGGAGTTTAACAGCAATAGGAGTAGGTGCTATCATTGGAGGTGGAATCTTTGTTCTTACTGGGACAGGAGCCTATTATCATGCAGGTCCTGCACTTGCAATTTCCTTTATTATTGCAGGAATTGCCTGCGTTTTTGCTGCATTGTGCTATGCTGAGTTCGCATCGATTATACCGGTTGAAGGTTCAGCGTATGCTTATGCGTACGGAACAGTAGGAGAAATTTTTGCATGGGCAATGGGATGGTGTCTCATTCTGGAATATGCCATGGCAAGTATGGCGGTTTCCGTAAGCTGGTCCGGATATTTCACGAAATTTCTGAAAATTTTTGGAGTTCATTTACCATCTTACCTTACTTCAGATCCAGCCAGTTATGCAGGAGACGGTTTTTCAATGAATTTACCAGCTTTTATTCTTGTTCTTTTGATTACTGCATTATTGGTAAAGGGAACAAAAGAAGCTGCCGGAGCCAATAACCTGATCGTTTTAATGAAAACTTCAGCGGTTATCTTTGTAATTATCGCTGGTGTCTATATTATTTTCTCTAATACTGATCTTTATAACGCTGTAGACGGTGTTAAAAACTGGAAGCCTTTTATTCCAGATCAGGTTCAGATTAAAAATTCTGAAGGAGATCTGGTGTCTGCCTACGGTATTAAGGGAATTATTTCCGGAGCCGCGGCAATCTTCTTTGCTTATATTGGTTTTGATGCTGTTTCTACGCAGGCTGGGGAAGCTATTAATCCTAAGAAAGATGTGCCTTTCGCAATCATTGCTTCATTATTGGTTTGTACAGCTTTATATATTTGTGTATCTCTTGTATTAACAGGGATGATGCATTATACAGACTTTAATCCTGAAGGAAAATATCCTGATGCTATTAAAGCGCCTGTTGCGTATGCATTTGAAATTGCCGGAAAACACTGGGCAAGTAATGTGGTGACGATTGCTGCTACGGTAGGATTAATTTCCGTAGTAATGGTAATGATGATGGGACAGTCCAGAATTTTTATTGGAATGGCAAAAGACGGTTTGATCCCTAAGTTCTTTGGTGATCTTCATCCAAAAACAAAAACACCTTACAAAGGAATTATTTTATTGGGAGTTGTAGTGGCATTTATTGCTGCATTTACCCCAATTTCTACTTTGGCAGATATGACGAGTTTCGGGACTCTGTTTGCATTTACACTGGTTTGTATTGCCGTTTGGGTAATGAGAAAAAAAGAACCAAATTTAATCAGACCTTTCAAAGTTCCGGCATACAAAATAGTTGTAGCATTGGGAGTATTTATCAATGTTTATTTGATTTTTAACTTAAGTGCTCATGCATTGGAACTTTCAGCTGTATGGTTGTTCTTAGGAGGTTTGGTATACTTCCTATATGGTAAATCAAACAGTAAGCTTAACAATCCTGAAAAATATCAGAACGATTAAATCATATAAACCGCTTCGGCGGTTTTTTTATTGAATATATAGTATGAAAAAGATTTTAACCGTTATATTCCTATCCTTAGGAATGACAGCATTTTCTCAACAGGTAGAAAATATAGAAACGATTCTGAATGATAAAATAAGCATCAGAGCATTAGAATTATATGATCATAAGGTCTGGTACAGTGGAACAGATTCTAAGTTTGGATTTGTGGATTTACAGAATTATAAAAATCAAAAGCAGGTTTTACTTTCTGAAAAAAAGTTGCAGTTCAGGACATTGGCTCAGGATAAAAATTCATTTTATGCCATTAATATTGAAAGTCCGGCTTATTTTTTTAAAATTGATAAAAAAGATCTGAAATCCCAAATTGTTTTTACAGATACTACAAAGACTGCATTTTATGATGCCTTACACTTTGTAAATGATAAGTTGGCGTATACATTCAGCGATGCGGCTCAAGATCGTTTATTAAAACTGGCAGTTTATAAAAATGGTCAATGGAAGATGTTTAAAAATAATCTAGAGTTGAATGATGGAGAAGCAGCTTTCGCAGCAAGTAATACCAATATAACTTCTTCCAAAAAATATCTATGGATCGCGACAGGTGGTAAGGCTTCAAGGATTATAAGAATGAATCTTAAAACAGAGAAACTCGAAATTTTTAAAACGCTTATCATTCAGGGAGAATCTTCACAGGGAATGTATTCTATTGATTTCTATGATGATCAATTCGGTGTTGCTGTGGGGGGCGATTATACCAAACAGGACGCGAATATCAATAATATTGCAACAACGAATGATGGTGGGGAAACCTGGCAGATTCAGGCTTCCGGGCAAAATGCAGGATATACAACCTGTGTGAAAATCAAGCCCGGCTCAAAAGGGAAAGAGATGATTGCGGTAGGAGATCAACATATCAGCTATTCATCTGATTTTGGAAAGACCTGGAAGAAAATTTCCGATGAAAAAGGATTTTTCGTTTGTGAATGGGTTGATGGTAACAATGTTGTTTTAGCAGGCAATAGCAGGATCTCGATAATGAGATTAAAATTTTAAATATAAAGAATAGAATTTATCACTATTTATTAAGTCTCTGACCATACGTATTTAGACTCATTATAAAATAGCACCTAATATAATTCATAGGTAAAAATTCATAACTAATGGTTAATTTTGTAGGATGGAATTTTAAAATGTTAAATTTCCTCACCTTATAAATTTTAATTTTCAAAATGAACTCTTTAATAGATAAATATAATATTCCCGGACCACGTTACACTTCTTATCCTACCGTTCCTTATTGGGATGACAGCACATTTTCACCTGAAAAATGGAGTAGTAGTGTGATCAGGTCTTTTAATGAAAGTAATGCAGAAGAGGGAATTTCTATTTATATTCATTTGCCTTTCTGCGAGGCATTATGTACATTTTGTGCATGCCATAAGCGTATTACAAAGCAACATAGTGTTGAAGTACCTTATTTGGAAAGTGTATTGAAAGAATGGAGACTTTATCTTGAGCTTTTCAATGAAAAACCAAAGTTAAAAGAATTACATTTGGGAGGTGGTACTCCGACTTTTTTCTCACCGGAGAACTTAAAGACATTATTAGAAGGAATCTTCACAACGGTAGAGATTGCGGAACACCCTGAGTTCTCTTTTGAAGGACACCCGAATAATACAACGAAGGAACATCTTCAGACCTTATATGATCTTGGTTTCAGAAGAGTGAGTTTTGGAGTTCAGGATTATGATCCTAAAGTACAGAAGGCGATCAATAGAATTCAGCCTTTTGAAAACGTTAAAAACGTGACAGAATGGGCTAAGGAAATTGGATACAGAGGAATCAGTCATGATTTAGTATTTGGACTTCCACACCAGACTTGGGAAGCGATGGAAAATACCATCAGAAAAACAATGGAATTGAAACCGGACAGGCTGGCGTTTTATTCTTATGCGCACGTTCCGTGGGTGAAAGGAGTAGGACAGAGAGGTTTTGATGAAAGTGACTTGCCAAGTGGAGAGGAAAAGCGACGTTTATATGAAGATGGTAAGAAATTACTTCAGGACTTAGGTTATATTGAAGTGGGAATGGATCATTTTTCTTTAGAACATGATGATTTATACCATTCATTGATTCATAAAAAACTTCACAGGAATTTTATGGGCTATACTTCAAGTAATACTCAATTGATGGTAGGACTTGGGATGTCTGCCATTTCAGATTCATGGTATGCTTTTGCACAAAATGTAAAAACGGTAGAAGAATATCAGACGATGGTAGAAGAAGGGAAAATTCCTGTAGTGAAAGGTCACGTATTGAATGAAGAAGATCTTATTGTAAGAAGGCATATTTTAAATTTAATGTGTCAGCTGGAAACTACCTTCAATATTGATAATTCTTTCCCGGAACTGGATAATGCGCTGGAAATGCTGAAAGAAATGGAAAATGACGGGTTGGTTGAAATTTCCGGTAAAGAAATAAAGATTACTGAAGCGGGAAGGGCATTCACCAGAAATGTAGCAATGGTTTTTGACTTGAGAATGATGAGAAATAAACCTGAAACAAGGATTTTCTCGATGACGATATAAAATAAAAGCGGTTCAGTGTTGAGCCGCTTTTTATTT